>DAOSJS010000387.1:1447-3731 GCA_035367355.1 Candidatus Hydrogenedentota bacterium
TAGGTGGACTTCAGCGTCGCATGCCCCAGATAGACTGCCAGTTCATGCACGGCGTTGTCGATATCGCGCCCTTCCCGGTAGGCGCGCAGAAGATGATTGCAGGCAAAGGTGTGGCGTAGGTCGTGAAGGCGCGGCGGACGATTCGGGACGTTTGAGCGCTTCACCCCGGCTCGTTCACGGATGATCTTGAAAGCGGCAAAGAACGAGCCGTACGTCAACCGTCCATTCCAGGATGATTGGATGAACGCTCCCGACGGCGATGGCGAGCCAAAGCGCCGGTCGCGCTCCTGCTGGTAGCGGCGCAGCTGACGCACGGCGCAGTCCGTGATCGGAACCAGGCGCATTGGCAGCTTCTTGCTCTCACGGACTGTGATCACGCCCGTGGCCAGATCCACATCCTCATTCTTCAACGCCAGAACCTCACCAATCCGCATCCCCGTGCAGGCCAGCAGTCCGATCACGGTAGCATTGCGGATGGAGTTGGTCCGGGCGGCCGGGGTGGACGGCTTCACATTCATGGCCTCGCGCATCAGCGCGGCAACCTCCTCACGGGTGTAGATGTGGGGCTCCACGCGCGAAAGACTGGGACCAAGAATCCCTCCGGGCGGGATTTCGGTTCCGGGCTGGAACGCCGCCAGATAACGGGCGAACGAACGCAGCGCGTCCAGACGCTTGGCGTGGTAGGTTCTGCCGTCCGATTCGGGTGCGGTTGCCCATTCCAGGGCCAGCTGGGTGGTCAGCGGCTGGCCGGGGGCCTGCCGGTCGGCGTGGCGGGCGAAGGAGCGCAACATGTAGCTCTCGGTGCCCAGCTTGTAGCCCAGCCCGCGTTTGTGCTCGACGTAATTGTTAACCATTTCCAGCATCGATGGCGTCTTCTTGGTCATGGCTGCACCTCCGGCCAGGGCTGCGCCGCCGCGCGCAGGGCGGGAAGATCGACTTGGGCGTAGAGCACGGTAGTCTGCATCGAGCCATGACCCAGCACATCGGCGATTGACTTAAGCGTGACGCCCGCGCGTTTCATGCGCGTGGCGGCGCTGTGACGCAGGATATGGGTGCCGGAGAATCGGTCTTGCTGACCGGATTTGTCCCAGAGGCGATAGACGGCGGCTTTGAGGGCGTGGGCCGTAGTGGGTTGGCCGATCGGGCGCCCATGGCGCACAAAGATTTGCCGACACGCGGAGGCCGGGCGGCCATGGGCCAGGTAGTCGGCCAATGCCCGTCCCACACGCCGGGGCAGGGGCAGACGGTAGGGACGATCCATCTTGTGATTGGCAACTTGCACCGAACCCCGGCGCCAATCGATGTCGTCCAGCGTTAATCGCGGCAGATCGCCGACGCGCAGGCCCAGATCGCACATGCACAGGACCGCCGCGTAGTCGCGCTTGCCCGTCGGCGTCGAGCGGTCGATGCTGGCGAGCAGTTTTTTCAAGTCCGACGCCTCCAGCACCTTGGGAGAAACGGCCGGACGGGAACTGGCGACCGTGGGTACGACGGCGTGGAGATAGCGGGTCGTGAGTCCATGCAGTTCCAAGAATCGAAAGTAGCCGCGCAGAACGGTGCAAGCAATGCGCCGCCTGGCGTTGGTCCTGGACGCGGGCAGCGCGTCGATGTAGGCATGGATGCGCTCGGCGGTGAGCCGGGCAATGTCGATCGGTTCGTCGCCAAAACAGTGCGTGAGAAACTCGCCGAGGCAGCGCTCGTGGTGTTCAACGGTGCCTTCCGCGAGGCCACGATCGCGTCGCAGATGGTCTACATACCTGCCGACCTCGATTTGCGCCGGATGGAACACGGTCGCGACAGGATGCCGCTCGTGAATCAAGGCCAGGGCCAGGCGGATGGCCGCCAACAGAGCACGCCTTTTTTGCAGAGAAGATACACGTTCCGGCTGCCCCCGGAATTTGGGCGGGACGAATTGCCGCAGGAAGTCCTGGCCATGCTTGGCAGTCACCTTGTCGACCGGGACCTGCTGGTCGCGCAACCAGTCGCCGAAGTACGCCATGTACATCAGATTGGCTTTCCCGTAAAGAATTGGGTAGCCCTGCTCCACGAAACGGCACGCCGCCGTCTCAATGATCGCAGCCAAGTGGTTTTGCTCCAGTCGGACTTGATTCTTCCTGCGCACATAGTAGAGCTCCAGCATGTGAGCGCCTCCATGATGTGGATGTGGCCGATCCCTATGGACCGGCGTGCGCTCACAATATTATGCGGAGCAAAACCTCCTCCCAACCCCTTTGGAACGGGCTGAATCGAATCAACTCCGCATTACAGGGAACTCCACATAATC
>DAOSJS010000388.1:0-3727 GCA_035367355.1 Candidatus Hydrogenedentota bacterium
TCACATCCCGGAACCGATGGACGGCTGACCTTCCTTCCCTCGCGAAATTGCCCGACTGCGCTCTGAGCGAGTGTCCCTTTACTTGGAAGCTCCGCGTGTTTTACATTACGCTCATCCACCACAGATGGAAGGAAAAGCCATGACCTCTCCCATTGGAATCGGCGTGCTGAGCTTTGCGCATGGCCATGTCAGCCTGTACGCGGACGTGATGGCGGGATTTCCGGAGGTTCGCCTGCTCGCCGCCTATGACGACAACGCGGAACGGGCCCGGCCGGTCTGCGAGCGCACGGGAATGCGTTACGAGAACCGCCCCGAGGGGGTGCTGTCTGACCCCGCGGTCCAGGCTGTCATGATCGGGAGCGAGACCAGCCGCCACGCCGCGTTGTGCATCGCAGCCGCCGAAGCGGGAAAGCATATTCTGCTCCAGAAACCAATGGCGATGACGCTGGAGGAATGCGACCGGATGAATGCCGCGGCCGCAGCTCATGGCGTCACACTGGCAATGGCCTGGCAGATGCGCCATGATCCCGCGAACATCAAGATGCGGCAACTGGTCCAGTCAGGCGCGCTGGGAAAAATCGGCGTGGTGCGGCGCCGGCACTGCATTCCCGTCTTGTTCCAGCCCGAGTTCATCAACGGCCCCACCAACTGGCATATTCGCGCGGAAACCAATATCGGCATGTTCGCCGATGACGCCGCCCACCCCATCGACTGGCTGTGCTGGACCTTCGGCAAACCCGTGAGCGTCATGGCCGAGATCGACAATGTACTGACTGACGTGGCCCCGGATGACAACGGAATCGCGCTTTTCCGTCTCGCCAACGGCGCTATGGCAACAATCTTCAACAGCTCAACTGTCGACGCGGGCGAATGCACCACGGAAATTTACGGCGATCAAGGCGTGCTTATTCAGAACTACGGTGACGGCCCGTCGTGCAGCATACCCGGCTGCCCGGAAGGGCACGCGTTGAAACTGTACCGGTACGATACGCACTCCTGGACCCCATACGACATCCCGAAACCGGCGAGTCAGGGCGAGCGCATTGCTGCCGTGCCGCGGCCCTGGGTGGACAGTCTGGTGAGCGGCGCGGCGCCTGCCGCGACCGGGATCGATGGGCGCCTCGCGCTGGAAGTCGTGCTGGCGGCCTATCAATCCGCCAGAGAAGGCCGGCGAATCGTATTGGGGCCCTAACCCAGCAGGCTGGCGATACGATCAAACAGGAGCGTGGCCACCTCTTCCTTCGTCAGGAGTTCCAGCTCGTCCACGCTGCCTTTGGAATCAATGAAACTCGCGCGCAGCGTCTCGGTACCAAATCCTGAATCCTCGACGCCGACCTGGTTGGCCACGATCAGATCCAGCTGTTTTTGTTTGATTTTGGCCTTCGCGTTCTTGATGAGATCCGTCGTTTCGGCCGCAAATCCCACGACCAGCTGCCCATCGCGCCGCAACGCGCCCACCTGGCTGATAACGTCCGGATTTTCGACGAGATTGATCTGCAGGCCTTTTCCGCTGCGTTTCTGCTTGTCGCCCGATGGATTTTCAACCCGGAAATCGCCGACTGCCGCCGCACCGATGAAGATATCGGCGTCCTGGGCCAGGCTCAAGGCCACTTCGGCCATGTCCTTCGCGGTTTCCGCCACAATCACCTCCGCGCCTTCCGGCGGCGCTACGTCCATATGGCCCGCAATAACCGTCACGCGCGCGCCTCGTTTCAAGGCTTCCATGGCCAGGGCCCGGCCCATTCTGCCGGACGACTGGTTCCCGATATACCGTACGGGGTCAATGGGTTCGCGGGTACCGCCTGCAGTCAGCACGACAGACAGGCCTGCCAGATCCTTGGTTTGGTGCAACAGGACCTCGACCGCTTCCAGTATCCGCGGGATATGGATCAGGCGCCCGGGCCCGACTGTGCCGCAGGCCAGCCTGCCCGAACCCGGCCCGGCGAACGCGCACCCCCGCGCTTTCAGAATCGCGATATTCTCTTGCGTCGCCGGATGGTTGTACATGTGGGTATTCATGGCCGGCGCAATGAGAATCGGCGCCCGGGTGGCCAGGAGGGTCGTACTCAGCCAGTCATCCGCGATGCCGTGCGCTGCTTTGGCGATGATGTTGGCGGTAGCGGGGGCGATCAAAAACAGGGCCGCACGCTGCGCCACGGCGATATGTTCGATCTCCGGGCTTGCGAAAGGCTCAAACATGCCGGTAATCGCCCGGCGGCCGGTCAGGGCCTCGAATGTGGCCGGTCCGACCAGCTTCTGCGCCGACGCCGTCAGCACCGGCGTGACCGTGTAACCGGCCTCGATCAGGCGGGATGCGAGCTCGCACGCCTTGTAGGCGGCGATCGAGCCCGTCACGCCCAGGACAACCTCTTTATTCGAAGTAATCCTCTTCATCCGTTTTGGTCTCTCTCACCGCGACCTTGCCTTCCAGGATTTCCTCCAGGGCGACCATGGTCGGCTTTTTCGAGCGCACCGGAACCAGCGGGCGCGACTCAGGTTTTGCGAGTTGGGAGGCACGGCGCGCTGCCGCGAGTACCAGCCGGTACACGCTGTCGGCCTTGTCGTCAAAATCTTCGGGGGAGTACATTTTTCCCATGCTGATCCTTCCTTCTTACGTCCAGCCTCGAGCTTTTTATCGCCGTGGGCGTTCAGTCCAAGCCGGCCGATCGCGGCCGCGCCCGGCTCCTCAAGGTCTGTCTTCAAAACGTTCGGCGCGGCATCGCTGCGCACGCACAATTGCCTGAAAATCGGCCACGGCCGTATCCAAATCGTCATTCACAATGACAAAATCGTATTGGCGGTACTGGTCTATCTCGCCGCGGGCGTTCTTCACCCGCAGCGCGAGCACGTCCTCTGCCTCGGTGCCGCGGGCCCGGAGCCGGCGCTCCAATTCCGCCAGTGACGGCGGCATAATGAACACCGACACCATCCTGAACCCCAGTGCGCGCAGGCTGGCTGCGCCCTGCACGTCAATCTCCACTACGGCATCCTGCCCGGAGGCCGCCAGGCGCTCCATTTCCGCGCGCAAGGTGCCGTACAGATTACCGTGCACCTCAGCCCATTCAAGAAATTCCCCGGCATCCACGCGCCGCCGGAACTCTTCCTGCGGCACAAAATAATAGTCACGGCCGTCGCATTCGCCTGCACGGGGCAAGCGCGTGGTCGCCGATACCGAAAACAAGAGAGTCGGATCGGCCTCCCGGACACGGTGAAGAATGGCGCTCTTGCCCGCGCCCGAAGGCGAAGACACCACAAACACCTCGCCTGTTTTCACTGCGCACATCATCTATTCGACGTTCTGAACCTGTTCCCGAATCTTTTCCAGTTCACTTTTCATATCCAGAACGTATTTCGCCACGTCGCAGTCACGGGTTTTAACACCAAGCGTGTTGACCTCGCGCTGGATCTCCTGCGACAGAAAATCCAGCCGCCGGCCTACCGCGGCATCCGAATCCAGCAGCTCTTCCATGTGCGCCAGATGGGTCTTCAGCCGTACGGCCTCCTCGGTCACATCGCCCTTATCGGCCAGGAGCGCCACCTCAATCGCGACCCGTTCCTCCGTCAACGCAATATCCGCCGCGAGTTCCTGGATTCGCGCTCGAAGCCGTTCCTCATGCTTCGCGTTCAGCTCGGGCAGCCGCGCCTCAATTTCAGCCAGGCTGTCGCGCATCAGCTGAATTCGGGCTTTGATATCTTCCGCCAAGGCTGCGCCTTCCTGGGCGCGCAT
>DAOSJS010000389.1:0-3711 GCA_035367355.1 Candidatus Hydrogenedentota bacterium
ATACTGTTATGCGACTGGCGATGTACATGCCAGCTCCAACAGTGGTGGGCTGACCGGCTCTGGAGAGGGCACCTGCACCGTCACGGAGTGCTATTCCGTTGGCTTTGTCGATTGTGGAGGAGACAGCACCTGCGGCGCGCTTGCAGGGGTTTCTGATTCGGGCGGTTTCCCAGCCGTAACAGCCTCGTTTTGGAATAAGGAGACCAGCGGCTTCCTCACTTCCTTTGGTGGCGGTGAAGGCCGAACCACCTCTGAGCTGAAGCAGAAGGCCACCTTTACCGCGGCAGGTTGGGATTTCGTCGACGAGTGGTCCACCTGGCTCATCGACGAGGGGCTATCGTATCCCTATTTCCGCTTCACCACGTATCCATGGTATCCATGATTTGACATGATTGACGGAGGCAGGCTTTTCGGGGTTGGAGGTATCGCCTTTGAGCGATCCCGAAAGGACAGGTATAGCCGCAGCTGTTTCAACGTAATTTGCGCCCGATAGTAGAGGCAGGGCAGCTCTTTTTTCAGGGAATTCCCGCCGGAAACACCCCCGGGTGGGAATACGCCTGAATTTCACCTCATTTATACGTTGCATGATGTGGGTTTGCCCACTGGGAGTTCTCCTTTGGGTTGTCTGTGATTTTGATGATTCCCAGTGGACCCAACCGACTCTGCGATGCGTGCTTCTTTCATCCATGTCCCGCTCCACACCCACCAACACGAAAAAAGGCGTCCAAACCATCAAATGAAAAACCCGTGCACTTGGAATTATGAATAGGCGCACGGCTTCAGAATATCTCACGATTGAGCAGCTTCGCAGACTTGACCCGGTGCGGCCTTTTTACTAGGATGCGATTCGAACGGCAGAGACACGATGGGGGTGGCCGTTTCCCCGAGGGGGTTCCAGATTTGTGATGGTCGGCTCCTGCTGCCCCCCTTCCTGCGCGTTCCAACCCGCTGCCATCGCAGAAGGAGGCATTCGAGATGAGTAAAGGGACCCGCATCAATCTGTGCATCATGATGTTTCTGGAATTCTTTGTCTGGGGAGCCTGGTACGTTCCCATGGGGGTGTACCTGGGGGCGCTCAAATTCCCCGGCACGGCCATCGGCAATGCATACGGCACTACCGCCCTGGCTGCGATCGTCTCGCCGTTCTTCGTGGGCATGATCGCCGACCGGTTCTTTTCCGCAGAGCGGGTCCTGGGCGCCATGCACATTCTGGGAGGCATCGTGCTGTTCGCGGTGTCACGCATTGCAGAGCCCGGCCTGTTCTTCTGGGTCTTGTTGATCTACACCGTGACGTACATGCCGACCCTCGCGCTGGTGAATGCGGTGGCGTTCCAGCAGCTCGACAACATTGAAAAGCAGTTCCCGGCGATCCGGGTATTCGGCACCCTGGGCTGGATCGTGGCCGGGTTACTGATCGGTTTCCTGGAGGTGAACAGCGGCGGGGTGCGCTGGCATTTTGCCGAGCCGTTTGGAATCCCCATCAATTTCACGATCCCGCTGGCCGGCGGCGAAGGCGAATGGATTGCCGCGCCGGCTACAGCCATCCCCATGGTCATTGCCGCGCTGGCCGCTATCGTGCTGGGCGTGTTCAGTTTCTTCCTGCCGCACACGCCCCCCAAGTCGAAAGGACAGTCAGTCAAAGTCCGCGACATTCTCGGCCTCGACGCCCTCGGCCTGCTGAAAGACCGCTCGTTTGCGGTGTTTGCCATCAGCTCCTTCCTCATCTGCATCCCGCTTTCAGCGTACTACGCGTTTGCGAATCCATTCCTGGATGAGATGGGCATGGTGAATGCAACGGCCAAAATGACCCTCGGCCAGATGTCGGAGTTTTTCTTCATGCTGGTGATGCCGTTTTTCTTCGCGCGGCTGGGCGTGAAGAAGATGCTCCTGGTGGGTATGGCGGCCTGGGTCGGCCGGTACCTGCTGTTCACATTCGGCGACAACGGCGCGCTGGTGTTCATGTATTACGGAGGCATCCTCCTGCACGGCATCTGCTACGACTTCTTCTTCGTGACCGGTCAAATCTACGTCGACAACGAGGCGCCCAAGGAGGTCCGGGCCAGTGCACAGGGCTTCATCGCCATGATCACCTACGGCGTGGGCATGTACATCGGCTCGATTCTGGCCGGAATAATTGTTCAGCACTACCAGATCATGGAGGGCGAGGAGATCGCGGGCCACAACTGGCCGCCGGTGTGGAAAATCATGACCCTTATGGCAGTCGTTGTTGCGGTGGCATTCGCTGTTCTCTTCAAAGACAAGGGCACGCCAGAAGCGGTAGCGGAAGAGGCGTCTACAGAGGCCTGAGTCAATCCCTCGCGGTTTTCACGAATCCGGCCCGGTTTTCTCAGGAAAGCCGGGCCGTTCATTTTGCGTCCCGCTGAGTTTTGCAGTCTCGCTGCCCGCCCTGGCCGGTTTCATTTTGTGCCGGATGGCGATGATGCGGCCTACAGCCGCTGTGAGCACCACGCCCAGCAGAATGAACAGCCACATGCGGCTGCTCAGCGCTTCCGAGAACCGGGCCATCCGGTCGAAAAACCAGATCCACAGGGTTACAGCGAGAAAATCGCCGATGATCACCGAGGTGAAGACCCAGCGGGTCCGCATGCCAAGCAGGTACCCGACCACGCCTCCCGCGAGCGCGCCGGTGCTCCAGAAGGGAAACAATACAAAAAGAACGAGGCCGATCGAGCCAAACGGCGCAATCTTGCTCTTGTGGCGCTCCGCCGTCGCTCGGACATTCGCGATCGCCGGCCCAATGAAGCGCCACTCCACGGCATAGCGGTATCCGGCGACCAACAGCGGATACAACAGCAACAGGACAATGATATCCTGCAACGTGCAGTGCGCCAGCAGAAACAGCTTGGGAAATCCCATGGCTACGCCCTTGCTTACGCTGGCGGCCCGGCCGGCAACGATCTGAAGCAGCACGAGCTCCCAGGCGCGCATATACGGCTGAGGGGAGGCAATCCCCAGCGCAATGAGGACTGCCACCCAGAGGGTAAGCAGTATCTGGCCGGCACGTTCGATCCGGCGGATCATGCGCCCGAAGGCCTGCACGTCGCGGATATATGGGTTGGTCATTTCGTATACCTTGCCCGGCGGGTTTGCCTGGCGGATTCGGTAAGGGCTGCCCGCGCGGCGGGGGTGTTTCTGGGACATCAGTATATCCGGGCAGCCAGCACCCTTCAACGCGCGTATCTGCGCAGCGTGTGTTATCATTTAATTATATGGATGACTCCAAATTTACAGGCGCGATAGACCGCCATTCAATCGATATAGCGCACGCTCCGCAAGCCTCCCCTGAAGAATTCCAGGCTGCCTTCGACATTGCCGCCGTGCCCTCAAACCCCGGCTGCTACCTCATGCGCGACACAAAAGGCGCCGTGATCTATGTCGGAAAGGCCAAAAACCTCCGGGCGCGCATCCGGGCATACATTAACGAGAGCGACAGCCGGTATACGGTGCGGTTTCTGATGGGGCGCGTGGCGCACCTGGATTTTCTCGTCACAAGCAACGAGAAAGAGGCGCTTCTCCTGGAAAACAGCCTCATCAAGCACCACAAACCGCGCTACAACATTCGGCTCAAGGATGATAAGACCTATGTGAGCGTGCGCGTGAACCTGGAACATCCATTCCCCCGGGTGACCATCACCCGGAAGCGGCGCAAAGATGGTTCGCGCTATTTTGGACCCTATCCAAGCGCCTCAG
>DAOSJS010000390.1:0-3707 GCA_035367355.1 Candidatus Hydrogenedentota bacterium
CGAGGCGTTTCTCGCCAGCGGCAACCGTGCGGAAGCCGTTGCGTTGAATGACCGCCTGCGCGAGACGCCCAACGTCGCCCACGAAGTGCGCACGGGTGCGCTGCGTGGCGCGGTGCTCGCCCGCGGGCCTCAGGAAGGCCTGCCCATACTGCTCGAAGCGATACGCAGCGAGGACAAGGCATCTTTCAACGGCGCGCTCCGCACCGCACGCGAGATGGACGGAGGCGACGCCGTGACCGCCGCCCTGGTGGAGTCTTTGCCGGCCCTGCCCAATGAACGCAAAATCGCGCTTATGCAGACGCTTGGCCACCGCGGCGGAAGCGTGGCCGGTCCCGCGCTGCTGGCCGAAGCCCAGGCGGGCCCCGAGAACGTCCGTATCGAGGCGGTCAATGCCCTGACCCGGCTGGCCTATACCCCGGCACTGCAGCTCATCGCTGAGCTTGCCACGGCCGATGAAGACGTCCCGTTGACCCAGGCCGCACGCAACGCCCTGGCTTATTTCCCGGCCCCGGACGCCGATGCGGTGCTCGTGGCCATGCTTGACAATCCCGAGCCCGCCGCGCGGCGTGTAGCGGTCGAATTGATCGGCCGGGGCGGTCTGCCGAAGCCTGCGGACGTGCTGATGAATGCCGTCGAAAAAGACGCGAATACCGCCGTGCGCCTGAGCGCCCTGACGGCTCTCGAGAAGTCTGCCGGCATCCCCGAGATCCCGCGGCTGCTCGCCGTGCTCCGTAAAGCCCAGGCTCCCGAGGAAATCCAGGGGGCGGAGGACACGCTGCGGGCCGTTGTGAACCGGGAACGTAAACCCACCAGCGCCGGCATCGTGATTCAAGAGGCGGTTTACGGCGACCTGCCCGGCGGCGCGTCCGCGAATGTAACCGACAAGGTGGCCCACCTGGTCGCCTCGGGCGCAATGGCCATTGGCGCGTCCAATGGCAATTTCGGCGATCCGGCACCGAGCATTGTGAAGCAGTTGCGCATTGATTACGAGGTCAATGGTGTGTCTCACAGCAAGACGGTCACCGAGGGGCAGTCGCTCAACCTGACGGCCTTCTCGATACCTCCCGCCATCGTGGATGCGTTCCGTGAAGCGTTCGAAGAGACCCGCCGCAGTTCTCCGCAGACCGCCCTGGCACTGGTGCGCCTGCTGGGCGCCACGGGCAGCCCTGACGCCCTCGAGACGGTCCGGCTCGCTGCCGCGCAAGGGGAAGGCGAGATCAAGCAGACCAGTGAACGCACCCTGTGTGACTGGCCCACTTCCGATGCGCTTCCAGTCGTCATGGATCTGGTCCGAACCACACCGGATGCCACCTTGAAGGTCGTGGCTCTGCGCGGCGCCGTGCGGATGCTCAAAGAAAGCGACAGCACGCCGGCGGAACGGCTTGAACAGCTCACCGAGCTCATGAGCCTCGCAGCCACGCCCGACGAGAAGAAACAGGTGCTGAGCGGTCTCGCAGCCACGCCCAGCCTCGACGCGCTTGAAATGGCGTTCGCACAATTTGCCGACGACGCCATCCGGCCGGAAGCGGTGCAGGCCGCCATCGCGATCGCGCAGCACCTCGGCACGTCCGCGCGGGAAGACGCGGCCATTTTCAATGGCCGGGATCTCACCGGCTGGATCCCCACGGGCAATTTCTGGCGTGTTGAAGACGGTGCGATCGTGGGCCAGAGCACCGAACAGGTCCCCGACACCTGCTACCTCTGGTCAGAGCTCGAGGCCGGCGACTTCTACCTCAGCGCAGAAGTCCTGCTCGAACCGCCCACGGCCAACTCCGGCATTCAGTTCCGTTCGAAAAAGATCGACGACGCGGGGCACGCGCTCGGATATCAGGGCGACATCGGCAAGGACGTCTGGGGCCGCCTCTACCATCAGGGCGGCCGCGGCATGCTCGACTGGAACGGCCGCGCGGAAGAGGCCGTTAAACCCGGCGAGTGGAACCGCTATGAAATCCTGGCCGTCGGGCCCGCCATCTGGACGGCCATCAACGGCAAACTGGGCGTGGCCTGCCTTGATCTGACTGCAACGGACGAACGGACCGGCTTGTTTGCGTTCCAGATGCACGCGGGCGCGCCTCAGACGCACCGCTATCGCAATCTCAAGCTCGTCCGCGACCCGAAAATCGAGCTGGGCGAACTGACGGCAGACGTTCTGATCCCTGAACTGACCATTCCCGAATGAGTCGACCCCTTCCGGCGCCGCCAGCCTGTACGGCTCGCGGCGCCTTTTTTTTGAGCCCAGGTATGGCTTCACCGCTGCCTCATGCTCAAAAGCCGTATTCTCGCGATGGATCCGCTCAAGAACTGCGAACGGTAAATCTGGTATGGTGAGAAAAATTCGCAGGCACAACCGCCGAGGCGGTTTGTGCAGGAATGTGGAGGAACACCATGTCTCGTACCGGCATCGTTGCGTTGTGTTTTCTGCTGGCTGTCGCGGGCGCAGAGGCCATTGAACTCGATCAGAGCCCCACGGCTACGGGAGAATGGGGCTATCGGCCCACGCCGGAGAGCGTGCCCGTGACCAATCCTCCCGGGTTTACCTGGCGCCCCTGCAAAGACGCCGCCGCCTATCACCTGCAGGTGGCGCCCGATGAGGCTTTCGGAACCCTTGCGTACGAAAAGCCCGATATCCGGTGGTCAGCACACTGCCCCCCGAGCACCTTCTCGCCGGGCGTCTACCATTGGCGTTATGCGGCGATCGACGCAACGGGTCAACGCACGGAATGGAGCACCGTGCGCTCGTTCACCGTGAGCCCCGAAGCCGTCGCATTTCCACTGCCGTCCACCGCTGAACTGATTCAGCGCATGCCCGGGGACCATCCCCGTCTGTTTTTTCGCCCTGAGGAGCTTCCCCGGCTTCGCGAACTCGCAGAGGGCCCGCTGCAAGAGCCTTTCGACGCGCTGGTGCGCGCTGCAGACGAACTTCTGGCCAATCCGCCCGACACCAGCGAGCCGCCACTGTATCCGGAAGGCACGGTACGCCTCAGCAACGAATGGCGGAAAATCTGGTGGGGCAACCGGGTGCACACTCAGAAGCTGACCGACGGCGCGGCCACCCTGGCCTTTGTGTACCGCATGACCGGCGATGAGCGTTATGGACGGGCCGCCCGCGACCTCCTGCTGGCCTTCGCGCAATGGGATCCCAAGGGCTCGACCAACTACCGCTACAACGACGAAGCGGCCATGCCGGGACTCTACTACCCCTCGCGCACCTTTTCCTGGGTATACCCCCTTTTGACCGATGCAGAGCGCAGCACCATCGCCGATGTCATGAAAATTCGCGGACAGGACTGTTTTGACAGCCTTCAACACAGTCCGCATTTGTGGCGGCCATACAACAGCCACCACAACCGGGCCTGGCACTGGCTGGGCGAGGTGGCCATCGCGTTTTACGGTGAATTTCCCGAAGCGGAGCCCTGGCTCGAATACGCCATGACCATCCTGTGCACAACGTACCCGGTGTGGAACGACGCCGACGGCGGCTGGCATGAAGGCCTGGCCTACTGGTCGAGCTACCTGATGCGGTTTACGTACTGGGCCGATGTTGTCCGTGCCGCTTTCGACATAGACGTGTACGACGTGCCGTTTTTCAGCAATGTCGGCAATTACGGGATGTATCTGATGCCTCCCGGCACGGTGCACGGCGGCTTCGGCGATCAGACCACCACCATGAAATCCAGCAGCATCGCCTCCCTGATGGCGGTTTTCGC
>DAOSJS010000391.1:0-3705 GCA_035367355.1 Candidatus Hydrogenedentota bacterium
TCCCATCGACGATGGGCCGCCCATCATCCCCGAGAAATGGCTCAACGTCAACGGGAGCCCGATGAACCCGTATGCCCGCGACTATCCCAATGAGTTCATTCAAACCGGGATCTCCACGATCGACCTGCTGAATACGCTGGTTCGTGGCCAGAAACTGCCCATCTTTTCTGCCTCCGGACTGCCGCATTCCCGCATGGCCGCCCAGATCGCACGCCAGGCCCGGGTTTTGAAGACCGGCGAGCGGTTTGCGGTCATTTTCGCGGCCATGGGCATCACCTTTGAAGAATCCGAGTTTTTCATCGCCGACTTCCGCCGGACTGGGGCGATCGAGCGCGCCGTGCTGTTCATGAACCTGGCCGATGATCCCGCGATCGAGCGCATCTCCATCCCCCGGATGGCCTTGACCACCGCGGAGTTTCTCGCGTATGAAAAAGGCATGCACGTCCTCGTCATCCTGACAGACCTGACGAACTACTGCGAAGCCCTGCGTGAGATCTCCTCCGCCCGCAAAGAAGTGCCCGGACGCCGCGGCTATCCCGGCTACCTCTACACCGACCTCTCGTCAATCTACGAGCGCGCCGGCCGTATTAAAGGCAAGCCCGGCTCGATTACCCAGTTTCCGGTATTGACGATGCCCGAAGACGACAAGACGCATCCCATCCCGGATTTGACCGGCTACATCACGGAGGGGCAGATCATTCTCAGCCGGCCCATCCATGCACAGGGGATCTATCCGCCCGTCGACGTCCTGCCGTCCCTGTCGCGCCTGAAAGACAAGGGTATCGGTAAAGGGAAGACGCGCGAGGATCATGCGGATGTGATGAATCAACTCTATTCCGCCTATGCCCGTGGCAAGAGCGCCAAAGAGCTTGCGGTGGTGCTGGGCGAATCGGCCTTGAGCGAGGAAGACCTCCTGTTCGTCAAGTTTGCCGATGCGTTTGAGGGCAAGTTTATCCGGCAGGGCGAGGATGAAAACCGCACCATCGAGGAGAGCCTGGCCATCGGATGGGATCTGCTCTCCCTCTTGCCGCGCGAATCATTGAAGCGGGTTCGCGATGAGTTCATTGACAAATATTATCCCAAATAGGCCCCGGGCCTGGATGGTTTGGAAAAGGAGGATCCCTCAGCCGTGCGTCTCGCCGTAAACCCAACGCGCATGGAACTCCTGCGTCTCCGCAAGCGGCTCACTGTCGCGAGGCGCGGCCACAAGCTCCTGAAAGACAAGCTCGACGGCCTCATGAAGGACTTTGGGAAATACGCCAATGCCTATAAGGAGCGCCGGCTGGCCGTTGACAAGCAGCTGCCTGAGGTGCTCAAGCATTTCGTCCTCGCCGAAGCCACTTCGTCGCGGGCCGTGATCGAAGATGCCCTGGATCTGACCCGTCAGGAACTCTATGTCGATGCCCAATTGCGGCGCGTCATGGGGGTGGCCATTCCCCGCATTGATGTCACGTTTGGAGAGGCTCAGGGCGGATATTCGCTGATGCACACCTCGCCTGAACTCGACAGCGCCATCGACAGTCTCAAGAAATTCATCCCGGAACTGCTTCACATGAGCGAACTTGAGCAAACCGTGCGTCTCTTGAGCCAGGAGATTGAAAAAACGCGGCGCCGCGTGAACGCCCTCGAACATACCCTCATCCCGAACATGGCCGAGACCAGCAAGTACATCAAAAGCAAATTGGATGAAATCGAGCGTTCCACCACCAGCCAGCTCATGAAGATCAAGGCCGACCGGATGACTGATGGCGCCATGTAGCCGTACCCCCGGGACGGCTGTCTCCAGACGTGCTGCGGCGCGCTTCCTCGTTCGAGCGGAGCGGTATTCATCCTCCGGAGGCGGCGGCTCCTCCGCTCAGCGTTCAAGCCGGAGCGATGCGTACCCGTCGTGGTAATGGTAGCTCGTGACCGGGAGTTGCGGGGCCATGCTCAGTTCAGGGCCGCGCAAGGGCAGGTATCGCGAGTAGTTGTATCGAGCCACGAGAATGGTCCAGTCCGCATGCGGGCCAAATTTATCCCCGAAACGGGTCAATTCGCGGATCGGTATGGCCATTTCGCCCGTCCAGCTGGTATCCCGATCCCGCCAGTCGTTCAACGTGCCCTGGCATTGTGCAGCCACGTGCAATTCCATCGAAAACTCTTCGTTGCTCTTGAGGCCCATGCGTCCGCTGCCGGGGAACCACAGATGCGTCTTCTTTTCGTGCGGCGTTACGTACAATTCCCAATACCAGGTGCTTGCCCTGGGCTTCAAGAAGACCTCGGCCAGGTCGCCCGTCAGGTAGTGATGCTCCTGGTCGTTCTTTCCCTCGGCCACGATGTCTGAATCGGTATACTTCACCCCGACATACAGAAACTCGTTATCCCAGGCGAGCCGGACTTCACCCGCCTCGTGCAGCGTCTCTCCTTTGGCCTCGCTGTCACGTCCGAGGGAAAGCGGGTACGCCGTGGCGGTTTCCCAGACGGCATCATCGAGCCTGCCGTCAACCACGACCGGCGTCCCGGTGAATTTCGCCACCATAACGGGAGCCGTGTCAGATTGCATCCCTGCCAGCGCCGCCACGGCGGCGAGAGCCAACACCGCTACGGTAATGCGACCGAATCTCATTTCGAATCCTCCGCCAATTCCGGTTCGGCAATGTTCATCCGCGCGAATTCTTCATCGTCCAAATCATCCAGATTGCGGTTCCCCACCACTGTGCCGTCATCGCGATCATCGCGCTCGGCTACGCGCAGGGCCGCGAGAAGCTCCTTCAAGTTGTGGATGCCGCCGATTGCCAGCCAGACCGTAATGATCACCGATAGCGCAAACATGAAATAGCAATACACGCGCCAGGCGGCCATCCAGGTGCTGTCTTTCACCGGTGTGCTCAGCGAGTACAGCGTCCCTGCGATAAAGATGATCAAAAACAGAAACGAATACCCGTACGAACCGATGACAAGACAGCGATCCGTGAAGGAATACTCGGAACCCATTGCCAGGGCCCGCAGGCCCGTCGCAGAATTGGCCACGCCTTCGCGCGTATACTTGCCCCGGTGCAGGATCCGGTCCATGTCGGATACGCGGCCCCGGCCCGTTGCCAGCGACACGGCGGCATAAACCACGGCCGAGGCGACCATCGTCCAAAACCACAGCACCTGCGACGTGATCGGGCATTTCTCTCCGCCCAGTTTTGGCCACCAGCCGAGCGCGCGCTCCCACAATCCGGGCAGCAGGTTCGACACAAGAGCCTGCGTGTTCGGCCAGAAATATGTCATGTACCAGCCGGCGACCGCCAGCGTCATGCCCGTTACCGCGGCTGCCCAGGCGCCGGCCGTGTTGCCCCGTTTCCAGTACAGGCCACCAATGATGGCGGCGCCGGCCCAACCCAGATAAATCGTGCCCGTCAACGCAAAATACATGAGGATGTCCTGCTGTTGATTGAACAGCAGGCTGAAGAGAAAAATGAATACCGCCACCCCGAGGATCGATACGCGAAGCCAGCGGATGTGCTGTTTGGGTCCCAGGGGCGAGATCTCCCCGCGCAGCGTGTTTCGAACCGGCAGCACAACATCCTGAATGAAAATGCTGCCCCAGGTGTGAAGGTAGGTATCGTGCGTGGTCACGAACGCCGCAAACATCACGGCTGCGAAGGCGCCCGCGAGCCCTACCGGGAAAAAGTGCGCCAGCGCGACCGTCACCGTAAGCTGGGAGCGCAGCTGCTCGCT
>DAOSJS010000392.1:0-3705 GCA_035367355.1 Candidatus Hydrogenedentota bacterium
CGCCGCGAACCGTCGAGTGCCGCCCCGCCCGCGACCCCGCCGTCCGCATGGGCATTTTGACGGCCTTGCTGTTGGGCTTCGGCCTGTACTGCATCCACGACGCGTTCCTCACCGACAAGTTCCCGTACGTCCCGGCCGGGCAGGACATCAACGCCTTCGCCGCGTGGGCGTTCAACTACTTCGGTTCGTTCGCGTTCACCGGCGGCGGGGTGGTGGTCCTGGGATTCCTGGGGCGGTATCTCCGCCGCCGCCTGGTCGCCGACGCCGAGGGCATCGGATACGCCGGCGGCGAGAAGGTCGCCTGGAGCGACATCGCCCGCCTGGACGCCTCGGAACTGAAGACCAAGGGAATCCTTCGCCTGCACTACGGGCAGGACAAGGTGCTCACGCTGGACTCGTGGAAGCTCCAGAACTTCCGCGACCTGGTGGTGGTGGTGGAAAGCCGCACCCCCCCGGGCGCCCGCGCCGAAGGATGAAAACCATCGCGGATTGCGGAGTGCGGATTGCGGATTTCCAAACTGGGGCGCCACCCTCAATCGCCGTCTGCTTGAGGATGTCTTCCGCACGGCCGGGCAAACATCGCTTGTCCGTGGCACGCGAGGCGCACTTCTCGATCCCTGTGGGAGTTTTTGCCTTGACGCGCGCGGGGGAAATGCATGTAATACCCGGTCCTGCCTCCGGGCAGACCGGCCGCGCCGCTAGCTCAGTTGGTAGAGCAGCTGACTCTTAATCAGCGGGTCCCAGGTTCGAGTCCTGGGCGGCGCAGTAAAAAGCCCCTGTAATAGAAGAAATTACGGGGCTTTTTTTGCGCCCGAATCGGACGAGGGTGTTTGCGATACGCCTGCGCTACGGCGAGGTCAATTTCCCGCACTTTTTCCCCGTCCGTTCGAAGGGGTCCGAAACGCAGTGCCCGATTTGTCTTGCGCCTTTCCATCATGCGCCACCTATCCATCGCTGACCCAGGCCACATTCGCAATACAGGGGGGGCGACAGAAGCAATCTTTTGAAGGAACGACACGTATTGCCCAGTCATTTTTTTGATGATTTACAAGTATGCTATGTGGTAGACCAGTGGTATACTAGTATCTGATCTGACCGGAGACGATCGGCCTGAAGCCTCTTGTCAAGGATTGCACGCATGAGCCCGTTGTCACTCCAGGAGCGAGCGTATCGGCGCATCCGGCAAATGATCCATTCCGGGGATCTCCCATCCGGCAGCAAAGTGTCTGAACTGTCGCTTGCGAAAAAACTGAGAACCAGCCGTGCGCCGATTCGGGGCGCAATCATCCAGTTGGCTGCGGAAGGATACGTCGAGCAGGTGCCACGGTACGGAACGATCGTCCGTACGCCAGACCGCTACGAGATCGGGGAACTGTACGAATTGCGCCTGGCGATGGAGAGCCACGCGGCATACCTGGCGGTGGACCACCTGACGGAACAGAACCTGTCCAGGCTGCGCCAGACGGTGCAGGAGATGACTCGTATTCGCCAGGAGTTGTCGGATTCGGGAAAAGAGACACTGACCGAGGAACAAACCAGTCGCTTCCTGGCCATGGACATGGGGTTTCACCTGATGATCATACAGGCTTGCGGCAACCGCTGGATCGCCAAGTTGGTAGCCGATTCTCGTGCCATGATCAGCATCTTCGGCACACCTCGCCTGATCTATGACCAAGCGAGACTGGATGGGGTAATCAGTTGGCACAAGACGTTGTTGGAGGCCATGGAACGCCGTGACGGCGAAGCGGCGCGGGACGCCGCAGCCGCGCATGTCCGTATCAGCAAGGAGGTGACACTCGAGCACTGGGATCGCATGCAAAGGGAGTCGCACGGACGAAAGATCGACTTGGAGTCGCTGATGCCTCCCGGACTGGTAAACGAGTTGCTCCACAAGGACAAGGCGGACACAAAGCCCCAGTCCGTCAGCAAAGTTCACAGTCGCCGATCGCAAAAAACACCAGGAACATGCGACCGCAAACGAGTTGTGGTTCGTGAAACGCCTCCAACGGTTGCCGGGCCTGGAGGAGAATAGCATTGGCCTTGCAGGCGAAGATCGATTCACACAAACGCTTCTGGCGCGGTGAGGGGCCAAGTCTGATCCTGATTCCTTCCGGCGCCCAGGCACTCTACGACACCGCCGACTACATCGAGCGATTCCACGATCCCGCAAAGATGTATGCCTCTGAGGTGCGCCGTGCCGAAGGAGAGGTGGATTGGCCGACGGACGGCATTGCGACGATCCGTCCCAACCTGGGCGTGATTTTTGTCCCGGCGATGGTGGGGCAGACATATAAGCTGTCCGAGGCGGCTATGCCTTGGCCAGGTGAGCGTCTCGATCGTGAACGAATTCGCGCATCCCGCAAAATAGATGTCGCCCAGACGGATATCATGCGGAAAGCCGCCGCGTTTTACGAGCTTCACAAGCATTCGAGCCACACGAATCTGGCGGCATATCAGGCCGACACACAAGGTGTGTTCGATATCGCCCACATGCTCTATGGCGATGACATCTTTTTGGATTTGGCCGATCCCGAACAGCAGGAGTGGGTCGCGGAGTTGTTGGACCTCTGTGAAGAGCTTTATGTCCGGGCGTCGGGGCATCTGAAAACGCTCCTCGGCGAATCTCCCGGCGAAATGATTCATGGGCACGGAACAAACCAAGGCGTGGCCTTTTCCGACGTCGGCGTGCGCATTTCCGAGGATAGCTGCACATTAATTTCAGCGGAGATGATCGAGCAGCGGATCATGCCGCATATTGCCTCGGCATGCGCAGCCTTCGGTGGTCAGGCATTCATGCACTTCTGTGGTTGCCACGAGGGATTTCTGGAAATTCTCATGCGGGCGAAATGGGTGCGCGCAATCGACCTTGGCAATCCCGAAGCCTACGACCTTGACCGAATCCTTAGCCTCTGTGCCCAGACGGACACGGTTTATTATGGCCGCGTCACCGCGTTGCCGTCCGAGGACTGGAAGGCCTATACGCATCGCGTCGGCACGCGGGTCAGGCAGATCGGCGCCCGCCTTATTCTTCGTCCGACGGTATTGCCGGAATCGCGCGAGGAAGCGGCAGGGATGCTTGAACTATGGCACAAGCTGACAGGCTGATGGACAACCCGTCCTCACCAGGAACGGCCCCCAGCAGGCAGGCCCGAAGATCGCATTATTATTAAGGATTACGTCATGACATCGCGGATAACCAATTGCTACGACTCCGCCGAAAAATTGCACAAGCTCGATGTCGAGCGTGCCTGGCTGTATCGGTCGGAAGCGGAATGGGCGTACAGTCACCACCAAAGCATCACGTTTTTCCAGGGGCGGTTCTACGCCATATGGTCCAATGCCCGACGCGACGAGGATTCACCGGGCCAACGCGTGCTGCTCTCCACATCCACGGACGGCATGGCATGGCGGACTCCCCACCCGCTGGTGGACAGCCAAGCCGGCAAGGCATCGCCGTTGATCCTGACCGCCGCAGGATTTCATTCATACCGCGGCACGTTGGCCGCATATTTCGGTCAATATGAGTTTCCCGAAGGACAAGACAGCGGCCCGCATTCCAACCATGATCTGAACGTCATGACCACGACCGACGGCATGACATGGACCGCCCCTGCCGGCCTGGGCATACCCATTACGCCCAATCACGGCCCGCAGGCGACTGCATCAGGCCGGCTGATCCTCTCCGGAAACATTTCGTTCCCGTAT
>DAOSJS010000393.1:0-3697 GCA_035367355.1 Candidatus Hydrogenedentota bacterium
AGCCGCGATGCTCTCGAAAAGCCGCCGACAAGCTGAAGAGGCAAGGAGGCGGTATGGCAGCGCGGCAGTCGGATCAGCTCGTAGTAGGGGAGTAGACGGGGTAATGCCCGGCGCGGACAACGCAGTCCACCTGAAGGGGCTGACAGCAGAACGTAAAGGGGAGAGGAAACAAATGTCCGACATAGAGCGGAGAGACACATTTGCGAAATTGCCCCTCATAATGAAACGAGCTGGCGAGGATCCCGCGTATCAGTTTACGTGCCTGGCACATTTACTTAACGCAGGGTTTCTCAAAGC
This sequence comes from Candidatus Hydrogenedentota bacterium, assembly GCA_035367355.1. Lineage (GTDB taxonomy): Bacteria > Hydrogenedentota > Hydrogenedentia > Hydrogenedentales > SLHB01 > UBA2224. The sequence goes on from DAOSJS010000393.1 coordinate 298, forward strand.
ATGCTACATGAAGCTTGGCCGAGACCGGGCGTGTGGCATAGACGACGTAACATGGAAGGAATATGGAGAAAGGCTGGACGAAAACCTGAACGATCTGGTAACGCGCCTGAAAGCCAAGCGGTATAAACCGCAACCGGCCAAGCGCGTATACATACCCAAGAACGAGCATGAAAGCAGACCGCTGGTGTGGCGCGCCACATTCTGCCGTGGTGATTCCGCCAAATTATTTCGTGTTGAATCAGTGGTAGCGGACACAATTGGCCGTGTGGTTTGACACGATTGTCCGTGGACACAGAAAGGGCGCCGGTTGCCGCCGGCGCCCTTTTTGTCTTTTCTGTTATCGGGGGGTGGTTATTTTTGACCGGTGATCATATCCCGGGCGGTTGGGACAAGCCGGAGGGCCGGTTGGATATGTTCGGACGTAATGGACAGTGCTTTGGCTTTGGCGGCTTCGATCCAGGCGGCGCGCGCCAGGAGGTTGATCGTGCGCGGCAGCCCCTCGCTGGCGGTGGCCAGCAAGTCCATGGCGGCGGGTTCGATACAGGGCCGGTCTATGCCTACTTGGCGCAATGCATGCGTGAGATAGCCGGCGATTTGCTCACGGTTAAGCGCCGGCAAAGTGTATGCGGCGCTGATGCGCGAGTACAAGGCGCGCTGCGATTGCAGGCGCAAGGCGTCCAGGAAGTAGACGTCGCCGACCAGGATCATGGCGAAGGCCGGTTTTTTCGGCAGGTTGAGCCCCAGCAGCAGACGGACTTCGTCAAGCGCGCCGGGGCGGTAGGCCTGGGCTTCATCGAGCACCAGCACGGGCGTGATACGCCCCAGTTGAGCGAGGGCTGTTTCCAGCAGCGCCAGGTTGGCATGGCGCAGGTGTTTGGGTGTCATTCCGAGCTTGCCGGCCAGTACGCACAACAGTCCGGATGCGCCCAGCGTCGCCTGGGTGATGACGAGCGGGCGGAAGATTTTGGGTTCCAGGTTTTCCACCCAATGCGCAACCAGCGCGCTTTTGCCGATGCCGTTGGGGCCGGAGAGCACCATTACCGAACGCAGGGCGGCGGTCTGCTGTAAAAGCTCCAGCGCCTGATCGGTGGCCGGGGTGGAAAGCAGTGTTTCGTTGCCGGCATTGCTGAACGGCACGGCGCTGGCGCCCCAATGGTTGAGGCAGGCATTCAGGACAGCGTCAGTTTTCATATGCATGGGCGCCTCCGGTTTCATGGTTGAGGTTAAGGTTGGCGGGCTTGGCCAGGCTGATGAACTTGCCTTGATGCCACACTTCCACCCGCTGGCGGGTGAACGGATTGAACCGCAGCTCGATGGCCAACGCCCTTAAGGAAAGCGGCACTTCATACAGACGGCCACCCAGCCGGATGGTGCCGTCCTTGCGGACGGTGCGATCAAGCCGGGTATGAAAGATTCGTTCGATATCTTCGTCCGGCGAGAGCCGGCGCAGGTTGGCGGCCGCCTGCTGGAAACGCGCTTCCGGACTCATACCCGTGGCCGAATGGATACGCTGATGATAGACGGTTTGCACCCAGGCCGAAAACTTCGCGTTGAGATCGTCCAGGCATACGGCGTTGTTGCCTAGCAGCCGAAGCGTGGCTTCGAACCCCGTTTGGATGGTTTGGATCAGCCGTTCCACCTTGCCTTTGCTCCAGGCATGATACGGCTTGGCATGCAACAGCCGGATGCCCAGGCCGGCGCAGACAATGCGCGTATGATGCCCGACAAAAGGCTTGCCGTTGTCGGTATAGAGCATCCGCGGCAAGCCGCGGCGCTGGATGGCTTCCTGGAGGGCGTGGTGGAACGCCTCGGTATCCGCCTGCGGATAATATCCGCCAAAGGGGATCAGCCGCGAACAGTCGTCCACCATGACGCAAAGATGCGTGCGCAGCGAACCCGCCGTGGTTCTGAGCGCGGGGCCGGGCGAAAAATCCACCATCCACAGGTCGTTGGGCTGCGCGGCGGCAAAGGGATGGGTGGGGCCGGTGTCAAGCCGGCCGGCGCGCAAGCGCGCCTTGTCATAGCCATGGCGCATCAAATGGCGGTAAACCGAACGCAGACTGGGCAGCATGTGCCCTTGATTCAGCCAATGTGAATACAGCACGCTGACGTGCATCTCCGGATGCTGGCTGATCTGTTCGATGATCCAGCGCCCGGTCTGCTCATCAATGACCCGGGAACGGCCACGATCGCGCCGCGGCGCATCCAGTAATCCGGCAAAACCGCCTTGCTTGTGGGCATACCACCAGTCTTCAATGGTGCGTAATGCGAAATATTTACCCGATTCGCCCGGCCAGGGACGCGCGGAAGCGTCGCGCAGGGCTTGAGCCAGGCTCAATCCGGCGCCCAGACGATCGGACACGTGGTTTACGACCCTGAACCGCAGCAGGGCCACCTCTTGTTGTAACTGCAATGCTGGTTTTTTCATGCCACGCAGTATGCCAACGGCCCATGGCGGCACTCCAGCCCAAGGTTGTGTGGGTTCGCCGGCCAGGCCGCTACGCTTGGGCATCAGCACGGCTGAAATCGGCATAGACAGCGGTAATCGTTCAGCAAAGAGGTCTTGAAATCGCGCGCCAGTAATTGTAGTATCCGGGCGAGGTTGCCCCATGTACGGCGGAGACGTTGCCACACTTGCTTTGTGCTCGGATGAATTTCCTTGAGCATTTGCCCAAGGATGGCTTGTAATGGAGCCAAACGTTCTTCCAAGCGACGCTTTGCACGACGGAGACAGCCTCGCTCAATTTCATTGGCGGGCGGCGGTCCGGTATCGCCGCCCAGTTCGGCGTCCAGGAATGCTTGCAGCCGCTCCACCCGCACCGGACGGTAAGGCAGCAAATAATCGGGTAGAATGCTGACGGTGTGCCCGCAACGGCGGCATAAGAAACGCGGAACGCGGATGCGACCGCCGCGCGGGTCGTCAACCGGCGGATAACGCCGATAGCCGCCATGGCCATGGAGTTTATGCCACCCGCAATGCGGGCATGCCCGTGGCGCCCCGCCGGGTACGTTGGATAAACGCAGTTGCATGCCGGCGATTAAAGCACGTGTCAGGATCGCCGGCAAGCCGGAGTCTGGCGGGAGCCAGGCCCGCCCCGTCCGCGGACGGACGTGACGCTACGGCATGGCCCTAAATATGGGGGGGGGCAAAAGCAGAAGAAAGAAAAACACCGCCACGATCTGCCGTGCCCCACGGAACAGACGCCACGAAATAATCTGTCACAAACCTATTCCCGTGACCACGGATTTAGCTGGCACGTAACAGGAGGGTGCCTGTGATCTCTGTACGGGCTGGCGTTGATCCGTATGGATTGATCGGCAAGTACCAAGCTGTTCAGGGCGCGGGAAGGAAAATACCCGACATCTGCGATGACATCCTCACAATCTTGCTTCAGAAACC
>DAOSJS010000394.1:0-3696 GCA_035367355.1 Candidatus Hydrogenedentota bacterium
GGAAGTGGACGAAAAAGGCGCGGTGCGGCGTGTGCGCCGGCGCACGGACAGCGAAATGCAGGAGTTTGGGCTCTCCACGGAGCAGTACGACCGGATGGAAGAGCTTGCCGCCACGCAGCGCATTGTTGATGGCCCGATCGCGGTCGACAGCTTCCACCAGTTCATCCGCCTGCGTCTCCGGGCAGGAAACCAATGGGACCCCGGCGGCGACCTCCAGGCATTTGCAGCCGAGATGCTCGCCTTCCTCCAGGAACGCGAGCGGCGTGTCCAGGAAGGCTGGCGCGATGTCAACACGAACGGCCCAATCCCCTTCCCGGAGGACAGCGCGCGCGGCAACGTATATACCGCGAGCGGACGCTGGGCGCAATACGCCACCGCGTTCGCCGATACCGAATGCCGGGCCCGCTATTTCGCGCTGTCGGAAGACCTTGATAATGCGGTGCGCTGGTTTGATCTGAACGCCGAAGAAGTACATCTCGACAAACTGAACAAACATGCCATCTGGACGCCAGGCGACCTGGCGGGGGCGCTGCTTCACGCCAAGCACCGCATCTTTGCCGAAACCGTGTTTTACTACACGAATTCGGCGGGGCAGCCGGTGCGTTTGTCCCTGCTCGATGTCGAACGGCGTCTCTACGACCTCTCCTTCGATCCCAACCATCCTCCAGAGCTGCGCTGGGGTGCGGCTCCCGGCTCCGCCGAGGCGCAGTCCGCGATCGCCAGAAGCACGCCGCTGGCGAAGGGGGGCGAGATGGCGATGGAAGAGGCGTATCTGCGGCAATCCTATTACCGGTCGCTGTCGCACTGGGAGCCGGAGCAGAGCCACTTGCGGGAGATGTTCACGAGCGGGTTTCCCCTGCGCGACAAGCTGGACACGGCCATGCAGCGGAAATGGTTTGGCGTGCCGTCGTACCCGCTGGTGCCTCACAACGGCAAGGCGGCATGGCTCCAGGCAACCGGAGCATCGTCCGCGGCGCATGGCGCATCGTTCGCCGCCACCAAAACCTATCCCGTGGGGAGGTAAGCCCCGCACAGCGGCCGTCAGCGGGGCGCGGGCACATACAGGGCCCAGTCCTCCGAAGAAGGGGCCTCAAAGGTCAGGGCTTCCGCCTCATCACTCGGAATGGCCTCCTGCTGTGAACCCGTGCGCGGATCAAACCAGATTGCCGCGGATTTGCCGGTCGGCGCCGGGATGTTGAGCGAAAAACGGCCGCCTTCCAGCGCATACACGAGCCACGGGCCGGCGGGCCCGGCCAGGCACCAGGTTGGGCTGGCCGAAGAGGCTACCACGTCCGCGGGGCGCATGCCGGGAAGCTGGGTCGCCAGCTCGGTCCGGATCCAATGGTACGTCGGCAGGATCACATCGACTCCCGCGGGCTGGATATATTCAGACGGATCGGCGAAATCGGGATAGGCAATCTGGCCGCGAACGAGAAGTCCGCCGCCTCCCATCAAAAACGCCCAGGATTGCTGCCGCGTGGCCTCGATGGCGTCCAGAATACCTGCGCCCGGATACTGATCCCGGATGGCGCGGATTTTGGCGTAAATGCGCTCTGGAGGGCTCTGTTCGGCTTGCCAGGCGCCGGATTCCAGGCCGCGACCCGGGATTTCCTGGCCTCCCTGCACCGCAACAAGGTTTCCGTCGGCGTTGATCCACCAATACCGTAAATCGAGCACATCTATGCTCTTTGCCTGTTCGGGGCGGGCGAGAACGGCATCCTGCACATCTTTGGGTGCGCCAAGGCCGATACAGACATGTTTGCCCGTTTCCTTCTCCCAGGCCCGTATTTCATCGAGCCAGAACAGCACAAAATCCGTGGGGCCCGTGAATTCCTGGCTCGTGAGGTGGATCACGTTGCGGAAGTCTCCGAGGACATCCAGGCAATGGCGGATATAGAGGCGGTGAAGCTCCCGGCGAACCGGATGGCTGACGTCGTAAAAGACGTTGGCCGCGGGGATCGCGTCGGGCAGGCCGGTGTCCTGTATGCAGTTGCCCGGACGCCAGGGAAAATCGACATAATGAGCCGGGGTCTCAAGCAGCGCGTGCTGCATGTAGAATTTGTGAATCAGCACGGCGCCTTTGCGGTCGCAAAGCCCGGCAAATTCACGTAATCGCTCGAAATACCACGGATTGAAGGCGGTAAGGTCATATTGGTGCAAGCCGTCGAACGCAGTACCGGAGTCGCTGCGGGCCCAGGGCTGCTCCAAAAACGGCGGGACGACGTTCGGATCAGTTCGGGGAGCTGCGTCGTGTGCATCGCGGCGCCGGTCATACCAGAGTCCATAGTTGTGTTCGAATGCGGGATAGCCGTAGCGCAACATGCTGTCGGTCAGCGCATCCAGGTCCTCGGTGCGATTGGGCCGCACATCGCCCAACGGATCGCCGACCGAGCGGCGTGTGATGTTGGCCCGCTGCCCCTCTCGCCACCATCCGTTGTGTTGCACCCAGCCCCAAATGACGGTATCGCCCTGAACGAACCAGCCTCGATCATTCACCAACCCCGCACTCTGGCTGTACGCCGGCGCGAACGCACAGAGCAGAAGAGCGGCCACGACAATACGGATTCCAAGCGGGATGCGGGTTCTGTACATCGGTCGCGGGTCCTTTCCTGGCGCCTGTCTGCACCGCTAACCTTCACCAGGGCTGATGCAGTTCATTCTCGAAGATTCGTTCTTTCGGTACTATAGGCACAGAAATCGGCCTGTATCAATTTGAAGGTTGAAGGCGAAGACGCCTTTTACGACCCCAACAAGGTGCTGCTGATGGCTGTTCAGGATGCGCTCGTCCAATAGAATCCCATCATTATTTCCCGATACAGGTTCTAACCACCCAACATTCACGCGCCTGACACCGCCCCTCCCTCCCATCTTTCAGCAAGCCCTCGAATGACACGCCAATACCATTACGGGCAGACGCTTAGATGGCGCGATTCGGAAGTTGTGAACGATCACTCACTCTGGTAAAATAGGGCCAGTAATGGTTCAGTGGATTTTGATGAGGACCGAGCGGGGGGTGGCTTGGGCTCATCGGGTCAGCAGGCAGAGGTTAATTCATGAGACGACACCGGCGTGTGCCGACGGTAATTGACGTGGCCGAGCGGGCCAACGTCAGCCGGCAGACCGTATCCCGCTACATCAATGGCGGTGCAGCGGTCGCAGCGGAGACCGCCGAACGCATCCGAATTGCGATCGAACAACTGCAATATCAGCCGAGCGCCGCAGCCCGCAGCCTGCGCAAGAAGCGCTCGAACACGATGGGGCTTGCACTGTACAGCGCCCGCGACCTCGGCATGGAGCAAAGCGAGCTGTTCGCCCTCAAACTGAGCGGCGTGCTGGAAGTCCTGGGCCCGCGCGGATACGGCCTGCAGGTAGTGGAAACCAATCCGGCGGCCTCTCAGCTGGGCAACGGAACGTTCTATCTGGACAAATTCCGCGGGGGTGAGATCGACGGAATGATTATCAGCGACTTCCACATGCCCCTCGCGGACATCTTTGCGCTGCGCGAAGCCAACGTGCCGTTCGTCCTGATTGACCGCCTGGTCCCGGATTTCCCGGGGCGCTGCGCCATTACCGACGTCTATCTGGAAGGATTTCGCCTGACGACCGCGCTCCTGGAGAAGGGACATCGCCGGCTGGCCTATTGCGGGTGGCCGACCCAGCGCGGGCTCGCATCCCGTTTTCGTGAAGGCATGATTC
>DAOSJS010000395.1:0-3689 GCA_035367355.1 Candidatus Hydrogenedentota bacterium
GGTACTTTGGCGTCCACCCAGAATTTCCGGGCTTATCCCCAACAAAATCCACCGCTTCGGTGGAACCGTCGGCGCTATTCTACAGGTTTTTTCGAAATAAGGGAACCCCTTTTTACATTCGTTCCCGTATGGCCCTCCCGTCATCATGGAGCACTTTCAAAAAAAGCCAAGTCTCCGAGCTCAAGAATCTGCGCGGAGAGCTGGCTCCAGAAGCTGCTATCGCCTCCGCCAAGGAATAACCGATCCAATGATTCCAGCATTCCCCCCAGGTTGTTAATCTGGCTGACGAGCGCGAGAGCAGAGGACGTCAATCGCTCCATTTCGCTCGCGAGGCCGCGGTTGGCGTACAAGGCTTCCAAGCCTTCCATGGCCATCCGCTGGATGTCAATCCCCGCGAGAGACTCCTCGCTGAGCCGGGTGTTTCCCGTCACTTGCTCCCCCAAGCGCTGGGTGGCTTCATAAATCCGCTGCGCGGTATCCGGATCACCTTGAGCCTCATAGGCTTGACCGGATTGTACCAGATCGCGTGCGAGATCGCAAAGCATATTATATTGATCCGAGCCTGCGAGCACCGCACTCAACATGCGCGCGGATTCCTGGGGCATGCCGGCTGCGGCCAGCGCCAGTTGCCGCGACCGTGCGGCGTCGAGTCCATAGGCGGTGGCCACTCCTTTGCCCTGCAGGTTCGCGAGCGCGGCGAGCGCCCCTTCGGTATCACCCAGGCGCAGCAGGGCGCCCGCCTGCAATGCATCCAGCAGGGCATTTTCGGGGTCAGCTTCCTGGAGTGCTGCCATTTCAGCCAGAAACGCCCGCAAATCACTTTCACTCATCCCATCAAACAGCGCCGGCGCCGGCAGGTCCGCCGTAGGCGCGGCGTGTGTCACATAGGTGGTCGCAAGGGCCAGCCTCGCGTACGGTTTTTGCTGATCCATCCGCCCCACCGCGGTCACCAGCCATTGGCGGGCCATTTCGTCCGGCAGCGAGGCCGCAACGCCGACCATGGCGTCCGGCGGCAGATCGGGATTCTCGAGCACCTCTGCTGCGGTTGCGGCATCCAGCGTCGCCATGCGTTTCAGGCGCACCCACGCGCCCGGTTCGGAGATCGCCGCCTGGCGCAGGGCCACCACGTCGTTCTGCGTCACACTGCTCAGCACCGGTGCGGCCGTGGCGAGAAAATCGCCCCGGCCGGCGTGCTTCGAGGAGGTGTCCAGCTTTTCAGTAATCTCTTGCGCCAGCCGCTCCACGGCATCGTCCAGGCGTTCAGAACCTGATACCTCGCCCGGAAGCGCCGTCGCCATTTGTTCGACCGGGGTGACCGGGAGCTCAGGCACTTGAGAAACTGCCGGCGCCGCAGGCTCAGGCGGCATGAAACCGCCCAATTCGAGCACCATCCCAAAGACCATCGCCAGAACGGCTGCCGCCAGCGCTGCCCTGCCCCAGAATACAAAGGACGGGCGCTGCGGCTCCCGCGCCGCCAGGCGGGCCGTCTTCTCCGAGGCGGCCGCCTTGTCTACCGCGCGCAGGACTGCCTCCACGACATCAATTTCCGGGGCCTCCTTGACGGATTCTTCACCGATGAGTTCGAGATCGTGGGCTGCCCGCTGCAACCACAGGTAGTTGGCCCGAACCTCGGCCGACGCTGCCCGCGCTTCCCGCAGCTCCGCCAGCTGCGCTTCGGAAAGCCGCCCCTCCAGACCGTCGGCCAGGACGTCGAGGCTTATGTCATACTCACGGTCTCTCACAAATGATCCTTCGTCGCCAGACTCTTCTCACGAAGCGATTTTAAAATACGATGAATCCGCGTACGCACGGCGCCTTCGGTGCTGCCGACCACCTCCGCAATGTCTTTTGCGGCCATTTTCTGGAAAAAGCGCAGCATCACGATCTCCCGGGACTCGGCGTCGAGTGAATCCAGCAGCCGCGCCAGGGCATCCCGGCGTTCCTTTTCCATGAGTTCCTGGTCGGGTATGCCATCCGCTGACCGGTGCAGTTCGCCGTCCGGGCCGCGGGCCACGCTGGCATATTCCTCAAGCAACTCCATGCGCACGGGCTTCTTGCGTTTCAACTCGTTCAGGCTGAGATTACGGGCGATACACAGCACCCACGGCCGGAACTTGCGGGCCTCATCGAAGCGCTGGCGCGCCACGTAGACCCGAACAAAAGTCTCCTGCGTCAGCTCGCGGGCCAGCTCGAAGTCCCGAAGATAATGCTGGCAAAACCGGAAAATATCCCGTTGATACCTCCGTACCAGCTCGGCCAGGGCCTCCCGGTCGCCCTCGCGGAGGGCAACCATCAGTTCTTCGTCCGTCTTCTGGACCTCGTCCACGCAGTGTGCCCGGTTGGCGGGCAAGTCAGCGCCCCTGAACGCAGCGCTACTCATCTCGCCACCCATTCATGTTACAATCCGCCATGCTAAACGTCACAACGCTCTCGCTTTGCCTCGAACCTGCCGCGCTGCCTCTTATCAATTCACCGGTCACGCCGGACAGTCCCTGTACTTGTTGTCAGGCATCCCCATTATGAGAGGCTCACGGGACCCGCGCTTCTCCCGCGGGGGGCATCGCTCAGGCTCATGTGGCGCATCCGCTCGAGCCGGTTTCCGGGCCTCCCGCGGGCGGGCGTAAAAGCCAGGTGCTCCTCCGAACTCCATCTATAGTATACCCCGAGCGGCCGCAACCACAAAATATGGGACAATGTCGCGGCCCATTATACACTCTATCGGGTTCGGCAGATTCGGCGGCGCAGGATATTGGGCTCACCGGAAAAGCCGGCGCATCGTACTTCGATTTTTCTGCCACGCCACGGCCCGATCGTAGTCGGGATAGGCCCGTTCAAGCGCCCGGAACTCAGGCGTGTGGGCCAGGTGTCGGCCATCTTCGGTTTCAACAACGCCGAGATGGGCATGCAGCATTTCGTGAAAAACGATGTACCGGACGAAAAAGTCGGGTACAAAGGGCCTGTCCAGAAAGGGGTGGATGCGTATCAGCTTGAATTCAGAGCTGTAACTGCCGAACCGTATCGAGCGCTGCGGCCGCACCGTGGGCATCCGGCCCCAGGTGATGGCTGCCTTGATGGTCCCGCTGAAATGGCGCTGATTTACCTCGTCAAACAGCTTCTTGAGGTTGAAACACTGTCCCCGCGTCCGGATGCGGATGATCCGGACTTGGTCTGGCGCCTGCCGGATTTTGTGGTGGTTTTCCTGAATAAAGTCATCCAGCAGGGTCCCGGCCCGCTTGGCTTCCGGGCGGCTGATCCACGTCGCCAATGCGTCCAGCACGGAATCATCCGCGGCGAGGAAGAGGTGGTGGAGACGCACCTTGACCTGCCCGCGGGCGCCGCTCGGCCGGACCGAGAGCAGGTTGTGGACATTGTCGGTCAGGGTCAGCTCGAGCCGTAACCCCGAGCGCTGTTCCAGCGTTTCTCGAAGCTGGCATGTGCTGTACCATGGAAATTCAAGTTGCATGAGTCGGCCCTTCTCCAGCAGTGTTGCCACAAAAGGGTAACCATCCGGAGCCGGTATTGCAATTCTGCAAACAGCCGAAAAGTTGAGCCCTGGCGGGCTCACCACGTAGGATAGCGGCACAATGAGCCAGGCAACGCTCATTTACGACGGGGATTGTCCGCTGTGCTGCCGTGCCGCCGCGTGGGCCGGGAAGCATGCCCGGCGCGGCGCACTGGAGCTGCTCCCG
>DAOSJS010000396.1:0-3683 GCA_035367355.1 Candidatus Hydrogenedentota bacterium
GAGAAATGATGCGCCGCGTAGTGATCCCCCTGATGCTGGGCGTTTTTGCAGCCACCGGTTGCATCCGGCCTACAGTAACGCCAACGATCCGCTATGTCCTGAAACCCGAAATCGCGGTCGCACAGGCTTCCCCAACCGAACGTTCGCTGGGTATCCGGCGATTTCGCGCCTCCGCTCTGTACCGCACGCCCATCCTCTACGCCCAGGACCATCAGATCCACCCCTATCCGTATGCTGAATGGGCGCTGAACCCCGAAGACATGGTCACCCGGGCCATCACCGATGCCATCGTTGCAACCGGAAGGTTTCGGGATGCCGGCGACGCCTCAAATGTGAACCGCCCCGAGCTGATGCTGGTCGGTGAATTGCGGCGATTTGAAGCCGACCGGGATGCCAGCCCGGTTGTGGCGGTCTGCGAAGTGCGCATCGAATTGCGTGAAGCGTTTGGAACCGGTCTGCTCTGGGCCGATACCTTGGTCGCCCGCGTGCCGCTCGCGGAAGATCGGGTAGATGCGCTGCCCGATGCCATGAGTCTCGCCGTGGCTCAAATCGCCAACAAAGCCGCCACGGAAATCGCTGCCCATTGAGTGGCAACATATCATTCTCAATTTCATCGATTCTGGAATGGTCGCGGATAGAGACGCATACATTTGATGCGGGGATGGTGTCGACGACACTGAATTGAGGAGGATCACGGGTATGCGGCGCAGAGAATTTCTCGGATTGCTGGCCGCGGGAGCATCGACGGCCGGGTTGGGCTGGTTCACGCGGCGCGCCAGCGCTGATGGACGCCGGCCCAACATCGTCTTGTGCATGGCCGACGATCAGGGCTGGGGCGACATGGCCTACAACGGGCATCCGGTGCTCCAGACGCCTCATTTTGACGCCATGGCCGCGGAGGGCATCCGTTTTGACCGGTTTTATGCGGCCGCACCCGTGTGTTCGCCCACGCGCGCCAGCGTCATGACCGGCCGCACACCGAACCGAATGGGATGTTTCCGATGGGGCCACTCCCTGCGCCCCCAGGAAATCACCGTCGCGGAAGCCCTCAAAGCAGCCGGCTATATCACGGGTCACTTTGGAAAATGGCACCTCGGCTCCGTCCAGCGCGGCAGCCCTGTGAACCCCGGTGCAAGCGGCTTCGACGAATGGCTCTCCGCGCCGAATTTCTTTGATAATGACCCCATCCTGAGCCGCGAAGGGCAGGCCGTCCAATTCCAGGGGGAAAGCTCCATGGTCACCGTAGACGCGGCTATCGCGTTTATGCAGAAACACGTAGACAGCCCGGCTCCCTTTCTTGCAGTAGTCTGGTTCGGCTCGCCGCACAACCCGCACAAAGCGCTCGACAGTGACCTGGAACTCTACGCGGGGCAGGACAAAGAGTTCGCTCATTTTTACGGTGAGATCACGGCCATGGATCGCGCCTTCGGCAAACTGCGCCACGAGATCAACCGCCTGGGCATCCGGGAGAACACGGTCTTGTGGTATTGCAGCGACAATGGCGGATTGCCCAAGGTTGGCAGCACCGGCGGACGCGGCAGCAAAGGCCAGATCTACGAAGGCGGCTTGCGTGTCCCGGCCCTGCTCGAATGGCCCGCCAGGTTCCCGAAACCTCGCGTACTCAACACCCCCTGCGTGACCTCCGACATCTACCCCACGCTGCTCGAAATCGCCGGGGCGCCCGTCCCCGACCAGCGGCCGCTGGACGGGATCAGCATCATACCGCTGCTCGAGGGCGTCATGGCCATGCGCCCGAAACCCATTGGGTTCTGGTCTCATCCCGGTGACGGGATCCTGACCCCGTCCGACACCTGGATGACGGAACTCCTTCAGGCGCAACAGGAGGGAAAGGAAATCAACGATCCGGTCCGGATCCGCCCCGACGCCGGCGAGATCAAAGAACACTACCCCACGGAATCGTTTCCCGGCCACAGCGCCTGGCTTGACTGGCCCTGGAAGCTCCACCGCATCGAAGACCAGGACGGCGGCGTGGTCTGTGAACTCTACAATTTATACACGGACCCCGGAGAAACGGCCGACGTCTTGCTGGAGAACCCGGAACAGGCGGAAGGCATGCTCGCACAACTGCTTGACTGGCTCGCCAGCGTCGCCAACAGCTTGAACGGCAACGATTACGGCTGATCACGAAACGCGCAGCGAACCGGCGTAGTGCTCGATGTAATCCCTGTGTTACGACGATTCGCGATGCCCTGTATCACAAGCAGACCGCTCATCCGGGCCTTCTCCCCCGCTGTCCCGGCGGGAATCATGCAATTACCCGCTGCGTTGGCGTATCATAGTGTTGTGGAGCCCATGCAACGCCGGTTCGTGGCGATGCATGCGACAGAAGCCCCGCTTCAGGTAACCTGGTGATTCTAGACCCATGCAGCGCGCACCAAAATCATTCAGACTGCACATCGGCCTGTTCGGCCGCCGCAATGTCGGAAAATCGAGCCTGCTCAACGCGATCACGCGCCAGCAGGTCTCGCTCGTGTCGCATCATGCCGGCACTACGACGGATCCGGTCGAAAAGCCCATGGAATTGCTGCCCTTGGGGCCAGTATTGTTCATCGACACCGCGGGCATCGACGACGAGGGCGACCTGGGCGAGTTGCGCACCCAGCGCACGCGCCAGGTCTTCGAGCGGACGGATCTGGGCGTGCTGGTGACGGAGCCCGGCGCCTGGGGCACCTTCGAAGATGAGATCCTCGATCAATTGGCTCGCCGCGAGATACCCGCGATTGTCGTGTTCAACAAAATGGATTTGGGCCGTCCCGAACCGGGTTTGCTCGCGACCCTGCGGGAGCGCGGCGTGCCCGTGGTACTGACGGCCGCGGCAACCGGCGCCGGCATTTCCGATTTCCGGCAGGCGCTCCTGAACCGTGCTCCCGACGAGTTTGTGAATAACCCGGCTATCCTGGCGGACCTGGTAGGCCCGGGCGAGATGGCAGTCCTGGTGGTGCCGATCGACAAAGAGGCGCCGAAAGGGCGGCTCATCATGCCGCAGGTGCAATCCATCCGCGACCTGCTCGACGGCGACGCCTTCTGCATGGTGGTAAAAGACCGCCAGCTGGGAGAGGCGCTGCGCCGCCTGAGCGTGCCGCCCAAACTGGTGGTGACGGATTCGCAGGCGTTCAGGGAAGTGGCCCGCGACACTCCGCGCGAGATCCTGCTGACCAGTTTTTCGATACTCTTCGCGCGGTTCCGGGGCGACCTCGTTCAGCAGACGCTCGGTGCGATGGCCATCGAATCTCTGCAACCCGGCGACCGTGTTCTGATTGCGGAACATTGCAGCCACCACCCCATCGAGGAAGACATCGGCCGCGTCAAGATTCCCCGCTGGCTCACGCAGTATGTGGGCGGCCCGCTCGAATTTGAATGGGTGCAGGGACACGATTTCCCGGAAGAGATCGCCCCGTACCAGCTCGTAATTCACTGCGGCGCGTGCACGGCAAACCGACGTGCGATCTTGAACCGGATCCTCAAATGCCGTGAGGCGGGGGTGCCCATAACGAATTACGGGCTGACCATTTCGTACAGCCTGGGCATCTTCGAGCGCGCCCTGGAGCCGTTTCCCGAAGCCCTGGAGGCGTATCGCGCCGCGAAAACAGACTGCGGCGTCCAAGCCGGGGCGGCCGTACCGGAGACCATGCCCGCAGCCGACCACCTGTAGGGCACAGGGT
>DAOSJS010000397.1:0-3660 GCA_035367355.1 Candidatus Hydrogenedentota bacterium
GACGGAAACGAGGGATTGTCGCGCGCGCTCATCCCCGAAGTATGGCGGGTGGTACAGAAGGAAGGGTCCGGCGGGGCGCACGAAGATGAACGGCGCCATTTCCTGCGTATTCAGGTTCTGCGTGAAGTCACCACGGCTGCAAACCAGCAAGTGGGCCTGGAGCCCTGGGGCCGCCTGCGCGTGAGCTACAGCGGACTGGACAGCAGCGGCCGTTTCTTCCAGGAGTGGTCCAACACCTTGGGGCTGCCCCCCGAAGACCTCAAAGGCGGAGTTGAGGCATTCCTGGACCAGTTGCGCAGGCAACGTCTGGTGTACGACCCGCAGCGGGCGATTTTCACTCGATACTGGAGTGATGGAGAGCGGGAAATACAGCGGGGATATTTGCCGCTCTTTCCTGACCCGCCAAAGGGAATGAAACTGACGCTCGATACGGGCGACAACAAGTCCTTGGTGCGGACGTGGCTTACGGGACGCAACACGCTCGCGCGTCAAATCACGCGGAAATGGGGCGTGGCCGATGACGATATTTCGACGTTTCTGGAGGCGCTTTGGAACTACCTGCGTAGTGATAATATCGGTATTCTGTGTCCGGTCAGGCTGGTTGGCAGCAAAGGGAGGCCTCTTCCAAATTGCAGCGGCGTTTACCAGATCGACTCAACCAAGATCCTTCTCAGCGAGAATCACGGTTACTATCGCTGCAACAGGTGCCGGCGAAAGATCTCGCGGAGGACACCTCACAACCGTTGTTTGGCGTGGCATTGCGACGGCGAAATTGAATTTGTCGCAGAAGATCCGGACAACTACGACCTGCAACTCCTCGATCAGGGGTATTCCATGCTCCGCCCCGAGGAACATACGGCCATGGTGCCGCAAGAGCAGCGAGAACGCATTGAGAACCGGTTCAAAGGTTCGGGGGACACGGTCAATGCTCTTGTGTGCACGCCGACCCTGGAATTGGGCGTAGATATTGGGGCACTGGACTCCATTCTGTTGCGCAATGTCCCACCGCTGCCGGCGAACTACTGGCAACGCGCGGGCCGGGCTGGCCGGCGCCATCGCATGGCCGTAAACCTCTGCTATTGTCGGCCTGCATCGCACGATCGGGCGTACTACAACGAACCGTTGGAGATGCTCGAAGGTCGCGTAGATCCGCCAGCATTCAATCTCCGCAACGATGTGATGGTTGGAAAACATGTCCACGCAGCCGTGATTACCCGACTCTTTCAACTCGCTCGCGCTGGTGCTGGACTGTCGGAAGAAGAACGAAAAGCTATCGTCGAAACACTGAGGACGACGCTTCCGAGTCGGATATCCTCTTACCTATTTGAACCGACGGGCCAACTCCGCACGACGCCGTTCAGCATTGAGCTCCTAAGAGACGTCATCACTCAGCACCTGGACGACCTGCTCGGCTATGTTTTGGATGTCTTCCAACAAGGCTGGCCTGAGGCGGATTCCGACGTAACGGATGTCGCGGTTTTGCGCAGGCACATTGAGGTCATGGCGGATGAACTCTCCAGAGTCCTGGATCGGCTTCGCAGGAGGCTAAAATGGGCCTACAGCGAGATGCGCCGTTTGGAATTGGTGAGGAAAGACCAAGGCACTCTCGATCCCGAAGATGAGGCCCATTTTCGCCGTTGTGACCGGATGATCAAGAAACTCAAGGGCGTGCAGACCCGGATACGTCGCGAAGCTGAGGGAGTGGACGACATCAACACGTACAGTGTTCTCGCTGCGGAAGGATTCCTGCCGGGATATGGCCTGGATAATGGGTCCGTCGTGGCCATGGCAGAGGTTCCATTCTGGCAGCTTGGCAGCATGGACTTTGATCTGCCTCGCCCGGCAAGCCTGGCCTTGCGCGAGTACGTACCTGGCAACTTGATCTATGCCAACGGCCACCGGTTTGTGGCAAGACGCTTTCATCGAGACCCTGACGAAGAACGCTATGAGATGCCGCTATTTGAGGTCAACACCGATCGGGAAGCGGTAGCGGAGACAAATGTGGGTGGGGGGGCTGGCGGTCTGGGCACTACAACCCTGAGGGTCATCTCGGTTTGCGATGTTGACCTCGCACACCAGTCGCAAATCTCCGACGAAGAGGAAACTCGCTTTCAAATGCCGGTGGCGGTATACGGACGTGAGAAAGGTCGGCACAGTGGCGGCATTGATTTGACGTGGAGCGAAAAGCGCCTCACGTTGCGACGCGGCGTACATCTGCGTCTTGTAAATGTCGGATCAGGACCGGCCATCGACGAACGGCAACTCTTGGGCTATCCGATCTGTGCCGTGTGCGGCCAGAGCGTTTCTCCCTTATCTTCGGAAAGGCAAATCGAGAGCTTTCTCGATGGACACCAGGAGCGTTGTGGACGGCGCCCCGATATGCTGGGATTCTTCGCTGACGTTGTTGCGGATTGCTTGTCGATACCGTCGTGCGCTGATCGTACAGAAGCCTACTCGTTACTTGAGACTCTTCGCATGGGTGCCGCGCACGTGCTCGACATGCACCTTGAAGATCTCCAGATACTCGTCATTGGGCACGTGGACCGGGACGAGGTTGATGCACTGCTCTGGGACCCTATGCCGGGTGGTTCGGGATTGCTTGGGCAGATTCGGGAAAATTTTGCGAAAGTCGTTGAGGCGGCGGTTCAGCTTGCGGATGAATGCTCCTCCGCGTGCGAACATTCCTGTATCAATTGTCTTCAGACGTTCAGGAATTCCTTCTACCACCGATATTTGGACCGCCACCTGGCGGTAGAGCGCCTGCGTGCCTGGGGCGGAGAACTTCGTGTGGCCCACGAGATACCGGTGCTCCAACCTGCAGGAGAAACCCACGAACACGACGCACAACCTGTCAACGATGGCGAAACGAGACTAAAGCATTTGCTTCAAGCCGCGGGGTTTATGTCGGGCGAGTTTCAGCAACAGATTCGGTTTAACGAACCGATCGAGATGGATCATCTTATCGGGAGCACGACTCCGGACGTTTATTTTCGAGGCGACGAGGACGATCCGGAAGACAAAGGCGTGTGCATCTACCTGGACGGCATGAGTTCCTCCCTGCACGGCGACCCGCGGATCGCCGCGATTGACCGAGAAATTCGGACCTGGCTTCGTAATAACGGCTACCAAGTCATTGAAATTACATATGTTGAGCTGGATGACCGCGATGCCATGATTCGGCATTTCCGAAAACTAGCTAAATATTTGTCAGGAAAGGATTTGGCTCGGGAGATTTCCGAGAACACCGCATGGTTCAGTTGAAGGCCAGGGAAATGAATGAGCTCGCTCTCTTGCGGCCCCATATGTGAGAGCAATACGTGCTCATACAGCCCTTGAAGAAGACCGCCTTGTACATTCTGTCGCAGAACTGGATAAACTCAACAGACGCTGCAGTTGCTGGGAGCGGCGCGGATAGTGAAGGAGGCAGTGGAGAAGTACACGATAGACGAAGAGCGCGAAAATCAAATTCGGTACATGGGGCATAGATAGCTCCCGCAGAGTCAAGTCATTCGGCCCAAAGTGCTTTTGTCATTCCGAGGACGCGTAACATTCAAATGCGGGAAATTAGGCGCGCGATTTCGAATCAGCATGACATGCCCCCAGTCTATGCACCACTCAGAGTGAGAGGGTTTGCCACAATTTGTTGCCCTGCCCTCGGGG
>DAOSJS010000398.1:0-3627 GCA_035367355.1 Candidatus Hydrogenedentota bacterium
GTCGATGATGATGTTGATGCCCGTGACGCTTTCCAGGGCCCGGATGTTGCGGCCCTCACGTCCGATAATGCGCCCCTTCATCTCGTCGTTGGGCAGATCAACCACCGACACCGTGCTTTCGGCAACGTGGTCTGCAGCGCAGCGCTGAATCGCCTGGCTGATGACCCATTGGGCGCGTTTTTCGGAATTTTCGACGAGTTCGTCCTCGATCCGTTTGAGCCGCAGGGCGGTGTCGCGCCGGACTTCATTCTCCAGCTGAGTGAACAGCTCACGCTTCGCCTGTTCCGCACTCATCCCCGATACATTTTCGAGTTTCGTGCGTTGCTCCTGGATAATTTGATCGATCTCGCGCTGACGGTTCTCGAGCGCCTGCTCGCGCTGCGCCAGTTCGCGATCTTTGGTGCTGACTTCATTGGCTTTGGTCTCGAGCAGTTCGACGCGCTTGTCAACGCTTTCCTCTTTGGCGAGGATGCGCTTTTCCAGCGCGACGAGCTCGCGGCGCTGTTCGCGGGCCTCGCGTTCGACTTCGGCCCGCAGTTCGATTCGCTGTTCTTTGAGTTCGGTCTGTGCTTCTTTGAGGATCGTCGCGGCTTCACGTTCCGCATCGGAGATGGCCTGGGCGGCCTCGCGGCGCGCCGTGCTCATGTAACGGCGGCCCATAATACGGCTGCCGATTGCACTGAGGAGGATCCCGATGACGACGGCCACTGCGACCCACACGATCATGAGTGGATCCATGTGTGAACCTCCGCCCCCTGGGGGACAGTTAAATCCGACGGGAGCGTAAGGCGAAAGAAGGCATGCGGGGTTGGGTCAGCCCAACTCCAGAAGGTTGCACCATTTAGCTTTGAGAAAACTCACATCTGCGATCAAATTAGCCCACCCATCATATCTGAACACCGTCACGACAGTAGGCCGCGGCCCCCCCTCTGCTGAAGCCGCCGAGCCTCGCGCTGTCTCGCAACGTGGGCAAAATGCAACCAATATGCTCTACCGCCCCACTTCCAATCGGACAAGCTAAGGTCAAAACGTTACACAATACTGACTAAAGACGGTTTAAGTATATTTCCAGCACCCGCCTAAGTCAAACAAACATTCTCACGGCGCCCCGCGAGACCGCGGGTTCAGAATTCCAGCGCGGGATTTGTCAATCACTTTCCGTCTGTGCCAAGATGGCAATTGCTGCCGTAAGCCGACTCATGGAGAGGAAGATCATGGTTTCAAGACGCGAATTTCTCGGGCGCGCGAGCTGCTGCGCACTGGCTGCCCTGACAGCGGCCCGACCCCGTCCGGCGCGGGCGGCTGCGGATGTCCAACGGCCCAATATTGTATGGATTTACAGCGATGACCACGCCCAGAACGCCGTCAGCGCATACGGCAGCCGACTAGCTTCGGCAGCCCCTACTCCGAACATCGACCGGATCGCGCGCGAGGGCGTCATTTTCCGCAATAGCTTCGTAACCAACTCGCTGTGCGGACCGTGCCGGGCGGTCGTCCTTACTGGTAAACACAGTCATATCAACGGATTCTGCACAAACAGCGACGAATTTGACGGTTCCCAGCAGACATTCCCGAGACTCCTCCAGAACGCGGGGTACCAGACCGCCCTCTTTGGAAAATGGCATCTCGTCAGCGAGCCCACGGGCTTTGACGCCTGGGAAGTGCTGCCGGGTCAGGGCGTCTACTACAATCCCGATTTCATCACAGCTCAGGGGCGCCATCGCCGGGACGGATACGTGACCGACATCATCACCGATCTGGCTCTGGACTGGCTCCAAAATGAACGAAATGCAGAAAAACCATTTATGCTCATGATCCAGAACAAAGCCCCGCACCGGGAATGGGAGCCGGCGCCGGAACACCTTACCACCTACGACGACGTCACCATTCCCGAACCGGACAACCTCTTCGACGATTACTCCGGGCGAGGCACGGCAGCCCGGGAACAGGACATGACCATCGCGGAGACCATGCGGCTGGGACCGGACCTCAAGGTCTGGGAAACGGTCCCGGACGATGACCGCGACAAGCAACGGACCTTCGGCCGCATGGCCGGCGAACAGCGCGAGCGCTGGCAGGCGGCCTACGGCCCGAAAAACAAGGCGTTTCTGGAAGCAAATCTGCAAGGTGACGACCTGGTGCGATGGAAATACCAGCGGTATATGAAGGATTACCTCCGGTGCATCGCATCTATCGACGACAATGTGGGCCGCGTGCTCGACTATCTGGAAGCCTCCGGGCTCGACAAAAACACTGTGGTCTTCTATGCGTCCGACCAGAGTTTTTATCTGGGCGAGCACGGCTGGTTCGACAAGCGGTTCATCTACGAGGAATCCCTGCGCACCCCGTTTGTTGCCCGCTGGCCCGGGGTTACCCCGCCCGGCAGTGAGGTCGAGCATATGGTGCAGAACCTCGATTGTGCGCAGACCTTCCTGGACATCGCCGGAGTCCCCATACCCGGCGATATGCAAGGCCGCAGCCTTCGGCCCTTCTTGCTTGGCCAGCCGCCCCAGGACTGGCGCACATCCATCTACTACCACTACTATGAAGGCGAGGGGAAGGTCCATAATGTGTACAAACATTATGGCGTGCGGACCGCGAGGTACAAGCTGGTCCACTTCTACACGCTGGGCGAGTGGGAGTTCTACGACCTCGAAAACGATCCGCACGAGATGCGCAGCGAATACGCGAATCCCGATTACGCGCCCCAGATCGCGGAATTGAAGGCGGAACTCGCCCGCCTGCGCGAACTCTACCGCGTCCCCGAAGAACCGGCGGCACAGACGTAGGCTCAGGCGTGCTCGATCCCCGTATTCTGGGAAATCTCGTTGCTGATGGTCACCAGGTCGGACAGATCGAGGGCGTGAACGTCGTCGCGGCCGTTGATGCGGGCGAAATTGGCCACTTCCAGGTTGGTGGTGGCATAGAAATTGGCCAGCCGCTGGGCCGATTGCTCGACGTCAAGCCGTTTCCGCAGCTCGGGATCCTGGGTGGTGATGCCGACGGGGCAGCGCCCGGTATGGCAGATGCGGTATTGCTGGCAGCCGATCGCAATGAGTGACGCGGTGGCGAGCGCCACGGCATCGGCGCCCAGGGCAAGGGCTTTGGCGATGTCGGCGCTGTCGCGGAATCCTCCCGTTACACAGAGGGTGACACGGCTGCCCACGCTATCGAGGAACTTGCGGGCGCGATACACGGCGAACACGGGCGGCAGGCACACATTGTCCTTGATATACGTGGGCGCGGCGCCGGTCGCGCCGCCGCGGCAGTCGATGGTGATGAAATCGGGGCTTGCCTCCAGGGCCTCGGCGAGATCGTCTTCAATATGGCTGGCAGTCAGCTTGATACCCAGCGGCTTGCCGTCGAGCAGTCCGCGCACTCGTTCCACCACCTTTTTCAGATCGCCCTTCTCGTTGATCCCCGAAAAACGGCCGGGAGAAATCGAGTCGTGCCCCGCCGGGATGCCACGGACGCGCGCGATCTCCTCGGTCACCTTCTCCGCAGGCAGCTGTCCGCCCAGTCCGGGTTTGGCGGCCTGCCCGATCTTGATCTCAACGGGGTCGGCCTGGCGGATGGCGTCGTCGCGGTGCGAAAAAGTCGCCGTGCCGAGCTCGTAGATGTAGAGCG
>DAOSJS010000399.1:0-3621 GCA_035367355.1 Candidatus Hydrogenedentota bacterium
TTTCTGACACTCTCGAAAATTTAACATCCCTACCGCATGGCCCGTAGCAAAAAAGAACGCCTAAACGATGAAGTCGCTGAAATGGTTGGCGCAGGTAAACCGTGGATACTCGATTCCGTTGATTTCTCCGATCCCAATCGCCCCAAAACATGCCTCGAAGTTGATTTCCCAATAGTTCCTATAAATCAAATATCTAAGCCGGAGATGAGTTCCGGAGCTGCAAGGAAGCCAATATACACTATGCAGAAGTGGTGGGCGCGCCGTAGCTCAGCCGCATTTAGAGCATTGTTGCTTGCAGCAGCGACGAAAGCGCCCGACGAAGAGTCGGAAGCAGCGTCTACAATCTGGAAGGCCTATTACGGAAACCACCAGAAAAACCCGGCTTTTCAGAAACTAAAAGTCGCCGACCTCTTCATGGGCGGAGGGACCACACTCGTCGAGGGCTCGCGCCTCGGCATGAATCTCTTCGGCTGCGACTTAAATCCGGTCGCATGGTTTGTGGTGAAAAACGAGGTCACCCCAGTCGATATTGAGGAGGTCAAACGCCTCTTCGCCGAGATCGAGGCTGAGGTGAAGCCATACCTCATGCCCTACTTTACTTGCGACGGTCCGGATGGTGAAAAGGGTATATGGTTTAAGCGCAGTGCGACGCCAGTCGGAGGCTGGGAAAAGCTCCCTTCGGATTTCGATATCTGGACGGTCCCTTGGCAGGATCGCCCCCAGTATCGCTATGAGGGGCCGGAGATCATCTATACTTTCTGGGCGAAACATGGCCCGTGCGAGTCGTTGAGCTGCGGCCACCGCACGCCGCTGATGACGACGCCGGTCGTCGCTATCAAGCCGCTTGCGGTCAAGCACTGGCCGGATTTTGAGTGCGACTGCGGCAAGACCTTCGACGTGGAGCAATTCCCCGCGCGCATGGCCCCGGAGGCTTCGCTTGCCTTGGCTCCGGATGAAAAGCCTTTCGCTTCGATGAACGCGCGAGGCGAATTTACATGCCGGCATTGCGGTAAGGTTCACACCGACCTCGCCGGTCGGTTGCGCGGCGATTCCGTCAGCCTCGGTGGCAAAGCGAGCAACAAAAAGGTCGAGCTGACCTTACTCATGCACCCTGAATGGTTAAAGGGCTGCGGCCCCAAAGATAGCGATGGGCAATCGCTCGGCGGCTCGGCGAACGACGATGTGGAATCCACTGTCCGGTGGTATAGAGAACGGGCGAAGAAACTTCGGCTAGTCGAAGTCCGCGGAAAATTGCCGGACTCAGTTACCTGTCCGGAAACCGGAGTGACATTCTCAACGGGCACCGCCGGTGGAAATGTGCCCAAGCGATCCACCTTCGCTTGCCAAGCTCCAACCTGCGGGCGGCGACAAGATGTGTTGGAAAGTATAAAGAGGTCGGAGAAATCCGGCCCCAAGGCGGCTTATGTGATCCAAGCATATAGTGAGAAGCGAGACAAAGCAGGATTTCCCTACAGCGGGCGTTTCTTTGCGGCGGCTTCGGCAACTGATCGTTACGAGGCTGCCCTTATAGAATGGAGTTCGCGATCTGATACGGATTTGGCAGCATTTTGGCCCCGGAGTGAACTGCCCTACGGCTTCATGACGCATAAACTCAATGGCGGTATACCCAACCATGGCTATACCCATTGGTGGAAGCTGTTTCAGCCGTTACAGCGGCTCATTTTCTCCCAGCTACTTAAGGCAATAAAAACCCTTCAGAAAAAATACTCTGTCGCGGCGTGCGACATTGCGTTGGCGCCGTTTCATCGGTATCTTCAGCACGATAACATTCTCTGCTTTTGGGATATACAGCAGGATTGCTTGGCGCCTAGCCTCGCCAATTCCAATTTTCATCCGAAGAGTCTATCTGTCCAAAACAATCCCTTTTCAACACTAGGCAGAGGCAATTTGCGTTCCTCGCTCGAATCGGCAATTGATGGTCTCCAGTGGAATGCCGAACCATGGGATTTGTGCTTTGCTTCTTCAGACGGAGGCGAAAAGGCATCCTCTGTTAAAATCTTCACTAAAGACAGCCCGACGAGCACAGTTACGACGGCTTGCATGAGTTCGACTGATATATCCTGTATTAAGGATAATTCTTTAGATTTAGTAATCACTGATCCGCCCTTCGGCGGGCTCCTGCACTACTCCGAACTTTCCGATTTTTTTTATGTATGGCTGCGTCTCGCGCTCAAGGATCGCTACCCGGATCACTTCACTGCTGAGTATACACCTAAAGCATTGGAGGCGGTGGCCAATGCCGCGCGGCATGACGAACCAGATGCATTCTATCGTCAGATCCTGACGAATTGCTGGAAGGAGGCGTATCGTGTCTTGAAGCCCGGGGGGTTATTGGCATTCACTTTTCACCATAGTGAAGATGAACCGTGGGTTGACGTCCTTGAGAGTCTCTTTAATGCCGGTTATTATTTAGAGGCAACATACCCCATCCGCAGTGATGAAATCAAGGGCGCGGGAGAGTTTGGCTCACGCTTAATCGAATACGATATTATCCACGTCTGCCGTAAACGTCGTGTCGCCCCGAGCCGTGTCAGTTGGGCTCGTCTACGGCGCCGTATCATGGACGACGTGCGGGCTCTAAAGACGATGCTCGAACAGCATCAGAACGCCGGGCTTCCTGACGCCGATCTCCGTGTCATCAAACGCGGCAAGGCGCTCGAATACTACTCCCAGCACTACGGTCAGGTCTTCGTGGAGCAGGGCCGCGAGTTTACGCTCCGCGAAGCCTTGGTGGGCATCAACCAACTCATCGACGACGAGGAGGAGCAATCCGCCGACGCGCCGCCGGTTACGGCCGAGGCGTTTTCGCGGCAGTTCCTCCGCATCTTCCGCAAGACCGACGAGGTGCCCAACGACCAACTGCAAAAGACCCTGCGCGGCACCGGCATGTCGCCCGCCGATTTTGAGAAGCGCGGCTGGTGCGACAAGGACGGCAAGGTCTTTCGCATGGTTGAGCCGTTGTCTTGGGCTCGTGCGTGGAAGGGCCAAAATCGCAAGGGCATGGCCCGCGACCTTGACCAAACCCTGTTCTTGATCGGTGCCAGCTATACCAACAGCGGCATCAATGTCTGGGATACGCTCAACAGCTCCACCTTCCGTCACCACCCGGCCATCCCCGATCTTCTGCCGTGGTTCGTGAAGAATGGAGCAAACCAAACCGTGAAGGAAGCTGCCTACAGAGCCCAGCGGCTCTACGAGGATTGGATGGAGCGCAACAAGCCCGCCGTGCAGGCGGTGCAGGCGGAGTTCGGTTTCGCCGAGGAGGTCGCGTAAACCATGCAAGCCAACCTTAACGATTCCATCCTCTGGACGAAGCGCGGCGTCTCCGTGATCTGGGACGCGCCCGAGCTGGCGAAGCTGGGCACAATGGCCAAAGCGCTTTCTCTGCGCCAGTGGTTCCGCTGGCAGGCGGAGGGTTGGCCGGATCGCGAAGCCTACTATACCGGCAAAGACGGCCGCACGATCATCGTCGCGGGCCTCGACGCCGCCATCGACTCGATGACGCCGGAAGCGGCGACGGAGTGGATGCAAAGTAAGCTGCTCGCCGCGATCCGCGAATTCCAGGCTGAGGTCGCAGGCGGAGGCCAAGAGGCGGCCCTG
>DAOSJS010000400.1:0-3611 GCA_035367355.1 Candidatus Hydrogenedentota bacterium
GTAATGGATGCCGGTCCGGTCGATGCATCGGGCCATCTCGCCGCCCAGCGCGTCGATTTCACGAACCACCTGGCCTTTGGCGGTGCCCCCAATGGCGGGATTGCACGACATCTTTGCGATGCTGTCGAGCTGCATGGTCGCCAACAGCGTGCGATGCCCCGTCCGCGCACACGCCAGCGCCGCTTCGACGCCCGCATGTCCGCCACCCACAACAATCACATCAAAATCACGCAAGCTCATCGGAATGAATAACCGTGTCCAGTGCCGAAATTCTGATTTCCACGAAGAAGCCCATCTATTTAATCTCTTTAGTGTACCACGGCAAGAAAGTGCAGGGCATGTTTACCCCAACCGGCCGGCTCTTTCGCCATTCTGGCGGAAGACGGTGCTCATGGCGCTGGAGGCGTGGAAGCACTGCCGTTCGATACCCTATAATCTCGTACAAGCGTGCGATTCTGCGAAAGGAGCTTCTCATGCGGAAAACTGTGATGTGCCTGTCGAGCGTTTTCCTGGCTGCCTGTGCGTTCGGGACAACGTTTTCTTTCAATAGTCATCCGGAGCTTGCCCCGGATACGGGCATGGATCTCATCGGCGATGGCAGTGTCTGGCTGCGGACGATGACCACCCCCTTGAATGCGGAACGCCGGGAAGACACTTACAAGGTCTATACCCATATCTTCAACTTTGAGGGGACCTCCCCGCTTACCAAAGGGCCTGGCGGCCAGTACCCGCACCATCGAGGCATGTTTATCGGCTGGAACCATACCAAAACGAGCGGCGGTGAATTTGATACCTGGCACATGAAACGTTGTACACAGAACCATGCGGGCTGGCTGGAACTGGACCCCGGGGAGAACGAGGCAACGCAAGTCGAGGTGGTCGAATGGCGCGATGACGACGGCCAGCCGTTCATCCATGAAGTCCGTACCATTACCGCCTCTCCCGGCCCGGACGGCACCCGCATCTTCGATTTCCAGTCGGTGCTGACCTCACTGAAAGGGACCATCCGGCTCCGCGGCGACCTTCAGCACGCCGGCATGCAGGTCCGGATGGCCAACGAGGTTAGTGAGCATCAGGACAGCACGAATTACCTCCTGCCTGAGGGAGTCGTTGAGCAGAAGGACAACCGGGTCGAAGGCGCCTGGTGGGTCTGCTGCAGCCCCGTGGTGGGCGGTTCGCGTTATTGGCTCATGCACATGACCCCTCCGGATCACCCGACCGGCGTACCGGTCTACTCCATCCGCCGCTACGCGCGTTTCGGCGCGTTCTTTGAGCCCGATCTCAACGAAGGCGAGCCGCTCGTCCTCAACTTCCGCATTCTCCTGTCCGGCGGCGAGCTGGACGTGGCGCGTTGCCAGCAGCTGTATGATGCCTACGCAGCTCGATGAGCAGAGACAAGCCGTGGTCCTGGGAGTCATGAGTGATACCCACGGCAATCGGTCTCTCATGTTTCAGGCCGCGGACGTCATGAAACGCCTGGGCGCGACCCTGATATTTCATCTCGGTGATGATTATCCCGACGCCCAGGAACTCGAGATGAGCGGGGTCGACGTGCGTATGGTCCCCGGGCTCTGGTGTGCAGCCTACCGGGATTCACGCGTGCCCAAACGAATCCTCGAGACTGTAGATGGCGTCAGTATTGCCGCGGCGCATGCCGCAAAAGATTTGCGCCACACTGAACACAGCGCCGATATCGTGTTGACCGGACACACCCATGCGCCCGTCATCGAACGTGCGGGACACACCATCTATCTGAATCCCGGCCACCTGAAGAATCCTCAGAGCCGGGGCCAGCGCCCTTCGTTCGCGATGTTAACCATCACCGCGAACGAGATTCATGCCGCCATACTCGAGTTGACCGGTGCTGTACGGCTGGAAAGGACTTTTCGACGGGATTGAATCACCCGCGCTCACAGTACGGGCTGTTCAGGTTGACTTCCCTGAGCGCGGGCGGTTACAATAAATTTCGCGAGAGGCGGCATGGCCAAATGGTAAGGCAGTGGCTTGCAAAGCCATGTATTCCCGGTTCGATTCCGGGTGCCGCCTCCACTTATTTCCCACCTTTCCCCCACAAACGCAGCAACTTTCCTCAAATCCCGGAGCATCAGCCTTTCCGCCTGCGAACCACGCGCGTGCAGAGGCTCAGTAATCCAGCCCCGAAAAGCAGGCAGGTGGAAGGTTCGGGGACAACTTGCGAGGGGAAGTCGCTCGGCAGCGATTGCCGGGGTGCAAACGGCTCCTGAATGAAGTCATAGGTCAGCGTAGCGCTATAGAGATCTGCTGCGAGTGCGGGTACACCGTCTCCGGCACTGGTATAGAACGAAAAATCGCTCAGACTGAAGGCCAGGCCGAGCTCGGGTACCAGAGTCATATTGCCTGCTGGACGGCAGAATCCCCACCAGTCCACTACCCAGAAGGCGTCGATGTAGATCGGGGGACGCAGCCAGCTCTCGATCTCCAGGTCGGCGCTCCCCGTGGCAATGGTGTATGCGCCCTGGTCGGTCAGCAAGTCCAGAGAAAAACCAGACAATTCTTTAGCATACTGCGTTCCCGCGTATTCATCACCGGTAGGCCCGTCGTAAAGGCGGTAGGGGAGGGCAAAATTGAGCTGCAGCCAGACATGCGGAACACCCAGCGCGTCAGCCAGTTCCGGCAGAGAGGCCGCGAAGCTGTCCATGCTCCATGCCGCGTAATAGCCACTGACATCTATGCTGTCTGCCGAAGCCGGACCAACAAGGCCTAGCAGGACGATCGCGCAGGCTAACACACAGATGACTCGTGAAATCATTGTCTTCTCCCCTTATGTATCGCATGGAGCGAACCCCACACTATACCCGTGATACGCAAGATCCGCGCCACATTAAAGATGTTGCCAACACACGGGTTAGAAGGTTTTATGCCTGGCCACAGATCCAGACGGATCAAGTGTTAGTCAGTGTTGAACCACATTGATCGCTCGAAAGGCGCAAATGCGCTGCCGCGCCTTCGGAAAATACAAGCACATCTTCCGGAGGCACGGCTCTACAGACGCTGCTCTGATCAGTTCCGGACTGTCTGGCGCCCGTTTTTCGAGCGGATGTGTCTGGTGCGGTCCGGCGCCTGGCCCGGCTCTGTGCGCGGACCCAGGTCGAGGTATTCACCCCAGGAAAGCACGATGGGGGTGCCTTTGAGAAAATTGTGCCGGGTCAGCATGAGGTTGGTGGTGTAGGTGCCGGTGGCGCCTCCGGGTTTGCCCGCAGACCGGTGGGTGAATTCCCAGACGTGCCCAATGGCCCAGACCGGGGAAAAGAGAGCATCGATCTCCCGGGCAGTGTTGACGCCGCGCCAGAATATCGACGAGCCGGTGACCAGATCGACGTGGCGTCCGTTCGCGGCCATGATCTCGAGCCAGCCATACAGACGCAGGCCGCAATTGATATCGCCCTTGGTCAGGACGCTCATGCCGCCGGGCGTTGTGATGAGATAGGCATTGCAGGGCGTGCCGCTGCTGTGATCCTCTGTATCCCACTGGAAATCATGCAGGACGTCTACGCTCAACGCACCCAGGCTGTGGGGTTCGGCAACGGTTTGTTGGAGCACCACCAGGTCGTTCGCCCAGGGTTCATCCTGCC
>DAOSJS010000401.1:0-3606 GCA_035367355.1 Candidatus Hydrogenedentota bacterium
GGGATTCGCGGGACCGATCGTCTCGGTGCAGCACGTGCCGCTGTTCGCTCCGGGGGCCAGCGATTGCCCGTATAACTACACGAACGCGGAGGAGGTCCTGCAGGCCATGGCAGCCTGCGACGCCGGATACGCCATCAGCGGGCACTATCATGAGGGGGTAAACATAATCCATGACGGTGGTCTGGTGAGCATTGTGAACCCGGCCTTCTGCCAGGCGCCATACCGCTTTCTGGAGGTGAGATTCTCAGGCAGCGCGATCGCTGTGCAGGAACGGGCGCTGCCCCTGCCGCAGCACGCACTCTGAGCGTAATCTCGCTTTCCGTGCCTTCGAGATGCACCGGCAATGCGCGTTAACGCCGCTCAACCTTGTGTGCAGCGCGCTCAACTGCGTCGTCATTGTACCCGGCCCGGCGCTCTCGTTAATCTATCCGGATAAGATGACCGCCGGGTATGAAACGCATTCGCGCCTGTGTTACCGGTACCATGGGCGCGAATTCACAGAAAAATTACGGAAACATGGACTTTCTTGAAGCACTGAACGACCGCATCCTGGTTCTGGACGGGGCCATGGGCACCGAGATCCAGTCGCGCGGACTTACGGACGCCGATTTTGGCGGCGGCCCGTACCGCATGCTGTCCGACCTCATCACCTTCTCCCGCCCGGAGGTCCTGCGCGACATCCACCGGGGGTACTACGCAGCCGGGGCGCACGCGGTGGAGACGAACACCTTTGGCGCGTCGCCCTTCCGTCTGAGCGAGTACGATTTCTCCAGCCTGGACTTGAGCAGCTTCGCACCGCTTCCGATGGAGGGGGATATCCGAACCCTGCCCGTCGAGGATTTGGCCTATCACCTGAACCTGCGCGCCGCACAGCTTGCGTGCGAAGCGCGGGCGGGCTACGCCGGGGAACCTGGCTACGACGGCCGGCCCCTGTTTGTCGTAGGCTCGATCGGCCCTTCCAACCGGATGGTGTCGAGCACGGAGGCAAACCTCAAACGGGCCACTTTCGACGAGATCAGCGCAAATTTCGAAGTGCAGGTGCGGGGCCTGATCGATGGGGGCGCCGATGTGGTGCTCTTCGAGACGCAGCAGGACATTCTGGAAACGAAGGCGGCGGTGACGGGCGCCTTGCGCGCCATGAGCGAGCGGGGCAAACGCCTGCCCATCATGTGCCAGGTGACGGTGGATGCGTTCTCGAAGATGCAAATCTTCAACACGGACATCCACGCCGCCCTGGTGACGATGGCGGGGGTCGGCATCGACACGTTCGGCATCAATTGCAGCATTGGCCCGGATTTGATGGGCAAGACGATCGAAAAGATCGCGCGGTATTCGCCCCTGCCGGTATCGGTTCTCCCGAATGCCGGTCTGCCGATCTCCGAGAACGGGCGCACCGTGTTCAAGTTTCCGCCGGACGAAATGGCCGGCTATCTTCTGCGGTACGTGCAGGAATTCGGCGTCAATATCATCGGCGGATGCTGCGGCACCACCCGGGCGCACACCGAGGCGATGGCGGCTGCGGTGGCGGGTCTGAAACCCACCCGGCGCGAGCCCGAGCGGACTGTGTTTGTGTCGGGACCTCAGCAGGCGATCGCGCTGGACAGCTCCAGCGGGCTGGTGATGATCGGCGAACGCCTGAATGTGCGCGGCTCCCGGGCAGTCCGGGAAGCGGTCGAGCACGGAGGCCCCATCGAGCATCACGCGCTCGAAGAGGTCATTCGTGAGCAAACGGTGGACCTCGGCGTCCAGATCATCGACGTGTGCATGGACTCCAACGTTGTGAATACCACCGAGGTACTTAAGGAAGTAGTCCATACGCACACGACCGATTTTCCCGGCGCGATGAGCCTGGATTCATTTGCCATCGACGCGCTGCTGGAGGCGGTCAAGGTGTATCCGGGGCGGCCCATCATCAATTCGATCTCCATGGAAAGCGTCGGAGACGGCCGGACCCGGGCGGACGTGGTTCTGGAGGCCACCGCCGCGCACCATCCCGTATACATCGCCCTCGCCACGGGGCCGCAAGGGCCCGGCGCCACGGCGGAGCAGAAGGTCGCACTGGCAAAACAGGTGGTGGACTGCGCGGCGCGATACGGGGTTACCCCGGATCAGCTCATGATCGACATGAATGTCTTTCCCATCGGGTCGGAAGCGCAGGAAGGCACCAATTTCGCGCTGGAATCGCTCAATGCGATTGCAGGCATCAAGGCCATCGACAGCCGCCTGCTGACAACCTGCGGGGTGGGCAACCTGACGAACGGCCTGGCCGCCAAACCGTACATGCGCAAGGTGCTGACCTCCGTCTGGCTGGATGAGGCCCGAAAACGCGGACTCGACGCGGCCATCATCAATCCCAACCACTATGTGTTCGTGCAGGACCTGGATCCGGAAGACTACGCGCTGGGACTTCGGGTGGTGCTCGAGCATGACATGGATGCCTTTGAGCGTCTGGAAGATATCGCGGACAGCAAGAAGGGGATCGCGGTTTCCCGGCGCTCGTCGTACGAAGGCATGGCGCTCGAGGATGCCATTTGCGCGAAGATCAAAGACGGGCACAAGGACCGGACGGAAGGCGCCGTGACCGTCGGCGGGGTGGAGTATCCCTACCAGGACCGGATTGTCATTCAGGCGGCGGAGGTAATCCAGCACTGCGATCCGCTGGAGTTCATCAATACGCATCTCATGAAAGCCATGAATGAGCTGGGCGATGAATTTGCCCGCGGTTCGGTTTCACTGCCGCACCTGCTCAAATCCGCCGACGTGATGAAACAGGTGATGGGCTTTCTTGAGGCCTACATGAAGCGTTCGGCAGGCATCGATGTGCATGAACAGGTCGCCTACAAAGGCACAATCGTGCTCGGAACCGTTCACCAGGATGTGCATTCGATCGGAAAAGACCTCGCGAAAACGCTGTTCGAGAATTACGGGTACCGGGTCGTTGATCTGGGCGTGATGACGCCGCTGCAGGCCTACATCGACGCCGCCCGCGAACACGGCGCCACAGCGATCGGCATGTCCGCGCTGCTGGTGCAGACGTCGAACCACATGATCACGGTCTCGCGCATGCTGGCTGAGCAGGGCATGGAGGCGCTCCCCCTCCTGCTGGGCGGCGCACCCGTGAACTGGCGGCATGCGGCCTATGTGGCCATGGCCGGCCAGGACGATCCGTCGAAGATTCGCTCCAACGTGTTTTACTGCCCCACGGCGATGGATGGGGTGAATGTCATGAACCGCTGGGCGGGCACGCAGGAACGGGATGCCATCCTGATGCCGAACCGCGACAAACTGCTGGCGAACCTGGAACGCGCAGAAAAGAAGCGTGACGAAGAGGCGCGGCTCATGCAGGAGCTCGCCCCGCGCGTGGTCCATTTCGAGAACCATCAGGTGCCCGATTCGCCCTGGTTTCGAAGCGACACGCTGCGCTATTCGTTGCGGCAACTCGCCCCCTATTTGGATACCAGGACTCTGTTCGGCCTGAACTGGAAATTTGGCGGCACGCAGAGCCGGGAAAAACGGGGCGAGACGGCCGAAAAACTGATGGCCCTGTTTGAAGAATGGATCGACAAGGCCGACAAGGGCCGGTGGATTCAGCCCAAGGGCGTGTTC
>DAOSJS010000402.1:0-3597 GCA_035367355.1 Candidatus Hydrogenedentota bacterium
AGGCAACGACGTGTATCTCGGCCACATCCTCGAGGTCGGCCACGGCAGCGTGCTGGAACATGCGGTGTTGAACTTCGTGTTTGCGGATGTCAGCCGCGTGTTCACGCATGAGCTGGTGCGGCACCGCGCAGGCACGGCGATCTCCCAGGAGTCGCTGCGCTACGTCCGCCTGAGCCGCCTGTCGGCGTATGTGCCCCTGCAGATCCGCGAGAGCGAGCAAGGCCTCGAGATCTTCTGCCGCACCCTGGAGCAGCTGGAGCAGGTGCAGCGCGAACTGGCCGATACGTTCGCCATCGACCAGGAAGGGACGTTCGCGATCAAAAAACAGCTCACCTCCGCCTTCCGGCGCGTCGCGCCCCTGGGCCTGGCGACGACCGTGGGCTGGTCGTGCAACTTCCGCACCCTGCGCCACGTGATTGAAATTCGCACGGCGCCGGATGCGGAGGAAGAACTGCGCCTGGTGTTTGGACAAGTCTATAAGGCGGTCAGGGAGCGGTATCCGAACATCTTTGGGGATTATACAGTCGAGATGGTGGACGGCCTGCCCTGGGTCAAAACTCCCCATCGAAAGGTCTAATACAAAGAGGAATCTGGGGACATGCTATTCGACGTGAAAGAGCGGCTTGAACTGGACCCGCAATTTCTGGCGCAGTACATGGGACGGCAGCCGGATTGGGGGCCGCTCGGCTATGTGACCTTCAAGCGTACGTACGCCCGCCCCGTGTCCGGCGAACCGGACCGCACGGAGGAATACTGGGAAACTTGCCGGCGGGTCGTGGAAGGGTGCTACACCATTCAACTGACCCATTGCCGGAATCTCAAATTGCCCTGGGACAAACAGAAAGCCCAGCGCTCGGCCCAGGAAATGTTCCGGCTGATGTGGGATTTCAAATTCCTCCCCCCCGGACGCGGCCTCTGGATGATGGGCACGGACTACATCTACCAGCGCGGTTCGGCGGCGCTGAACAACTGCGCGTTTGTGTCGACGGAAGAGATCGATTTCGAGTTCTCGGAACCGTTTTGTTTTTTGATGGACATGTCGATGCTGGGCACCGGCGTGGCCTTCGACACCAGGGGCGCGGGCAAACTGATGGTGCAGCAGCCGGAGGTGGATCCGGACTACACCCACGTGGTCAAAGACAGCAAAGAGGGATGGGTGGAGCTGATCCGCATCATCCTGAATTCGTACGCGGGCACCTGCAAACGCCCCGCCCGGATCGATTATTCACAGGTGCGCCCGCAGGGCTCCCCGATCCGGACCTTCGGCGGCATTGCGCCCGGCCCCGGACCGCTGATGGAAGGGGTCGTGAACACGGACAAGGTGTTGTCGCGGCGTATTGGCGAGCGCATTACGTCGACCGACATCACCGACCTGATGAACGTGATCGGGAAATGCGTTGTGTCGGGCGGCGTGCGCCGGACGGCGGAGCTGGCTCTGGGCGACCCCTGCGACGAAGCCTATCTCAAACTCAAAGACCCCGAGCTGTTCCCCGAGGAACTGCGGAACTGGCGGTGGGCCTCGAACAACAGCATCTCCGCGGAACTGGGAATGGATTACGAAGCCGTGGGCCAGCAGACCGCGAAAAACGGCGAGCCCGGCTATTTCTGGTTGCGTAACGCGCAGGCCTACGGCCGGATGAAAGACGGCGAAACCTGGCAGGATGCCAAGGTGGCGGGAACGAATCCCTGTGCCGAGCAAAGCCTCGAGTCGTATGAAATCTGCAATCTGGTGGAGACCTTTCCTTCGCGGCACGAGACACTGGAAGAATACAAACGCACGCTGAAATTTGCGTACCTGTACGCCAAGACCGTCACACTGGTGCCGACGCACAACGAACGCACCAATGCGATCATGCTGCGCAATCGCCGCATCGGCCTGTCGCAATCCGGCATCATCGAGTCCTTCGAACGGCACGGGCGCCGCACGCATTTCAACTGGTGCGACGAAGGTTACAAATACGTCTGCAACCTGGACCGCATCTACGCGCAGTGGTTGTGCGTGCCGGAGAGCATCAAAAAGACCAGCATCAAACCCAGCGGCACGGTATCGCTGCTTCCAGGCGTGACCCCGGGCATCCATTACGCACACTCCGAGTACTATCTGCGGGCGATGCGCATCGACAAGACGAGCAAACTGGTCGAACCGTTGCGCAACGCCGGCTATCACATCGAGGAATCGGTTTACGGCGACAACACCTGGGTGGTGTACTTCCCCGCGCGCACCGAAAATTTCGACCGTTCGAAAAACGACGTCTCAGTCTGGGAACAGGTCGAAAACGTCGCCCAGATGCAGCACTACTGGGCGGACAATCAGGTCAGCGCCACGATCACGTTCCGGCAGGAAGAGGCGCAGGACATCCCCAAAATCCTGGAATTGTACGAGACGCGCCTGAAATCCATCAGTTTCCTGCCGCTGAGCGACCACCAGTATGCGCAGGCGCCCTACCAGGAGATCTCGAAAGAGATGTACGAGCACGCGGTGTCGCGCCTGAGACCGCTCGACTTCTCCAACATGTACACCGATGAGGCGCAGGACCTCTTCTGCGACGGCGACAAGTGCGAGATCATCGTACCCGAGGCGGTGCCTCAGACCGCTGAACTCGAATTCGGTGAGCCGGGCGCAAGCGAAGAACACGAGGAAGTCGGCGCGCCGAAATAGCGGCGCTCCGATCTCGAGCGGGGATCGGGGACCGTCTTTCCGCGCCCACGGGCCCCGGCGTCAGTATATGGCGCCAGGTGTTGCGCGTGCGCCGCTCGGTGCTGCTGGCGAAATGCAGGGCTCAGGCCAGCGTCTTTCGGAACCGGGAAACCGCCACGGCCAGCACAACCACCCCAATCACCAGCATCCACAGGCCCTGGTCCCATAAGTCGGCGAAGCCCGCCGCCCGCAGGCTGATCCCGCGGAGAATCCGGATCCAGTAGGTTGCGGGGATTGCATAGGCCACCGCGTGCAGGGGTTTGGGCATGGATTCAATGGGGAACATGAACCCCGACATCAGAATGGAAGGCAGCATGATCAGAAGGGCCAGCTGCACGGCCTGCATGTGATTCTGAGCCATAGTCGAGATGAGCAGGCCCATGCCCAGCGTCGCAAACACGAAAATCAGCCCGAACATCCCCAGCAGGACCACGTTTCCGGCGATGGGCACGTGGAACAGGATCCGCATCAGAACCAGCGCGAAGACCATCTCGATAAACCCGACAACGCCGAACGGCAGCAGCTTGCCGAGCATGAGGCCCAGGCGCGACACCGGCGTCACCATGAGTTGCTCCAGCGTGCCTGTCTCCTTTTCGCGCACCACGGCGAACGCCGTCAGGAGCATGGTCACCGACTGCATGATCATGCCCACAAGCCCCGGCACCATGAAATACGGAGTCTTCATGTCGGGATTGAACAAGACCCGGGGCCGCGCATCGATCGGGAAGGCGCCGGGCATGTTCGCGCTTTGCGAAATGATGTCGATGGATTTACGCAGGGCGATGGCGTTGATGACCTGCAGCGCCTGCATGGCCACGGTGGAATCGCTGCCGTCGAGAAGCACCTGAATCTGGGCGCTTTCCCCGCGCAACAGACGATCGCTGTAGTCGGGCGGGATC
>DAOSJS010000403.1:0-3582 GCA_035367355.1 Candidatus Hydrogenedentota bacterium
GGACTACTACCGCGCGTCAGGCGAGATCCAGACGCTTCAGCTTCCATACGAGGTACCCTTTGTGGTCCCCTCCGAGGATTTGAACTTCATTCCGCCTGGCCGGGATGAAGTGTCGTACGTGTTCGAAGCCCAGGCCTTCTGGGATGAGAACGGTGACCGTGACTGGAACAACAACGAACGGATCGACACCTCGCCGGCGAGCGTACATTTCAAGGTTGTGCGCGATACCAGCATGGGAGATTACCTCGGTCGTCAACGCCAGCGAGGCAAACAACAGATCATCCTTCGCGAAGAATAGCACGCATCCAGAGGGTGTATGGGCGAAGGTTGGTGCACATGCATGGAGGACCGGACCTCCCTTCAGACGAAGGGGGTCCGGCCTTTTTTTGTCCCGCCTCCCCGCCTCCTTGAGGACATCCGGGGGTACTGCCGGGGGTAAGACTTGCGGAATAGCGGCGGATCGGCTTTAATGGAACGCAGGAGCAAGTGATGGCTGCCGTGGGGAGGGCCGCTTCCTTGTCCTGACGCAGGCTTCTGCAGGGCCTGCACGGGCGGCTCTCCCGGGGGGTGTTGGATGCGTGAGCCGCGGAGCGTATGGGTGGGCTTAAGGACACGCGGATGAAGAAGTCGCTGCAGTGCATGCCGGCAAAGCTGGCGCCAGCGGTGCGAGTAATGCTCGTGCTGACGGTGATGATTCTGTGCGCTTGCCGGGGAGGGCAGTACGGCGGTGCGCTGATCATTGAAACCGCTCCGGAAGAGGGTGCGGTTGTCGTCATCAACGGCGAGCCGCGCGGCCATACGCCCCTGACCATCGAGGGCCTGCCCCTGGGCCGCGTCCTTATTCAGGTCTCAAAGACGGGCTACCGGGATGCCATGACCAATGCCGTCGTGCCGGAACGGGGCCGCGAACAGCGCGTGCACATTGAAATGCACCCGCGCACCGGATGGCTCACCATCAATTCGCAACCCGAGCGTGCCCGGGTCGTTCTCAGCGACGGCACCGAGCTGGGCACCACACCGATCCTCCGGCGCAGTGTTCCCGCGGGGCAGATCAGCTATACGCTGGAACTGGAGGACTATGAGCCGTTTTCGGGAACGATCACGGTGCATGAGGACCTGCTCGCCTCAACCAGCCACAAGCTGGAGCCAAAACCCGCCCAGCTGGAGGTGACCTCGGTGCCCGAGCGTGCGCAAATCATTGTAAATAAGAAACTTCAGGATGTGGTGACCCCCGCAACTCTGTCTCTGCGCCCGGGTACCTATGTGGTGGGGCTGAAGGTCAAGGGCTTTGTGGAGGCTGAACGCTCCATTGAATTGGGCCCCAACGAGCAGGAGACGATGCATTTCGAGCTGAATGTGGGGGAGGCGCCTCCGGGCATGGTGCTGGTGGCCGGCGGAGAGTTTATCTGCGGGGTGAACAATGCGGCACCGGACGAACGCCCCCAGCGAAAGGTCCATCTGGAGGCCTTCTTTATTGATAAGTATGAGGTAACCAACGAGCAGTATCAGGCCGTCGTGCCTGCCCATACCTTCCCGCAAGGCCGCGAAGCCTATCCCGTTACAGGCATTACCTTCCAACTGGCAACGGCTTATGCATCGGCCATCGGCAAACGGCTCCCCACCGAGCTCGAATGGGAAAAGGCTGCCCGGGGCACGGATGGACGCACCTACCCGTGGGGAAACGATTTTGACCGGAAAAACTGCAACTCCCTCTCCTCGGCCGTCCTTGAATTGCGTGAAGTGGGGCAGTATCCTGCCGGAAACTCCCCGTACGGCTGCGCGGATATGGCGGGAAATGTCCTGGAGTGGACGTCGAGCTGGTATGAAGCCTATCCCGGTAATCCGGACGTGACCAAGGATTATGGCCAGATTTATAAGGTTCTCCGGGGCGGCTCGTTTACCAGCGAACCATTTGATGTGCGCTGCGCCCGCCGCCATTTTGACCGCATGGATGTAGCGCGTAAGGATTACGGATTCCGATGTGTGATGGATATTGAGGCATGGGATGCGAGAGGCCGGCGCTAAGCAAAACAGGGCAGAGGGATCAATTGTCTGGTGCGATTTAACTCTTGACACACATGGCTTTCTTTATTACAATCATTTGTAAGGGTTTATGACTTGGGGCCGATCATGAGGGGGTGCAGATTTCGCGCCGCCTCGCACGGCAAACGAGGTTGGCTTTGTGCTGGAATCGGGTTTGCGGCTGGTTACCCGGCACTGCTGCCAAAAGTACGGCGGAAAGTAACGAATGGCGTCTTTAAAAAGTCCTCGGCTCCAACGGCGGCTCGTACTGGACATTGGTTCCAGTGCGCTGCGGGTGTGTGAGCTCACTAAGACAAAGACGGGCTTCCAGCTGACCAAGTACCTGCAGCGGGAGCTTAATTTGCCGCCTTCCACGCCTGAACCCGAGCGGGCGGCCCGTGTCTCGGAAGTGCTCAACGACATGCTCAAAGAGGCGAAAATCCGAGCACGCAAAACCGTGTTCGGTGTGCCGGGGCAGTCGGTGTTTACTCGCACGCGCGCACTGCCTCCCGTGCCAGAGCACAAGGTTCCCCAGATCGTCCGCTACGAAATTCAACAGCAGATTCCATTCTCTCTCGATCAGATCGCGCTGGGCTATCAGGTGCTTGCCCGCACGGAAGCGGGCGGTTATGACGTATTGATGGCCGCGATCAAGGTGGATGTCGTAGACAAACGCCTGGATGCGATCAAGTCCGCGAAGCGCGCGGTCGGTATTGTGGATGTCTGCCCCGTTGCCGCATATAACTGGCTGAAAACGGCGGGAGAATTTGGCGCCCACGGCGAGTGCGTAGCGCTCATCGATCTGGGGGCGAGCACGACGGACATCGTCATCGAGCGCGAGGGGCAATTCCGGTTCACGAGAAGCCTGAACCTCGGCGGCAATGATATTACCAACGCGATCGGCAATACGTTCAACATGGACTTCGAAGAAGCCGAGCGCCTGAAACGGCAGCGCGGCTTTGCGCCGACGGGCGACGCGCAGCGTGACGGCAAGGGCGGCGAGGTCATTGGACAACTGCTGAACCGGCTGGTTACCGAGATCAACCGGTCGTTCGCGTATTTCCGCTCACAGCCGGGCGGCGGACCGGTGTCCCGGGTGGTCATTACGGGTGGCGGCGCCTGCCTGCGCAACATCGTGCCGTACTTCCAGCGCCAGCTGAACATGGAGGTCCGGATCGCACAGCCGCTGGCCGGACTGGCGATCGCGCCGGCGGCGCAGGCGGTGAATGAACACCCCGAACAGGCGGCTGTGGTGCTGGGGCTGGCCTTGCGCAATTGCGGTGAAGTGCCGATCGGCATCAATTTGATCCCGCCGCGGATTATCGAAGGGGCGCGCCGTAAGCAACAGTATGTCTACTGGGCTGCTTCGCTGGTGACGGTCTTGGCCATCTTTGCCACGATCATCCCGGACATGCAGAACAAGATCGTCGAAGTCGAACGGCATACCAACATGGCCCGCGATGTCATCGGAAAATACGACCCGAGGCTCGTCGACAACCCGACCTCGGCCTGCCAGTATGACGGCGATCTCAACATCGCCAAAAACTACATCAAAGGCAT
>DAOSJS010000404.1:0-3552 GCA_035367355.1 Candidatus Hydrogenedentota bacterium
AGCAGAATGGCCTCCTGTTTTCCATCGCGCTCGACCAGGGCTTCGATGTGATCGACAAGGCAGGACACCGATTCGCCCGCGGGCAGGCTGTTGTAATAGACGCTGAGCGTGACGGCGTTATCGTAGCGCAGGGTGTCAAGCGCGGGCGTATCGATCGTGATGTGCTGCCAGCCCTGGAAAGTGATGGGGATGTAGGTGTCCCGGTAGCCGCCGCGCCCGTCGTTGAGCTGGATTTTGAGCTGCTGGCCTTTACCGTCCCCGTGAACCCAGGCGCGGATGGCGGTGCAGCCTGTGAGATCCAGAGGACGGAGGAAGTCATGGCCCACGACGCTCCAGCCGCCCGCTTCGCCGCCGGATGTGGCGCTGAACCGCGCCGCGGTGGCGCCCACCCGGGCATCGTCCGTGGGCTGAAATTCATGGGAACACCCGGCTTTGTCGCCGTCTCTGCGGCCGATGGCGCGTATATGGGCGAGCACGTTCACTTCGGCTGCGGATAAGGCAACGATGTGCGTGGGCGTGCTTGCGGCGTTCAATGTGGACATGATTTCAGCGTTCTCGGGCGCGCGAAGCGAGCAAAGCTTTAAACGCGCCGCCTCGGGCACGTCCAGGCGGGTGACTTCAAAGATGAGAAAGCCCGCGCCCGGGGTGACGATCCATTCGCACAAAGCGCCGCCGGGGAACTGCGCCGTCAGCCGCCCATTCTCCGCCGTCACGCGTTCCGGACGAAGCAGGCCGCCTTCCGTGTCCAGACAGACGAGCGGCTGGGCTGCGGCCGGCCAGGGCGCATCGGTGTCCGCCAGTTCGAGTGTTGGGTAACCCAGGGCGTCGATCGAGAGCTGTGCGGTGCCCAGGTCGAACGTAGCGATGGCCGGATCCTGTGCCAAAACACGCGGGCTGAGACACAGAAAACTCAGCGCGGCCGCCAGATAAACAAGGGATCGCGTTACCGCAGGCATGTCAGTCCTCCCGCAGGTCTTGTCTGCACGAAACAGAGTTGTCCCTGCAAGTCGCCGCATCAAAAGCCGATGTGCTTACCCTAGACGTTTTCTTAGGAATTCAGTCCCCAGAATTCCAGGAGCCAGCGGCAGTTCAGCACTTTTTCCACAAGATCGAGCGGCAGATAAAAATACTGGCACGACGGCTCAAACCCGATGCGTGAGTCTTCACGGGTAAGGGTGAAGAGCTGCCGGGCGAGATCAATTTCGGATTCCAGGACCTTCCGAAGCTCGGCCAGGTGCTGTTCCCGCTGTTCGGGTTCAAGCGCATCCCCGGCTTCGGCGAGGGCGTCGCGTGCCATCACGAACCGGGCCTGATTGGCCACCGACTGGAAATTGATGGCGGCGGCACGGGCCAGACGAAGGTCGCCGGCGGCTTCGGTGCGGAGATGCTCAGGTGTTTTCTGCAACGCGGTTTCCAGCTCAGTCAGACCCGGCTGCCAGCCCTGCGCCACCTTTTCAAATTGCGACGCGAAAATGTCCGGCGGGTAGGGTCCGCGCCAGCCTTTCAGATCGTCGTAGGGAAATCCCCACATGGTCGCACTGTAACCGGTGGAGGCTGAAAAGAGAGGGTTGGCGGGGCCGCACTGCACAGGCGAGGTGTATACCACGCCGATGTAAAACGGATATTCGCGAAACGCCTCGCTCATGAGCGTCCATGCCCTGCGCACGCAGGGCGCGGCATCGGGGCCGAATCGTTCACGAGCGACATCATCCAGGGCCGCCTCAGCGCTTGGGGCGGGCGACTCGCTCAGGCGATGCGCAAGCTGAAAGTTGGGGGAGGGAAACCCGCCCATGGTCCAGCCGATCAGCATGGCGTCGAGCTGGGCCGCCTCGCGCAGATTGACGCAGTGTTCGGCGATCAAATCCATGACGGGGAGATACGGTACGGTCGCGATTTCACAGGTGTTGTTGAATTGGATTTCCGTGCCGGTTTTCAGGCCTGCTTCACGGGCCGACTTCCACTCGGCCAGGGAGCGGGGGCCCGGACCGACCGCAGAAATGGAATATTCACCGACCGTTGACCGGATGCCGCCACGTTCGATGGGCAGGTGCCATTCGCTGACGGACATCAGATACACCGATTTCGGCAGGCGCGCGATGATGTCGGGGGCGTCGCCATGGCCGTGCCAGCCCCAATCGGAAATCAGGACAGCGGCATTCGGATTGGAGCGGTGCACGCCTTCTTCAAGGACCTGAACCACTTCCGCGAGAATATCGCCGTCCGTGCGGTCTTTGCAGCGTTCGCATTCGCTCCATTGGCCGTGAGACGCGCAGTTGGTCAAGTTTTCCGACGCCGTGATCGCATAGATCCCGGCCAGATCCGGCACTTCGCGGAAAATGTGGGCCAGCGCGTCGCCCATCCACGCGCGTACCGCAGGATGAGACGTGCACAGGGCCGTCAAATCGTTTTCCCGTACGCCGGCGTACTCGGGATGCTTCTCAAAGAAGGCATTGGGAAGAGCCCGCGGCTCATTGAAGTACAGGTAGATGCCGATGCCGAACGTCTTGGCGCGCTGGACCAGTTCCCGGAGGTTGGCGAGCCGTATCTCGTGGTCTTCGCCGAATTCGGGGAATGCGTCGCCGCCCGGCGCCAAATCTCTCAACAGGCCCTGCAGCCACACGCCATTGATGCCGACTTCCGACAAACGCGCGAGCAAACCGTCCGGGTAGGGATTCAGTTCAGGCGTGAGCAGCGGATCGCCGAAGACGGCCACGTACGAATAGACCAGCCGCCGCGGATCGCTCAATGTGGCCGCCGCGGGCGGCGGCGTGTAGCCGGCGGGGATGTCTTTGATCTGGCGGGTGAAATCGAAGCGCGGCTCGGCGGGAAGGGCAATTTCGTCGCCGAAAGCCTCGTGAACTAAGTCCCGGATTTCCGCGGCCCTCGCGCTCGCTGCGGCGTCGGGCGGCTGGTACCGCACAGGCGGGCAGGCCGGCTTGCGCTGCCCGAGCTTGATCCACAGAAAATCTTCCTCACGCAGGATGAATGCGAGACGCTCCGGGGTCATTTCGATGAGTTGAAGCAATTGCTCATACGGCAGGAGGTGCCAGTTTCTCCGGATAAGGGTGGCATAGCCGCGCCTCTTTAATTCGGGGGACACCACGGGCTCGGCAGGCAATCCCATCGAAACGGCCATCGCGGTGATGTCTTCGACGGATGCGCCAAGCACCTCGGCGATCTTTGCCGGTTCGACGGCATTCCAGTTGCGCCACACGAACGCGTGCGCGGTATCGGGAAAGTGCGGGAACGTCACCGGCGGCGGCGCGTCGCCGTGCGGAAGTATCCCAGCATCTGCAAGGGCCCAGGCCGCACAGCAGAGGAAAACGGCCAACGCGCCGATAACACAGGAAGATCGATTGGTCATGTCTGAGCATCCTTGCGCTTTGCCGGGCCCGGTGCGCGCGGCCACGGTCTGGTGGCGTTCCGATTGACGATATGCGGACGGCATTCCCTGCCGTCCGCATGCACTATGCAGAAACCCCCCGGGGCGAATCAATTCCGGGCGCTGATACGCCGGATACGCCTCGATAGTTCTCCGCGGGCGTTATCGCT
>DAOSJS010000405.1:0-3549 GCA_035367355.1 Candidatus Hydrogenedentota bacterium
CAGCATGACGCCACGAGCACAAAAAAGCTCATCTGACTGGTGGGAAGCGCCTCCACCAGCCACACGTCGAGCCCGGTGAGGCCCATGCCCTTGCCGAGGGCTATGCCGCCCGCAATAAGCACGAGCACGTCCCATTCCAG
Organism: Candidatus Hydrogenedentota bacterium; assembly: GCA_035367355.1. GTDB lineage: Bacteria > Hydrogenedentota > Hydrogenedentia > Hydrogenedentales > SLHB01 > UBA2224. The sequence goes on from DAOSJS010000405.1 coordinate 141, forward strand.
CGAATTGAAGTCTTTCCGGCTGATGACCCTCGTAGCGGTCAACAAGGCCGCCGGCACGACCGCCACGACGGCCGTGGGAAGGTCCAGCCCGAAAAACTGGTCGAGCCAGGGAGAGCCCAGCCAAAGCGCAAGTGTGATGGCAAAGGTCACATAGACGACTACGGCGTTTCGCGTGAGCTGGAAGTCGCTCTTCACCTCAACCTGCAGGCCTTTCCGCCGGGGCCGGTACATCACGAGCAGGAGCAGCCACATGGCGATCAGCGTCCCAATCAGCAAAGGCATCGCGAAGGCCATCCACTGGAAGAAATTGATTTCCAGCCCGCGGGCGCGGAGCGCCTCCAGCGCGATCGCGTTGGGCGGCGTGCCGATGGGCGTCCCGATGCCCCCCACATTCGCAGCAAATGGCACGGAAAGCACCAGTCCGCGCCGGAACGGATCGTCGGCGGGGATCTGCAGCGCCAGAGGCTGCACCAGCACAATCATCATCGCGGTGGTCGCGGTGTTGCTCATGAACATGCTGAACAGAGCGGTGATCAGCATGACGCCGGCCAGAACACCTCCCGGATGCCTGCCGAAGGGGCGCATGAGGGCCGCGGCCAGCTGCACGTCAATTCCTTCTTTCTGTATGCCCCTGGCCAGGATAAATCCGCCAAGAAACAGAAAGATGATGGGGCTGCCGAGGGATGCGAAGATATCGGTGTAGATGATCGGGCGTTCCCAACCGGTTTCCAGCGTCAGCCACCAGGCCTCCGCTGCGATCACCAGCGTGCTGGTAGCGAAGAGAGGCACCGCTTCGGTCACCCAGAGAACCAGGGCGACAACGAAAATCGTGGCCATGCGGCGCGCAGGCTCCTCCATGGAAGCGGGCAAAACGAAATAGGCCACCGCCCCCGATGCAACCGCAGCCACAACAAGCGCCGCGTCGACCCAGGCGGGCCGCGACCGCGCTCCGCCAGCGGGCAGCGACTCAACTTTTGATTGCGTCACAACAGACTTCCTTGCCTATTTCCACCGAACTGACTCAACGGGCAACCTCTCAATGTCCCAGGCCCGGTGTGGAAGCGGCCCCGGGCCTGGCATCTCCGGCACGCCGGGGCCTTATTCTAACTCATTTCATTATAGATGGTTGGCGTAAGACATTGAATGAACACGGCCGGCGGTTCAAATAGTTCACTTTTTGCTTGACATAAAACTGTTTGATTGCATACAATAAGGGCAGACAACAGACGGAGGGTTTACCCTGATGGTGCTGCAGAAAGAACTCGACCTCGATCTGCCGTTTGAAGACATCTGCCACGAGGCGATGCTCGGCATTGTGCGAACAAGCACGCTGGCATCCATTGTGGCCGGCAAGATATTGCGGCAATTCGGCCTCACGGAGGCCCAGTTCAATGTCCTGTTTGCTCTTAAATACAAGACACGCGCGCTGACCCAGGTCGAACTGGGGCGTCATCTGGTAGTCACCCGCGCCACCGTGACATCGGTACTCGACAAGCTCGTGTCGAAGGGCTACGTGGAACGCTGCTCCGTTCCAGACAACCGGCGGAGTTATCACGTGGAACTGACGGCAGCGGGCCTTCGGGTGGTCGACGCCCTGGAGCCCGTCTACCGCGACACCATCCGCCGTGTATTGGGGGATTTGGACGAAAACGAAGTCCGACGGCTCATTGGCCTGCTGGAGCCGGTTCGCGCGAGGCTGTGGGAATTGGCAAATTCAACGAAACACGGCAAATCGGCAGGATGATTTCAGATGCAGGTGAACGCTGACATTGGCGCGTTAATTGGCTATGATGTGGCTCATTTCGGACGGAGCCCTGTTTGAGGAGAATCAACAATGGATAGTGCAGCGCCGGCCCGCCAACCGGATGCAAACGAGCGATTCGACGTCAAGGGATTCTGGGCGTTGATCGCCACCATGTTTCAGGGAGCGTTCAATGACAATGCGTACAAGTTCGTATTGATCTACTACTTGTGCGACAAATTCGCGAATGAGGCGGCGGGCCGTCCGGCCACGTGGGTTACCACCGTGCTTGCAGCCCTCGGCTTGTTGATGTTTGCCCTTCCGTACCTTCTGTTCCCGGGGCTGACCGGCGCGCTGGCCGACCGGTACAGTAAACGGAAGGTGACTATCGCGACCAAATGGTGGGAAGTGGGCGTGATGGTTGTCGGATTGCTGGCCTTCTGGATTGACAGCGTCCCCTTGATGGCGGTGATGTTCTTCATGATGAACATGCAGAGCGCATTTTTCAGCCCCGCCAAATACGGGATTCTGCCGGAGATGCTGCCGGAAAGCCGGCTGTCGTGGGGCAATGGCATCCTTCAAATGGCGACGTTTGTCGCGATCATCCTGGGCGTGGGCATCGTGGGCCCCCTGATGGATCTGGGCCTGGGCGTCTACTGGCTGTCCACGCTGCTCATCCTCTTGTCGACCCTGGGCCTGGTCGCCTCGTATCAGGTGACACACGTGGCGGCGGCATGCCCGGACCGGCGCATTTCCTTTAATCCCTGGTCGGGTCTGGGGAAGTATTTTCAATGCTTCCGGCGGGATCATGTGCTGTTCCTGACGATGGTCGGCGGCGGGTTCTTCTGGTTTTTCGGCGGTCTGATGCAGAGCAACGTCATCGTGCTGGGCGAAAGCGTTCTGAACTGGTCGCACCAGTACGTGGGTTATCTGCAACTTGCGGTCGCCCTGGGCATCGGCCTGGGAAGCGTGACAGCGGGTTATCTGTCGCGCCGGAAAATCGAGCTGGGCCTGGTGCCGCTGGGACTGGCAGGCATGACGGTTATGGCCGGGTTGCTGTATTTGCCCTGGACCTCCTTTCCTGTGCTGACGGCGCTCCTCTTTGCGCTGGGCTGGTCGGCCGGTTTTTTTGAAGTTCCGCTGGCCGCATCACTGCAGCATCGCAGCCCGCGCGAGATGAAAGGCGGCATCATCGCGGCGTACAACATCGTGACCTGCCTGGGCATCTCGATCGCCGGCCTCGTGCTGCTGATTCAACCGATCTTCGTGCCCACGGGCCAGAAGGTGAACCCCTACAACATCTTCATTGCGGGCGCGGGCATGACTTTGCTGATGGGCCTCTACCTTTGCCTGCGCCTCCCCATGTTCATCCTGCGGACGGTGCTTTGGATCCTGGGTAACACGATATACCGCGTCGACACCCACGGCCGGCATCACATCCCGGAAAAGACGGGTGCGCTCATCGTCGCCAATCACACCTCGTTCGTGGATGCGCTGATCCTCACGGCCTCGATCGATCGTCCGGTACGCTTTCTGATTTCACAGGAAATCTACGCCGTGCGGTGGATTCGCCCCCTTGCAAAGGCCATGCGCGCGATCCCGGTGTCGCCGATGGCTCAGCCCAAAGATTTAATCCGCGCCCTGCACAACGCCACGGATGCGATCAAC
>DAOSJS010000406.1:0-3529 GCA_035367355.1 Candidatus Hydrogenedentota bacterium
CGAAAGATACCATTTACGTGTTGCACGAAAACCCTGGGCAACCGCCTACAGCGGTGTGCTCACCGGTGCCAACACCTCCGAATGTGGTCCGGCAAAACTGTTTTCAGTTTTGTCAAAGGAATACAGCCATTTCCGGGTTGTTCAGGCGCCGGGGGCATCCCCTAACGGATTCGCCGGCCTTTGCGCAGACCTCACCGTCCGGAAGACCCCGTTGCTCGACATTTCCAACCTCGATGCTCTGTGGCGAGGGTTTGACCGAAAGGTCAGGCAGCGCGTCCGGAAAGCCGCGAAGCTTGGCGTGACTGTTACCGAGGTCTCTGACGCCAATTCCTTCTATGAACTCTATACGAAGACATACGAGCGGCAGGGAATACCGATGCCTTTGTCTCGCGAACAGATTTGTGAGACTCTCGGCATGGCCCGCCGGGCAGGCATAGTGAGGCTCTTTCTTGCTTGCACGCGCGCTGGAGATCCCGCAGCCGCACTGGTTACTGGGGAGGACGCACGACGCGCGTACTTTATGCTTGCCGCCTCGCATCCGCAGTTGCGAAAGACGGATGCCATGAGCCTGATGTGGTGGCACGTCATGCGGGCATTTGCGGCGACGCATAAGGAGATAGATCTTGTAGGTCATGGCGTCGCGAGCATCGATCGATTCAAGCGAGCGTTCGGGCCTCGATTGGTGGACGTGTTCGACTTCTCCTGCCATGCGAGTACAGTCGGCGGCGCAGCGCTACGCACAGCTGCCGGGGTGAAGAACCTCATGAGGTCTTTGCGGAAATGAGACGGGGAAGATCTCAGGTAGTGCGGTCTGCGCCACCTATCGAGGTGCGCCCGCTTGGAACCGCGGAACTCGCGGAGTGGGATGCGATCGTGAACTTGGCCGACAGCGGAACCGTGTACCATGATTCCCGTTGGTTGCGCCACATCGCCAAGGCCGCGGGGGACAGGGTGCACATCAAGGGTGTCTTTCTGGACGGGCGCCTCGTTGGTGGAATCCCTCTTCAAGTGCGCAAACGGGGGCCGCTTAGCTTGGCGCGGCGTGCCTTTGCAACACCCTATGCCAATCCAGTTTTTCGCGATGATCTTGGGGGCCGGACATCAATGTGCGTTGGCAGGCTGTTTGAAGACCTCGCGAAGAGCTACTCGGTCGTCACGGTTTCCGGGTCGCCTTCTGCCCTGCTGCCCGATTTCCTGGGGCGGGAATGGAAGGTAGCCCAACGCGCTACCTACCTCCTGGACATATCGGATACGGACGAGCTTTGGCAACGTTTCGGGCACCAGTTGCGTAAAAAAATACGCAGGGCCGAGCGAAGGGGCATTGAAATTATGAGTCCATGCGAGCCGCGTATCTTTTTTGGACTTTACACCAATACGTTTGCTCGCCAGGGCCTTCACACCCCCATTGGGTCCGCGGGCTTCACCGATCTCTTACGCGCCCTGACAGGCATGAATCAGGCGCGAACGTACCTGGCAAGGACCGCTGACGGTGTGCCTATTGTGGCGCGACTGGTCCTATTTGATGAACGGCGAGTCTACTGCGCTCTGTCTGGTGCGGATTTCTCTGTGATCAGCGGATGCACTTCAGAACTTCTGATCTGGCACATCATCAAGGTGTCTTCCGAAACGCACTCCGAAATGGATTTGGTGGGCGCGAATATCGAGAGCATTTCCGCGTTTAAACGGAAATTCAAGGGGAGACTCGTTCATTATCAAGAGGCTACTCATTTCAGAAGCGGCTTCGAAAAGTGGTTGATCCGTTTGTATCAAAGGCGCAAGAAATCAAGAAGCAGCGTTTCCACCCATGAGTAAGTCCGTTCTGTACATTGTGGGCGACTATCCGACCATCTCGGAACAGTTCATTCGACGAGAGGTCGAGGGACTTGTTCGCTTGGGCATGAATATCGACGTTGCGCCCGTGTGTTCGCATGGTCTCGCGTGGAACATCGCGCAATTCCAGGGTGGATACCGTTTGTTCAGGCGAACGTGGCAGGCATTGCACAAGGACCCGCATCCTCCGGCGTTGAGGCGCTGTCTGAGCACAGTACTGCGCGCCGGCGCCTGGATGCCGCGTGCCAAGCATGCCCAGCATCTGCATGCACACTTCCTTGGGATTCCGGCGCTGGTGGCATACTGCCTTTCGCGAACGCTGGATATTCCGTACAGCTTGACGGCTCACGCGCACGACATCTACGTGGATGGTTGTCCGGAATGTGTGATAAGCAACGCGGCCTTCCGGACCACCTGTACCCTGAGCAATCAACGCTATTTATCGGCTTGCTACCCGGATTCACCCTTCGAACTGGTTCGCCACGGCATAGACGCGACGCAATATTCGGGACGACGCTCTTCACAAGGAGACGACGTCTTTCGCATATTGGCCGTCGGGCGACTTGTCGAGAAGAAGGGCTTTGAGTACCTGATTGACGCGTGTGCGCTTCTGCGAGAAGACGGGATGCCGTTTTCATGCACGTTGGTAGGAGAGGGGTATCTCAAGACTTCACTGCGAACAAGGATCGCGGAACTCGCGCTCGAAGATAGTGTATTGCTGGTCCCATTCCGCCCGCACGCCGAGCTGCGCACCTACTACCTGCGGTCTGATGTCCTTGTGGCGCCTTCCGTGGTCGCGACAGATGGCGACCGTGACGGTTTGCCTAACGTGATTCTCGAGGCCATGGCTTCCGGGCTGCCGGTCATTGCAAGTGATGCGGGTTCAATTTCCGAGGCCGTGCGGGATACTCAGACGGGTTTGCTGGTCCCGCAAGGCGACGCACGGGCGCTCGCGAATGCGCTCGTGCGGGTCCAGCGGGACCATGGCCTCTCCGCAGACATGAGTGGACGAGCCCAGGAATTTGTTCGTGCGGAGTTCTCCGAGGAGGTATGGTTACGGCGTTTCTGGCGCCTCCTCGCAGAGGCGAGGGCCCCAGGCGATATTCAGACAGAATGAACAGGGGTATCGTGCGAAAATCCAGGCTGCTGGCCTACCTTAAAATGGCATGGTAGCCCTCGCGCGAAAGAGGCACTGCTCTCAGGCATGCATTGGCTTCTTCAAAACCTCTTGCGAGGGCCTGGACTGGACCTGCGTTGCCTTGCAGGACCCCGTCCCAATGCCGTGCGAGTGTCTCAAAAGCTTCTTCTCCGCCCCTTAGGTTTGGGGGCTTTGGGCTGACTGCGTATTCCGAGCCAGTCCTCCCGGTGATCCCGAATGATTCCGCCCAACCATTGTGAGGGAATCTGACCACTTTCGCGCTGAAGGCTGCTGAAGAAGTCTTGGCAACGCGGGCTAGTCCAATCCAACAGGGCTATGCTCCATCTTTTGAGGTTTTCGGGAACCAGGAAGTAGTCCGCGCCGGAGAGGAGATTGTCCCAGCGTAAGACCAAAGAAGTGCATCGGTTACGGTTTGGGGGGGGTCTGAGCGGGCGGCAAAATGCTCACAGTTGGGGAACGGGCCGCACGACGGTGCGGGAGTGTCTGCGGCAGGCGAAGCAGGCTCGTGAGGGGTGTTGAGACGTTGTATCGCGAAGATGC
>DAOSJS010000407.1:0-3527 GCA_035367355.1 Candidatus Hydrogenedentota bacterium
TTTGGCGATACCGCGCCCGATTTTAAGCATAAACTGATGCCTGCACGGCCTATGTCGGCCACCGATTACGGGTTTCTGGAGCGGCTTTATGCAAGAACCACCAGCGCCGGGCAGCGCGAGGCGTACGGCGCAACGCTGCTGTGGCTCGCGGAGGGCGATCTGGCCCGGTTGCGGGGTGAGCAGCGCGATCCGTGGCTGCTCTGGCATGCCGCCCCGGAACCCGAAGGGAGCTCCGAATTGCCGCCAGGGGTCGCCGCCCGCGTAACGGGATCCTGGGTGGCCGGCATGAAAGGCATGGCCATGCTCCGTGCGGGCGATCAGGCGGCCCTCCTTCGCTTTGGACCCAGTCTGAACCACGGCGATCCGGATGATCTGGGCCTCTTATACTATGCAAACGGTTACGAGCTCTCCTACGATATCGGATATGGCCTGGGCAGCACCCACGTCCACTGTGGCTGGGCGTCGAGCACTGTCAGCCACGCGCTCGTCACTGTCGACGAATCCAACCAGTTCGAACAGCCCGGTTCCGGCGGCAGTCTGCTCCTTTTCGCCGATCTGCCCGGCATCAAACTGGTCCAGGCCACGAGTGAAATGAGCTATGTGGCCAGCGAGGTGACTGAGTACCGCCGTACCCTGGCGCTCATGGCTCGAGGCGGTTATCTTGTCGACCTGTTCCGTGTGGCGGGTGGAAAGACGCATGACTACAGTTTCGGCAGCATCGGCACGAACCTCGAGCCGTTTGGCCTGGATGCGCTGGAGCCGCGTGAAGGCAGTCTCGCCGAAGGGTATGACTGGGGCCACAGTATCGGTATTGACGGCGATATCCACGGCTATCCCAACAAACCGTACTGGAATCCGCCCCCGGGAAATGGGTACGGCTTTTTCTTTGACGTCCGCACCGGAACGCCCCCCGCGCTCTGGGGCGGCACCTGGACCATTGATGGCGAGGAGCCGACCACTCTCCGCATGCACGTGGCCGGAGACCCGGCACAGGCCATCTTCGCCTCCGCTCCGGGCCTCTATCCTCACATGCCGCTGTCCAGCTACGTGATCGCCCGGCGTCAGTCCAGCGACGGAACGCCTCTGGAAAGCACGTTTCTGTCGGTATACGAGCCCGCCGTCCCCGGTTCATCCTCGCCGCGGCTGAATTCGGTGAAACGGCTTGATGAACAAGCCGTCGAGGTTGTGCGTGCCGACGGTGCTGCCGATGTGGTGCTTTTGGGCGACGGCAGCCTTGATACGTCCTGTGGCAGTGTCGTCTTTCGTGGTGATGCGCTTCACCTGGAAGGCAGAGGCAAGGAACTGGCTCTGGTGGAAACGCTCGGATGCGCTTATCTGGAAATTGACGGGCAAATCCTTCACGAAGGCCCAGGAGCCTTTGAGGCAAGGGTAGTGGACGTGGATTCGCCGGGGAGATCGATTACCCTCGATGCGGATGTTCCAGAAGGGCTCGAGGGCTGCGTCGCTGTTTTTTCAAACCCCGCCTGGACGCGAACGACTGCGTATCATGTTGCAGGGGCTGAGGGTGCGAGGCTTCTCCTGCACGCCAATACATTGGCTCTGGGCATCGGCCGTGTTACCGGGATACTGGGAAAAAAGAGCATCGCCAGCGAGATCACCCATGAATACACCCGAACCGTCAAAAAAGGCCATTCCACGCGGTTTTTCGACGGAAAACGCATTGTGGGCGCCAAGGGAGGGGAAACGCGCGTGACGGCCACCGTGCCCGGTACGCCCTTGCAGGTCGATGTCGAAGACAGCGCGGCGCTGACGGTGGGCGAGACGTTTACCTATTACGATCTCGGACCTGGCGACACGGTGCGCGTTGCGTGGCCGCGGGTGCACCTGGCGCCGGCTGGCTGAAGCGGTTTGAGATAACGACCTTCTTGTCAGGCCCGAAGTGCTTCCTGGACAATCGCGCCATTTTTGGACAGGCGGGAATCAGTTGACTTCAACGCCAACGCGCGCGAGTGCGCGGCGCAGATCGTCCGGGGTGAACGGTTTTCTGAGGCAGAGGGCGGCGCCATGCTCGATGGCAACCTCCATCATGCCCGAATCTTCCGAATTCACCATCGCGATGATCTGCGTGCTGGCGTAGTCGGGATTGCCTTTGATGCGCCCGCAGATGTTGCCGCCGCTGAAACCGGGCATATGCAGGTCGACGAACAGCACATCTGGCCGGAACAACGCAATCTGATGCCCGGCTTCAAAACCATCTGTCGCGATCGCCACCTGAAACGAATTCTGAGATCGCTCGAGAAAGCGCTGAATCACGGTTACGACCGATTTTTCCGTATCGGCAACCAGGATTTTCGTGCCTGCGTCGCGCAGATCGGCATGGATAGGAATCTTGTTGTCGCGGAGAAACAGAATCAGGTCTTCGTGCCGGATGCGCCGATGCCCACCCGGCGTTTTGAACACGTGTATGCGGCCGGCTTCCGCCCATTTGCGGATGGTGTCCGGGGTGACGTGGCAGTATTTGGCAACTTCTGACGTGCTGAATGATTGTTTCATCGTGACCGTTTAACCAGGGTTCGCCGCTGCACCGAAGCAGCAGGCTCCTCTACGTGTTGTAAACGTATATTGTATATCCTACCAAAAAAGGATAGCAAATCCGATAACTGCGGCGAACTCCGCAGTAAACTCACGAAAAGAAAACCCATCCCCAACCTCAGTCCTGAGCTGGAAAAATCGGGCTTCCCACGCGCGATGTATGAAACGGCATGCTAACATACCCTGCGCGTCAAAAACAATCACAACGCCCGCAATGGAAGAGCTTTTAGTCTTGCTTGCTTGTCGTATGTCTTGATCAGATAAATGGTTGCCGCTAATGAGACCGTATCGGCGAAATTCGATGAATGGCATGAAAAGTCTGAAATCAAGAGGCGGAAGATCCGCTTGGAAGCGCTGGCCTTGAAAAATGAAGATTCGCTGCGCCTTGAGAAAGAGCCGGGTTCAACGGAAGCGCATCCAGCCGAGTGCCCTGCATCGGACTGGACCCGGGTTGGCATCGGGCATCGTGACGCCGTGCGGCGGCGCGGCAACAGATATGGGTAGAGAGCATCCCGCAATTTCTGCTAAGGTGTGGCGCAAATTCCCGATAATCCGGCGGCGCCGGGGAGTGGGGTAAAACGGCGCGTGGACACGAATGCACGATGAGTTTGGATGACAGCAAGACTCAGGATGAGCTTCTCAGACAACGACCGGGCCAAGGCGCGTGGCGGCGCTTTGGCCTGGTGCTCGCGCTGGTGGCCGTCTGCGTGGTTCTCGCCGCGGCCCGGCCGCGGGCAATGTCCATCGATTACGTCTTGACTCTGCTTCGGCAGGTGGCGATCAACGGGATCCTGGCGGTGGGAGTCACCCATGTGCTGCTGACGGGAGGCGTCGACTTATCGCTGGGCTCGGTGGTGGCGCTGGCGGGTGTGGTCGCGGCCACGTTTGCGCACCCGGACCAATACCCGCTGGCCCTGCCCCTGCTGCTGGGTCTGTGCACCGGAGCGGTCTGCGGTGTCGTGAATGGCCTGGTC
>DAOSJS010000408.1:0-3518 GCA_035367355.1 Candidatus Hydrogenedentota bacterium
ACAATGGCCCCTTTTGTCTACCCCAAATTTGTAGACGCTATCTTACGCGGCCCCTGTAATACAAACTACGTACACTTAGAGATTGAATCCACCTTGAGCCAGGGCGACAAAGCCGTCGTCGGAGTTTTCGAGGCGCTGGAGCTGGAGTCCGGCATTGCGGAGCAGATGGGCCATGCCGGAGTCGTCGGGGAGTATGTGTCCGCCGACGATGCCGCCCACGGTTTCGTGGTGGGCGTTAATGGCTTCGCGGCTTTGGCTGTGTAGGACGGCGAGGGAGCCTCCCGGCTTCAGCAGGGCGGCCAGCTCGGTAACAGCCAGCTGCTGGTCGAGGAAATGGGGAAATACGCTGTAACAGATGACCCAGTCGAATGCGCCGCGTTTGAAAGGCGCATCGAGAACATCGGCCTGTACCCAGACAATGTGAGTGTTCGGGCAGCGCGCCTTGCCGTCGCGCACCATGCCACGGGCGAGATCGGCAGCGACCACCCGGCCGTCTGGCGCTACGCGGCCGGCCAGATCTCTGGCCAATACGCCGGTGCCGGCCCCCACGTCGAGGATGGTCTGCCCCGGGGCAATGCCGAGCGCATCGACCATGGTCGCGAGGCGGTCCGCAAACGGCAAGGCGGATTCTTCGTCCCAGGTGGGTGCGAGGTCGCTGAAAAAAGCCTCGATACGGCGGTTCATGTCGCGCCGGTTCATCTCCGCCATGTGGTCATCCTCCGTTTGGGCGAGACTGCCAGAGCCGCTGCGAACAGGAGCGACGAGGCGATAACGATCGAGGCGCCGGTGGGAAGGTCCCAGAAATAGGACCCTGCCAGGCCCAGCCAGCACGAAAATACGCCAAAAGCAGCTGCCAGAAAAAACATCCATTTAAGGCTGAAGGTCAGCTGAAATGCGGCGGCTGCAGGGTTCAGAAGGAGGCTGTAAATGAGCAGTCCCCCGACCGTCCTCAGGGAGACGGCCACGGTGGCGCCGGTCGCAAACAGCAGACCATAAAATACTACAGTGGCCGGAATCCCCACGGCAAATGCCACGCGGCGGTGGCAGACCACCGCCTGGATCTCCTTGAAAAACAGCACGAGCAGCACCACGATGAGGGCGGTTACGGCCGCGAGATACGCCAGATCGGTCGTGGATACGGTCAATATGCTCCCCCAGAACAGGCTGAGGGCGTGCGTCTTCGCACCGGGCGTCAGGCCGACGAAGAGGAAGGCCAGCCCGAGCATGAACGAGAACACAATGCCCACGGCGCTGTCCGGGTTGAGCTGTCCCCGGTCGGCCAACGGCCCGACAAACGCCGCCGCCGCCAGGCTGAACACCAGGGCGCCCCAGAGGGGTTCGAAGCCGAGGAGGATGCCGAGCATGGCCCCGGCGAATGCCGCATGGGCAATGCAGATGCCCAGCATCGACAGGTGCATGATCACAACAAAAACGCCCATCAATCCGCAGCTAATGCCCGCGCACAGCCCGGCCAGTGCGGCGTGTTGCATGAATGTGTGTTCGAACATGGCTCCCATCAGGCGGGCGTACCCGTGGCTGAGTTCCTGGCGTACAACGCCGCCAGCCGCGCTTCTTCGAGCATGGCTTCGCGCGGACCACTGGCCCAGATTCGCCCTTCGCGCAGCAGGATCACCGTCTCGCAGGTCTTGGGCAGCGTGGCCAGATCGTGCGTCACGTAAAGCGACGTCACTCCGCGGGCGGCGTGGATCTCCTCGACCAGTGCCACGATTTCGGACTGTACCCGCGGATCAATGGATGCGGTCGGTTCGTCGAAGAGGAAGAGGCGCGGATCCTGTGCAAGCGCGCGTGCGATGGCCACGCGCTGATATTCTCCGCCGGATAAATGACCCAGAGGCCGGGTGGCGAACGATTCCATGCCGACCGCCGCGAGCGCTTCGTTCACGCGCGCGTGGTCGCCGGGACCCGGCCGGCGCAGCCATCCGAGCCGTCCGTAGCGGGCTACCAGTACCGTTTCGCGCACGGTAATGGGCAGGCGCCGATCCACCGGCTCAGCCTGGGCGACGCGTCCGATCTCGGACCGGAGGCGGTGCCCTTCCCATTGGAACGGTTTTTTGCCGAGCACGGTGACCTCGCCCGAAGACGGGCGGATCAAACCGTTGATGACGTTCAACAGCGTCGTCTTGCCCGCGCCATTCGGGCCCAGAACGCCCACAAAGGAGCCGTGCGCAACCCGAAGCGACAGGTTGTGCAGAATGGTCGCATGGTGCGCCGTAACCGATACATTTTCCAGAACTATTGCATCCGGTTGCATGAGGCCGCCCCCCCGGCTACGCCGCGGGTTCGCGGATCTGCCGCAGGGCGTTCAGCATGCGCTCAACATTCTCCGCAACAGCCTGGTCCCAGGTGTCGGTTTCCGGCAATCCTCCGGGAAAATTCGAGATGACCACGCACTGAGTTCCCAATTCGGCGGCCAGCGCCGCGCCCATTTTCTCGTCGCCACTTTGCAGGTTATCAATGACGAGAGCGACCGCCTCGCCCTTGCTGCGCTGCACCAGCGCCTGGACGCCGCTCACACTGAGGTCTTCCGAACGGGCGAAGATTCCGGCAACCGGAAATCCGGCCCATTCGACGACCGGAGCAATCATTTCCTGGCAGATCACCGGCGTTTCGGGCGCGCCCGCCGCAATCAGCTGATCCCGGAGCGCATCGCCCAGCGCGCGCACTTCGGCGCAGCGTCGTTCAATGTGATCCCGTGCCCGGCCTGAGGCGAGTCCGCGGGTGGTAAGTGCGGACGAGACGGCCTCCAGAGCTTGAGCATACACGTCCGGAAGCATCCAGTTGCCGGGCACGGGAATCACAACGACCTTTTCGGAAGCAATGCCCGAAGCCTCAATAAGCCGCGTAACGCTGGGCATAAGCTCCTGCCAGGGGTGCAGAAAAAGGGCGTCGCAATGGGCAACCCGGGCGACGTCGCTCGGCCGCATGTCGTAATGACCGGGACAACTTCCCGGAGGGACCAGCACGGACGGCGCCGCGCCTGCAGCGCCCGCGTCCTGAACTGCGCATTGCAGCAGTGCCGTGCCGGCCACCACCGGAGCAGTGTGTTCAGCGCAACCGGAAAGCGCGCAGAGAACCGCCACGCAGCCTGTAAGCATGCCAAACCACGCGCATCCGCGGCGTTTCCGCTGGCAATCATCCAAGACCATAGTGGCCTATCTGGCGAGGGATGCCATAGCCGTTCGCGGCGTCGTCAACAATCGGGAACTGCTGGGGATAGCGAATGAAATTGACGTGGCCGTCCATGTACAGGATATTGCACCCGCCGGGGATGTGGTTGAAGATGACCCCGCCCGCAGCACTGGCGGAATCCGCGAAGCTGCCGTAGGTGTCGAACATAACGACCAGTTCGCTCTGGGCCAGAGCCGAAGCAGCGGGATTATTGATGTCGGTGGCTGAGAAACGCTCAATGCCCTCGCGCAAGCGAAGAACCTTGGAGCCGCCGCCATATCCTTTGCCTATGATCGCGGTCCATGCGAGCTTCGCTGTCAAGTCCAAAT
>DAOSJS010000409.1:0-3487 GCA_035367355.1 Candidatus Hydrogenedentota bacterium
AGCGTGGGAATCGTGGCAACGAAGGCCAGCAACAGAATGACAACGAAGGCCAACGACAGAATGATCAACCATTTCTTTTTCATGAAACGCTCCTTGCGGATTGCAGACTCACATAGCTTCCGCGCCGGAGGCTGTTGGCAACCAGGAACGGGTGCGACTCGACTTTGTGCCACGGCGGCGCCAGGGCATACAGTCTGCGGCGGATCTGATGCAGCCGCCCGGCCTTCACCCAGCGCGACAACTGTAGCCGCATATCCGTCATCCCGGACAGCAGAAGGCTGGACGAAAAAACCGGCTCGTCAGCAACTAATGCTACCAATGCTTCAAAATTCATTGCTTTAAATTATCATATTTGCTGATTAAATGCAACTATTACACTCAACAAACGGAAAAGCAGAACCATGCCTTTTCGCATCATTCGCATCATTCGTGGTTAAAAACGAGAGCAGAGCCATGCCTTTTCGAGGTTTTCGTATTTTTCGTGGTCAAACAAACAACTGATGTCTATTTCCGTTGCTGGCTCGCGATGAAGGCGAGGAGTTCCTGGAACAGGGCCGGAGCGTCCAGCTGGAGTCGGGCGACGATTTCCTCAAATTTATAGTCATGAAAGTCGTGAGTTCGTGAGATTGTATGCCGCACCTTGCAACCCGCAGATCGCGCTTCCGCTTCATATCTCGGTCTGTCCGGCGTAGCTCCCCGCAGTCTGCAAAGCCTTGGCAAAGCAGGTTCAGCGGGGTCGGGAAGGCGGAGGAGACAAACACCAGGACGACGCGGTTCTTGGCGGCGTTTTTTGTTTCCGGGTCGGTGGCGACCTGGTGGGAGGCTAGGGAGACAGACTGAGCAGAGGGCGGTGTTGGGAACTAAATCAGAATGCGGTGTGGCCGCGTTCGATTCATTGCGCCCGTTGAAGCTCCCGCAGAAGCTCACAATTTTTCCCTTTCCCTTTCTCCTACAAAGTTCTTTCTCCCTGCCCTACCCAAGGGATGCAAGCAACACCTCCAGATTTTCAGCCAGTGATTCCTCGGAGCAGGCGATGACTGTAGAGACATCCAAGGGGGCGGGAGGCGTCGTGTCGGCCGACAGCCCCGGAAGCACAGTAAAGATTTGACGTTTTCCGTTTTGCTCGCGCATCATTTTGATGAAAAACGAGAGGCATTCATAGGATACCCAGTTCTTCCGCAGGTGATCGAGTTTAGTTCCCACGACAACGAGGTTCCTTGCCTGCTCCAGTGCCGTAAAGATGGCTCTGGTGAAATTCGATTCCCGGATCGACTCCGGCGAGAAGAACACTCGGTGTTTGCCGTGAGACATGAGCCAGTCGTGAACTTTCTGCGCGTGCTCCTCGTCTTCGGATGCAAAACTGAGGAAGACGTCAAGCTCGCCAATGTCCGGCGAAGTGTCCCGTGCCACCAGTTCCATGCAGCGGCGGATGACCGTGCGCGACACGGGGCATAGATCGAACTTCTGCCCCTTCGCATCTGCCTCCTCGAGTTGCCTGATTTCAATATCGGGCAGAAGCCCGTTGCGCCTTTTCTCTTCAAGAAAGGCTTTCACCACTTTCTCGAGATTGGCAGGATTATGGCGCTCGGCGTTGAAGAACAGGATATCCGGGCGGAAGTCCGTCGAGCCTTTCTGGATCGCCTCACGCATCGCCTGAACCTCGAAGAGGCCGATCGGAGAGTTCAGCAGGTAGCCTGAAATCAGCTCGCCGTCGCAGATCACGGCAGTCTCGGGCAGATCGATCCGAACCACACGGTCCACCTCGATGCCGAAATCCTCCGCGTTGATGTTGAGCAAAAACCCGTCGGCACAGTGCGGCAGGTGGTCCGACGGGCCTGTGCCATGGTAGGTCACAGTCAGGTCGTCAGGCCCGTGAAGCCAGCCGCAGGGCAGTGGCTTGTTGGTGAAGGCTGCACTATTGATATTTCTTTTCCGAGACATGATGTGAGCATGCCAGAGACGCCAGGCTTCCGAGGGGAATGCATCCCCGCCGATGCCCGTCTCTCCGAGCACCAGACGGCACGGGGGATTCGATTTCAGGTCGAAGACGACCAGCTCCTCAAAAAGCTCCCTCTTGATTATTCGGGAGGGATCGAGCATTTCGACGAGTGAATCGGAACCACCATTCGTAATGTTCCATCCGACGGGATGAATGTCCCGCCAATGCAGCCGGTAATACTGCTTTTCCCCGATTGTGATGATGGGCAGCGCACCGCCGCTGCAATAACGGAAGGGGAACGTCTGATCGTTGAAGTCGTACTGGTCCAGCTTGTTTTCGAAGAAAAAGGACTCCAGTTCGGCCCCGTATTTGCGGCTTTTCTCAGAAAAGTTGGTGATCAGTTTCTCGTGGACCTCATCCTTGCCTCGCCGGTGCCAGATCGCGGGCGATTCGGGACCGAATTCCAGGTTCAGGGAAAATCCGCCGTTTTCCGGTTTCCGGCAGATCGTGAAGTCATGCACCAAAACTTCGAGAAAATTTTGATCCGCGTACCGCAAGGGACTGATCCATTCGAATGTCTTGTGTTTGCTCATGGCTGTTCTCCTGCTTTTTTGAATCTATTGATGACCGTTACACCTCATCCAATCTCCTGTCGTCCCAAGACACGAGGTTCGGATGACGTCACTTCTTGTCGTAGTGTTGGGCGTGACGCCCACTGTTTTTGAGACGCCGGAGCTGCAGGCTCCGTCTTTCAAGCAGCCAAACCATCGTTGCATCTTGCTGCATCAGCCCAATATCCCACGATTTGGCGTTGATGAAAGCGCGGCAATAGTCCGCCCATGCCGCCTGGGTGGCGGTGAAGGCTGCGAGGTTCGGCAACTTCTCACTCTGCTCCCCGGATGCGATCAAGGCGGTCACCTCGTCGCACAGGCGCCGGTACCCGTCCCACCTGAGGCTTTCGGAGACGGTGTCGTCTCCGAAGCCGGAAACCTCGTCAGGGGCATTGACATGCCACAAGTTGAAACGCAGTCGCCGCCAGCGGGAAAGCGAACGGGCGTCAACCGGAGTCTGCCTGCCATCCAGGCGTTCGATCCATGTCTGCCGCGCCAAAGTAGACGTCCCGTCACGGTATGTGAAACGCCGCGACGGCACCGGATCGACCAGCGCCGAAATCCAGAGCGCCGCCAGCAACGCCACACCCGCAGCCGCCACACCCGCCAAAGCCCACAGTGCGGGCCGCCGAAATTTTCTCAGTATTTTGCTTAGGTATTTCATGTGTGGTTCCGTTTTCCGCGCATAAGCACGTCCTCTGGTATCACCAGACTGTTCATGCTCAGAACGAGCGCCGCTGCCATCGCCACATACGAACTTCTATGATATGCACTTGTCATGGTGGATTCACTTACTTTCGTCAGGCTTTTCAGACAGTTTTTCCAGTTCCTGCTTGACCGCCACAACCCAAGGATGTTGTTCGCCGTGGCCTTTGAGGAGCAGTAAGCGTCCATTCAGGACACCTCACGGGGTCTGAAACACTGATTACATTAAATG
>DAOSJS010000410.1:0-3471 GCA_035367355.1 Candidatus Hydrogenedentota bacterium
AGGGCGGTCGCCCAGTGAGCCTTATCCACCTGAGGCAGTTGCTCCTTGATGAGGGAGGCCGCCTGCACCAGCATGCCTCTATCCGGGAAGACCTGATGAACGAGCACGATACCCATGGCCGCGAAACCCATCATCATGGGCCAGCGGAAACTCATCAGGAAGGTCCAGAAGGCGGTGAGCAAGCCGCACTCGCGGTCGTTGCGCGCGCCAAAGTACCGTGGGTCGGCGCCGGAAGGCATGCCGCCGATGATGTTGCGCAGGAGGTAAAACAGTGCAAACATCATCAGCGCCTCGTACTGCTCGTATCCGGTGGGCATCTCCGTGTGCCAGTGAGGGGCGCTGGCCATCCACTGGGTGTTGCCCGTGACGCTCGTGGCCAGCGCGCCGAAATCATCAATCGCGCCTACTTTCAAGAACGCCATCGCCGATATGATGAATACGCCAATCAGGATGATCACCGACTGGAACAAATCGGTAAACACCACCCCATAGAAACCGGAGAGCATGGTGTAGAGGGTCGTGATGCCGATCATGACCACCGAGCACCAGAACGGCGACAACGGGAAGAACATCGTAAGGAACAGTCCGGCCCCTTTGATCAGGTAGGCCAGCATCCCGATGGTGGACACGATGCCGGCCAGGGCCTGCACAAACTGCGCGAACCGGCCGCCGAACCCGTCGCCAAACCGAAACACCATCCATTCCGCACCCGTGATGCACTTCGAGCGCCGGTGCCATTTTCCACCCCAGAGCATCATGAACACCAGAACCAGGCAGGCGCCGCCGCGGAACTCAATGAACAGCCCGCGCGGCCCCAGCAGATAGAGAAAGGAGGTGATGATCATCGTGCCGGTCATGTCGAGGAAGTAGGCCATTCCCGACACGCCCAGTGCCCACCAAGGCAGCCGGCGCCCGCCGATGAAATAGTCCTCGATGCTCTTTGAGGCCAGGCGTTCCAGGGCCAGGCCGAGCACCACCAGTGCCGCGAAATAGCCCACAATGACAGTGTAGTCCAGAGAATTTAATGACCACATGGTATGGTGAATCCTCCCCAAAAGAACGCCATTCTACCATGCTGCCGGCCGGCAATCAGCATCTTTGTGATACCAGGCCGGCCCCGGCGGGCGAAACAAGACCACGGGCGCCTTGAAGGCCCAACGGGGCTCGCATCTTCATTCTACGAAGCATCATTATTCCGTTCGGCGGTAATTTACCTTGAATCCTTGCAGGGATTCGTTATCAACAAACTCCAGTTCGACGGATTTGGGCGCTTTGGCCTCGATCTCAATGGTTTCACCTTCTTTGTGCCAGGACACCTCGACCGGGCCGTGGATCGACGCGCTCGCGCCCCGGGCCCAATCCAGTCCGGAGGGGCGCGGACTGATGCTGAAACGCGTGCCGCCGGCGGAGACAGGAACGATGCCGAGCACTATCCGGTTGAGGAAATGGATCGGCGATGAGGACCAGGCGTGGCAGTGGCTCCGCGTCGGGAAATCCTGCAGCCTGCCCGGACTGTTGGCGAAGGTCTCCCAGACGGTGGTGGCATTGAGATCCAGCATGGGCTGGTAGTATTGGTGAATCCGCGCGATGATTTCGTCGGCACGCCCGGCTTTCTCGAGCATTTCAAACAAATACAACACGGCAAACGGCGAGCCGACCTGTGTCATGCCCTCAGGCGGGTTGAGCACCTTGTCGAGAATCTCCGCGTGTTTGTCCTCGGGCGCGATATCGTAGAGCAACGACAGAAACCCCGTGTGAACGCACGTTTTGGGGCTGGGATTGCCATCATCGCGGATGCTGTCGGGATACCATTCGGTCTGGCTGTTCCAGAGCGCATTGATGGACTGGGAAAGGCGTTGACGGTATTCGCGCAGCCATTTCGCACCGTCCTGATCGCCCAGAACCTGGGCGCACTTCAACGCGGCATCCGCGGCGCCCACCGCGAACATGCTGTTGTGGGTGACCGTTCGGGCGGCGTCATCAATCCCGGCCCAATCGAACATGTTCCAATACGGGGCGCTGAACAGCCCCCGCTCGTCCGTCAGCGATTCCGCGCTCCGCATGTTCTTGAGGACGTAGGGATAGACCCACTGGAGAAACTCGGCGTCGCCGGAAAAGTAGTAGTAATCCCAGGCCGAGATGGTCCAGAGAAAACTCCACACGGGAATTACGATGTCCCAGGTGCTTGGCGTCTGGGAGATGGTCAACGGATGTTGCAGCGCCAGCAGGTGTTCCAGGGGGACTCCGGCCTTTTCTCCCAGCACATACGGCTGATGGTCGAGCGAGTACGCGGTGAGCTTGACGCACCGGCGCGCCAGGTCGGGTGCGCCAAAGGCAGTGAAACCGAGCAGGGCTTCATTGCGGGCGTCGCCAACCCAATGCGTTTGCTCGTACAACGGACAGTCCGTGAACGTGTCTTCCATGCAGAGTTTCAGCGTGCGGGCTGAGATCTCCCAAATCGTGTTGAGCCGCGCGTCGGAGCAGGCGAAGGAGCCCACGGGCTCGACGGGATAGGTGGATTCGACCACGCTGACGGCCCGAAGAATGGCCGGCCGCTGAAGGTTACGGAAAGTCAGAAACAAATACCGGCCAGAACGGCGCATGAGGCTGGTGAATTGGTTGTCGCCCTCTTTGCAGATATAGCGCATGTCATTGCGGTAGCGGTCCGTGTGCTGCACCTTGCCTTCCGGATTGATGTACTCGACGCCGGCGAGGTCGATGATGGCCCCCGCATTCGCATTAACATCCAGCTGCCAGTAGCCGATATTCTGCTCGCCCAGGTCATAAATCAGCTCGACGTCGCCCGAGGCGTCAGGATGAACCATGGTATTCCCTGTGCCGGTTATCGCGGCTTCCGGCGCATCCACGTTGGCGGCCGAGATCACGTCTCGCCGCATGAAGTCGCCGTGCACGTCTTCGGTTACCTGCGAGGCCTCCAGCATCGTTGCTGCAGTACCCAGGCGGGCAAGGAAGGCGTCCAGCGTGCCGCTGTGCTCAATATGATCCCGGGCGATGCCGTCGAGCTTTTCTCTCACGGCGTTTTGCTGGTCCCGGGGCCATTCCGACCATTCCAGGTCGGTCGCTGAGAATTTTGCCTCCTCAAACGAGGCATAGACCCACGGGGACGGCGAGGCAGGCGTATCCGTGGATTTGAGCGGGGATTCGAGCGAAAAGTCTTTGTCACACCCGAGCCGGACGACGCTGTCCGAGCGCCAGTGGCCAAAGTATTGCGTCAGCACAATCAGGACGAAATGCCTGCCGGCGCTCAGCTCAATCCCGTTGTCCCGGGCCTGTGTTGCATCGACGGCGTTGCCGTCGATGACGATCGCGTTGCCGTCCGCGTCAATCATGCAGCGCGCGTCTTCCGGCAGCACCAGGACGGTTGCGAAGGCGCCTGTCATCGCCAGGTGATTGTTCGCGGGCATGATCTCGTTGGGATACGCCAGGCACACGGTCGGAAAGACGTAAGAC
>DAOSJS010000411.1:0-3440 GCA_035367355.1 Candidatus Hydrogenedentota bacterium
GCTCGGTGCTGGTCATGGTGGTGTCCAGCATGAGGATGGATCCGCTGAGGCCTTGTTGGAGGCTGTCGTGGATTTCGCCGGCGAGGCGGCTGCGCTCGGCGAGCGTGGCGGCATGGCGGGTTTCCTCGCCGAGTTTTTCCATGGCCGCTTTGAGCTCCATCGTGCGTTCCTGGACCAGGCGTTCGAGCTTGGCGTTTTGTTGAAGGGACCGGTGGTTCATCCAGCGCGCGACGGCGACGAGGGCGAGCAAGCCAGCCAGCGCGTATGCGGCGTAGCTTGCGGGCGTCCGGTACCAGGGGGGGCTGATGGTGAAGGCAAAGGTGAATGGGACTTCCCCGGTGTTACTCGATCCAGTACGCCGCACTTCGAGGCGGTACGCGCCGTCCTGTAGCCGAGGAAAACTGAGGACCATGCTGGGGTCCACGGGCCGCCATTGTTCGGATGGCCCCAGGCGGTACTGATACTGGGGTGGGTTCATCCACGCGTAGGTGCCGGAAAAGAATCGGAAGGTGAGGCTGTTATCGTCGAAGGTGAACGTGGGGTGTCTGGCGAGCGGCTGGTGGGGGCGGAGGAGTTCGTGAGTTTGCTTGTCGGCAATCAGGGACACGAGCGTGAGCGGCGGCTCCTTCTTTTGATGGAGAGGGCGCTGCTCGACGTGGTAGAGTGATCTGCCGGCGGTGATCCAGATGTCGTCGCCCGGTAGGATGCGGACGGCGGGGTAGGAGTCGTTGCGCAGCTCGAAGGTGGTGGAGTCGATCAGGTAATCGTTGGCCGAGGGCGTGAACGTCACGACGCCTTGTGAATGGGACGCCCATATGGTGCCGGAGGCGTCTTGAGTCATATGGATAAGCCAATACCGGGATCGTCCGAGGAGTTCGTCGAGTTGGGGGGCGGCACAGGGGGTGCCTTTGTCCTCGTCAAAATAGGTGCGCTGGCCCGTGCCACTGCTGATGATGATGGTATTGTCGATGCGCCCGATGTTGGCCCATTGGCCGCCCGTCCATGGAAGCGGGATACGCTGAAAGTGGATCTCGCCATCGCGGAATGTCAGGCGGGCCACCTGATCGCCGCCGAGCTCGGCCCAGAGGACGTTGTAGGGTTCGCGTGGCGAGGGATAGCTTTCGACTCGGATCGGAGCGTCGCCGACGCCCTGGATGCGCCTGGCGCACTCGGTCCACCGGCCATCGGCGTATTTCAGGGCGGCAATTTCCACACTGCCCATCACGATGCAGACATCCGGGGTGATGAAACTGAGTGCGCCGACGGATTCTATGGAGATGATCGGCGTGGTTTGGCCGTTGGACTCGATCGAAAAGACTCCGGTTGCATTGCCGCCGAGTAGATGGCGCCCGCTGGCGGCGATGGAGGGGGTGGTGAGCAGCCCGCGCTCTGCGATGGTGCGGATGGGGGAAACGTGGCCTGCGGGAGCGGCGTCGATTTTGAAAAGGGAGCTTCCGGAGCAGATGACGGTGGTGCCGTCCCACCGTCCGACGGCCGGCCAGATCGCATTGATGCCCAGCGCAGTGCCGAAGCTTGTTTGTGGCGAGTCGTAGAAGATCCGGTGGACCGCGTTTCCTCCGGCAGCCCAGAGGACTCCGGGTTCTCCGCTGGCGATGGAGCGGGTGTTGCCAAGCTCAGGGAGGTCGAGTGCCCAGAGTAGCGATCCGTCAGGGGCCCAGAGCCTGAGGCCTTTGTCTGCGATTGCGATGGCCACTCCGCCTCCGGCCAGTCGCGCGATGGCGGTGATGCGGCCATCAATCGGAGGGCCATCGGGCGTCCAGGGGACGGCGGTGTTTCCGTCGAAACTCATCAACTGCCCAGTTCGCAGGACGAGGAGCGTGTGCGATGGATCGAGTGGGGCGGCAAAGCTGACGACCTGCCCCTCCAGCCCGGTGGCTGCCGCGATGCGGCTTGTCCCTTGCTCAGGCAGGATTTCGCGGAGGAGGCAGTCGTCGCTCGAGACGAACACTCGCTCGCCTACCATGAATAGGGCCGCGAGGCGTGGCATGGGATAGAACGAATTCTCCTGGCGGGTGAAGTCCCAGTAAACCGCCCCGTTGAGCTCGTAAAAATAAACGCCCTTGGAGGTTGGCAGGACGTTATTAAAGGCAGTCAGACGGGTCCACTCTGGAGCGTTTTGGGGGACGAGCGGGTGAGGCTTAAGGTGGCCCTCCGGGGTGATCTCTACTTTTCCCCAGGAGCTCCGGCCGCCGTAGTAGTGCTGGCCGTTGGAGACTGCGATGGTGGTCATCCGCATCTCCTTGGAGGCGGACGTGCCGATTCGGTCCAGCCACGCGGAGTCGTTGAGGACCGCATAGATGCCGTCGTACATGACGGCGAGTCGGCCAAACTCGTCGAAGCCGAGCCGGAGGCCGCGGGGCACATTGCCAATTTCGTCGAGCGGGTAGCTTCGGATGAACGGGAGCCCGCGGGCTTGGTCCTGGGCCGGGTTTCCGTATCCGCTTGCGAAGAGGATGCACCCGAGGACCCAAGCCACGAACCACGGGCTCAGGAAAAAGGGGCGTGAGATGGCTGTTTTGCCGCGCATGCCGATCGAAGGGGATGTCTTTGGCGCCAAGAGGGGCGAATTTCGCAAACTCAGTAGACGGACGGGGCCGTCTCGGAACTGCAACATGGGGGGCCGAGTCAGTGCAAGGGCTGTTCACAACAAGCTATCGTGTGTAGCGCGACAGAGGCAACGAGTGTGCCTGTTTAAAGCGTTGGTTTATTAGATATAAGAAATCGACATAGACTAAAGTCATACCCTCTGCCTCGACCAATGCCTTCTTGCTGCTCCCATGTGGCGGATTCCTGCTGAGCGCTGAGAGTGGTCGCGCCTCATGCAGATGTGTGCGGCGGATTGCTCGCAATCCCAAATATCCCCCAAACCCTAATGACTCCAAAATTCGTCAGAGCACGAAACCGGGGCCAGCTGGTGACGTTGCAGGCCGCTGCATTCGCCATGCTTGGCACCGTGATGGCGCAAGCCCAGTCGGTGCCGCAGGAGAAGCCCACGGCTCCCGCAACTCCAGAAGCGTCGGAAGAAATCGTCGAGCTTTCTCCGTTCGAAGTAAACAGTAGCAAGGATACCGGCTATCAAGCCACCGAAACGCTCGCAGGTACACGCATCCGCACCGAGTTGCGGGATGTCGGCTCCGCAATCTCGGTGGTCACTAAGGAATTCATGGAAGATATTGGAGCGACGGATACTTCTACATTGCTTCAATATACGACGAATGCTGAGGTCGCCGGTACACGTGGTACGTATGGCGGTCTTGGCAATGGTCAGACCCTGTATGAGAGTGCCAATACGATCGGTACCAACAACCGTGTGCGTGGCCTATCTTCCGTCGATAATACCCGCGACTTCTATTCAACAAGCATTCCGTGGGACGCTTATAATGTGGACCGCATCGACATCCAGCGCGGTCCGAATTCCA
>DAOSJS010000412.1:0-3433 GCA_035367355.1 Candidatus Hydrogenedentota bacterium
TAAACAGGCCATACCCGTATGCGTTCTGGATAATGTCGCCCCGGTGGCAGCCGCACGAAATAAAGCTGCGGACCATGACATTGGTCCACACGTTGATGTCTTCCTGGGTATATGCCGCGACGGTCGGTTTGCCGGTGGTGCCGCTGGAGGCGTGTACCCGGACGACCTCCTCCATGGGACTTGCGAATAAGCCGAACGGATACGCTTCTCGCAAATCGTCTTTCATGGTGAAATGCAGTCTGGTGATGTCCTCCAGCGACTGAATGTCGCCGGGCGTGACGCCCTTTTCTTCCATCCGTTGCCGGTGGAACAGGACGTTGTCATATGCGCGCTTGACGATGGACTTCAGGCGGTCCAGCTGCAGCTGGCGCAGTTGGGCCAGTGGCAGATAGTCAGGTGCGCTTACGGGATTGAATCCCCCTCCTGAAGTTTGCTTTCCGTGTTTCATACGCCCCCTCTTGCTTCACGCTCTACACGTCCGCCACTCTTGCGTGCCGGAGAGTCCGGCCGCTATCGGTCTACGAGCTCCCGGCCCAATTGAAACACTTTGTCATTGAATTCCCAGGCCCGTTTCGGGAGGTTGGCATACAAGGCTTCCTGCCAGTAAGAGTCCGGAATTTCCAGGAAGACACTGAGGGCGCCCAGCAGGGCTACATTCATGCACCGCAGCCGCAGCCGGGTTTCCTCATCGTCCTCTTCGTCGGCATCTTCATCAATATACCCCGTCAGGCTTTCGGGACTGAGCAGGGTGCCGCTTTCCTTCAATTGGTTTTCGACGGTGCCTGATTCATCCTCGGTCAGCACCAGGATGTAATCGGCTTCTCCCGGAGGAACCATCGGGCTGAGCACCTGTTCGCCAAACCGGATGTCGCTTGCGACGGAGCCGCCGCGCTGGCTCATTCCGTGGATCTCGCTCTTTTTGACGTCGTAACCGGCCCGGAACACGGCTTCGGTGAGGATGTCGGAGGCTTTAACGACGCCCTGGCCGCCCACGCCGGCAATGATGACATTGGTTACAGGTTTCATGGTGTGCATGATTGTGAGGCCGCCGCGCGCTCCAGTGCCGTTTGTTTCTGTTCCGCGAGAAGGCAGGGCCGGCGCGCAATGACCACTGCCAATTCACCGCTGTCCAGGCATTCGGAGATCAAATCTGCGAATACCTTCATATTTTCCGTCGGGTCGATCACGTGGACCCGGGTGATGCCGATAGCCTTCACCAAGTCTTCAAACGATAGTTTCGAAGACGGTGAATGGTCAAGTATTCTCCCGGTACCCGGGTGTTCCTGAAATCCCGTCATGGCGGTGGTGCCATTATCGACGATCAGCACCAGGTGGCCGGTTGGAGGTGGATTGTACGCCATTTCAACCAGGCCCGTGATGCCGCTGTGGACGAACGTGCTGTCGCCGATGACGCTGACCACGCGCCGCGCCTCGTCCGGGGGCAGCACATGGCGCAGGCCCAGGCCCACGCCGATACTGGCGCCCATGCAGACGCAGGAGTCCATCGCCTCAAAAGGCGGCAGGACGCCCAGGGTATAGCAGCCGATGTCTCCCGTAACGATGCAATTCTGGCGCGCCAGAGTTGCAAACACGGAACGGTGGGCGCAGCCCGGGCACAGCTGCGGCGGCCGGCCTTTGGGCGCTTCGGGCTCGGGCGCCGGTGCATTTTCCAGGATTCTTCGCACAAGGCCGACATTTAACTCGCCAAACCGGTATCCTTCGGCCTTGCCTTCCACGGGGATACCGTGGGCGCGCAGGTTCTCGACGAGATACGGGTCGCCTTCTTCCACGACGAGGCAGCGCTCCACACCGTCCGCAAATTTGCGTGCCAGGGCGGCCGGAAGCGGGTGGGTGGTCGTGAGCTTCAGAAACGAGGCGCCCGGGGCCGCTTCCCGGGCGTGCATGTACGACACGCCGGACGCGATGATGCCCAGCGCGGGATCACCCTCCACGACATAATTCAGCTTCGATGCGTTGAATTCTGATTCGATGGCGGCCAGTTTTGCCCGGAGGCGCCGGTGGGCAGGGCGTGCATACCCCGGGATCATGACCCGGCTCTTGATGTCGCGCTGATAGGGGCCCGGTTCAGTGATGCGGATGGGTGCGGCGCGCCGAAGCACGGTCTGCGAGTGGCAGGTGCGGGTGGTCATGCGCAGCAGGACGGGAATCTGATGCGTGTGCGAGAGCACGAACGCTTCCCGGGTCAGGTCATAGGCTTCCTGGGAATCCGATGGTTCCAGCATGGGCAGGCCCGCGGCTTTCGCGAAATGCCGGTTGTCCTGCTCATTCTGGCTGCTGTGCATGCCGGGGTCGTCGGCTGAGACGATCACCAGCGCGCCCGGGACCCCCGTGTACGCCACCGTGAACAGGGGGTCGGCAGCGACGTTCAGTCCCACATGCTTCATCGTAACCAGGGAGGCCGCGCCGCCAAACGCGGCACCAATGCCGACTTCCAGGGCCACTTTCTCGTTTGGCGCCCATTCGGCCTTGCCGCCGAGCCTGGAGAAATTTTCCAGGATTTCCGTGGATGGGGTTCCCGGGTATCCCACTCCCAGCTGTACCCCGCAATCCAGGGCGGCCAGGGCCACTGCGGCATCTCCACTCAGGAGCAACCGTTCCATCGATTCCGACATCGAATAATCTCCATAACATTGCCAGTGAACAGCTGCATGGAAGGCGCGCAGCGGGACGGGAAAAGGTCACGTTCGACTGTAGCGCATGACCTCCCGGGAGTTGCAACAGGGCTCGCACCGCAGACGCGTTTCCGTTGTGCAGAAAGCGTACCAAAAGGAGGGGTCTGAATCAACCAGAAATGAAGCGGCAGACATCAAAAACGAAAGCTAACGCCCCTTTCGGTGGCGTTAGCTTTCGATAAATCGCAGTGCTCAAACGCGCAATCACTGTGGCTCTTTGTCGAAATGCAGCCGGATGACACCCAGCGGATCAGCGAAGAATTCCCGAATGCTCAGACCGAGGCTGGGATGCTCTTCCTTGTCAAAGCAACCGAAAATCTGGGCGTGCGCAGGGATCTCTCTCGATACGTGTTTCAGGTGCTTCATACCTTTTCCTTTCAGCCGCGTTACTTACCTTCCGCGTATGGTCCCACGTTCTCCCCCAACACATGATACTATACCACAAGCCGGTATGAACAATACAAGTATTTTTTTATCCAGTCCGGACGGCAGCCGGATAGGATGGCGCGGGCAGTTGACATTCCCCCCCTCCGGCACTAGAGTCGAGCCCGGATATGGCACCCGGGGGTAGACTATGCGCGTCCCACTGCTTTTTATCATCAGCTCACCACGCTCTGGCAGTACCATGCTTGAGCGGATGCTCGAATCGCATTCCAGAATCCTGGGGGGGCCAGAACCTCATCTGTTGACCCCTCTCGCCCATCTCGTTCAGGATCTCCGCGAGGGCGCCGACCGCACGC
>DAOSJS010000413.1:0-3414 GCA_035367355.1 Candidatus Hydrogenedentota bacterium
ACTTGGAGCCAGTCGAAGCCACAGCGTACCGTCGCGCAAAGCCGCCATCGCCTTGGAAAGCATGAGGAGCGCGACCAAGAGCAGCAAAACCTCGCTTATGGTTGCTCCCGCCACCTTCAGGCCGATAGGGCACAGGATAACGGCACAGTGAGCCAGAACAGAAAGCATCGAACTCGCCAATAGTCCCCGAGCACAGTCATCGCTTTTGCCGGCTTCGGCATGTGTCACGCATGACGGCAAATCAGGTCCCCCATAGCAATCCCGCACATCGCGCAACAAATGGCGGCGCGAATGGCCCAATTCCTCTGAAGCGATAGCGCGGTTCGAGCCAGGGAATAGCTCCCAAGAACGAGCACGATGTTTCCTGAAGTCGTCCACACCACTTGAGTTTCGAGCGCGAAAAGCCGCGCGAGTAGAAAGTAGCCCAGCAGCATCAATGCAACCACGACAAACGCCAAACACGTGAAAAGCCTGGTCCAAATCTTCATACATGCCGGATTTTCAGGATGTGGCAAGGCCAGCGATGCAAAGCACCCGGCTACGAGCACTGGAAAGACTGGCTTGATATGAAATGCCCAGGACTCGGACGTGAATACAGGCTGCCCAATAACAAACCTGCTGGACACAAGCGCACAGAAAGCAAACGCTGTAGCGTATACTTCCCGATTCCAGACGAGTCGTCGTGTGAACCAGGCGAAGACAAGAAAGCAACCTGGCCAAAGGAGGCCCTTCCCATGAGGCAAAGGGTTTACAAAACTCAGCACTGTGGACATCGCCAGCACACCGAACACGGTCACCGCAATGGGTAGAGTCTTACATAGTTGTCTGGCACGAGCCATGGATAGACTTTTTGTCCCTCAATTGTTGATACAGGATTGTTAATTGCTCAAGCTGTCTGTCAAGTCCATATCGTTCCGCAGCCCGCCGCCTTGCCGCCATTCCCAGGCGCCTGGAAAGCACCGGATCGTCCAGAAGCCGCCGAATGGCTTCCGCCAGTTCCTCGGGACAATCCGGCCTGACGAGCAGCCCGCACTCGCCGTGAACCAGCACCTCCTCAACACCGGAAACGCGCGAAGCCACTATCGGCTTTCCCGCCGCCATCGCCTCCAACAGGGCATAGGAAAGTCCCTCGTAGTGTGTGGCCAATACAAATAGATCCCAAGTGGCCAAACGCCTCGGCACATCCTGCACCCATCCTGCGAACTCGACCGAATTCTCTATGTTCATCCGGCGTGCAATTCGTTTCAGCATAGGCAGTTGTGGTCCCTCACCACAGACCACAAGATCGGCTTCCAGACCCCATTGCTTGAGAATACCAAGACTGCGCAACAGAGTGTCCGTGTCTTTCTGGGGACGCAGTCCGGTTACACTCCCTATGACACGACGCCCGCGGCGGGTGCGTGTGCCACTGGGCAACATGAGATCCCGGACCCCGTTGTAGACTGTGGCGATTTTCCTCTCTTGAAAACCGAGCTTCTGCGCACATTTTGTCTCGGAGTCTGAGACAGTGACTACAAGGTCCGTCAGCGGTCTCAAAGCCATTTCCGCCAGAAAATACGCTTGGGCTTTCACGCCTCCCGCAAGGTAGGCGTACGCATGAGGTGAGTAAAGCACCGGGCCGATACCCTCTAACCAGGCCGCAATCCGTCCGACCAGGCCCGCCTTGGAGCTGTGCGCGTGGACGACATCGAATCTGTTCGCTCTGAGAATCTTGCGCGTTTCGGATATGGCGTGGATGTCGGAATACGGAGAGACGGCTCTCTTCATATCGACTATCCACACCTGTGCTCCGCTTCTCCTGAAAGCGCTTACAGCTTTCAGGAACGTCTCGCCGCGTGAGCACGAACAAATGCACGCCTGGCGGACGCGGCTCGGATCCAGTCCGAACATCACGTCCTCCAACCACCGGCGCGTTCCCCCAGCCGTCGCTTCCAGAATGTGGACTACACGGACCGGCGTTGTCTCAAAACGCGCTGTTGAACACTGCTCACGAAGTACTGGCATTCCTCGCTTCCAAGCAAGTACGCGAACCCTAAGTACACGAAAGACCCTCCCATCACTGCGGCGGTCAGAAGGGCCATGCGACACGAAAAGGAAGTATCCATGTATGTTCCGACTGCCTTCTTGAAGCAATACACGGCTATCCCTGCAATGAACGCCGCAGTGGTGAAGCGCAAAATCTGAAAGATCTTGAATTGATCAATGGAAACCTTTCCCCGAATGGCAACCAGAGCCACCAGTGCCAGCACCTTCGCAAAACGACTGGTCACGATTGCCAGTGCTAAACCCGCCAGTCCCCACGGTTGAATACAGACGACGATCAGGAGACAACGCAATGCCACACCGGCGATACCCAGGAGCACGGGTGGCCAGACGTCCGCGCGAGCGAAGAAGTGTCCGGTGATGAGCGCCTCGACAGATAGCGCGCACATTACAGGGGCAAGCCAGAACAGGATCACCGCAACATGCGCAGTGGACTCGGCATCGAATGCCCCCCGTTCATAAATAAACGAGACTATCGGCCGCGATAAAACGCACGTGAAAACGGTCAATGGAACGAAGATGAAGAGCATGGCTCGCGTTCCAGCAGCAAGCATTCTGCCGGCGGATTCGTGCTCTCCGCTCTGATTCATTTCGGCGAAAAGTGTAAACAGAACCGTGCCGGACGCCAAAGGAATGATCAGCAGAGGCATATTGACCACTTTCCATGCGAAACTCAGCGCCGCTACCGAACCCGGCACCAACGTGGAAGACGCCGCGGTCTCGGCCACGTTGCCGAGACGTGACGACACGGCGCCCAGCACAGGTGCCAGCATCAACCACAAAACCGTCTTGAATTCCGGATCATGAAAGCGCGGAAAAGTCGCGTTTCGTCTCCAAGTGGGCAGGATCCCCACGGTGCAAACCAGAAGAGCCAGGAGGGCGCCAGCGACTGTTCCCCATGCGGCCGCCGAGATTCCCGACTTCGAGGCAAAGGCAATCACGGCGACGATAGTGGCGGCCTTCAAAAACAGTTCGCTTGCGGGCGGGAATAGAAAGCGCCGTTGTGCGTTCAATGCGATGGTGAAGATCGGATGCAGCCCCATAACAACAGAGAGCGGCAGCATGACCCTGAGCATAGTCACACACAGCGCATGCCGTTCCTCGTCAAACCCGGGCGCAAGAAGCCATGCCAAGTGCTCCACGAGCAGATAACACACAAAGGCGGCTATACACAAGAAAATCAAGAGTATCAAAAGCCACGCATGCCATTGGCTCCAGGCACGCGCCCGCTCTTCAGATTGGAGCCGACGGACGAACATTGGCAGAATGGTGGGGGTTGCTATCCCACTTACCGTAAAAAAGAACATCATCGGAACGCTTACTGCCGCTGTGAATGCATCGAGTGCGGTATCCAATGCGAAATAGTGCGCG
>DAOSJS010000414.1:0-3400 GCA_035367355.1 Candidatus Hydrogenedentota bacterium
AGAACGGCGCGCCTGACGGACGAGTATCCCGGCAGGGAGGCGGATACACTCACGGGGCACAGCGCCGCGCAACCTGAGGCCGCGGCCCGCGCAGGGGAGATTGGACGCCATGTGCATCAGGCGCTCGAGAGGCTCTCGAACGCACAACGCAACGTGTTCGTGTTGAGGCACTATGAAGGGCTCCAGCTCGCGGAAATCGCGGAGGTACTTGAATGCAGCATTGGCAGCGTAAAAGTCCATTTGTTCCGCGCTGTGCGAAAGTTGAGACTCGAACTCAAGGATATCGGGCACTTCTGAGAAAGCTGCCGTGGGCTGTATTGCCCTGAACGCGGTTTGAGGATATTGAATTCATGTTTAGACGACGCAAAGCGGAAAAACTGATGGCACAGGCACTCTACGAATCCTTGCCTGAGCACGATGCCGCTTTCCTGGAGGCCTATTTTCAGGCGCATCCCGCCGCGCGCGAGGAGATGGAAGCCTTGCGCCGGTTTGTAGCGGATATGCCCACGGAGAAGCCTCAACTGAATGCCGACTTGATCCCGGCGGTTCGGGCGCGTATTGAGGAGCAGAGCGGCAGGCTCGAAAAGAAACCGCGTCTTCGCCCCGCCGCTGCCATCGCCGCGCTGGTGTTTGTTGCCGCTGGTTTTTTCCTCCTTAAACTGCCGGATGCCGCGCCGCCCGGCCATCTTGCAGACCTGCAGGACGGGACAGCTGCTCCTGCTGCCTCGCCTCTGGCAGCCGCATTGTCCCAGACCGACAAGCTTCTTGAAACCGGCAATTATGCGGATGCGTATAAGGTGCTTTCAGCGGCACTCGGCCGCAGTCCTGACGAACCGGATGCCGGCGACGCCCAGATGACGCTGGCCGAGATCGCGTTTGCCCGCCTCCATTGGTATGAACAGGCCTACGACGATTACGAGCGTTTGTATCAAAAATATCATCAGACCTGGCTGAATACGCCGCCTCATGTTCGGGACCGGCGCGATCTGCTTGCGGAAGCGCGTCTGGTGCAGTTCCGCTCACTGCAGGACCTGGATGCCGCACGCGCCAATAAACTCGACCCGCTTGACGCGTTGGCGCGGGTGATCGCCACGTATCCCAACCAGGCCTACGTGCGCTCGCAGGCCGCCCTGGAAATGGCCCGGCGCACTATTGAATCAGGCGCTGTCGACCCGCAATCTTCAGATGCGCTGCTCCAGGCGCTGCGACACGTGCGAAACGAGGCCTCAGATCCTCTGGTTGTCGCTCAACTGTCGTATCAGATGGGGTACCTCTACGAATCGCAATACCACGAATTCGACAAAGCCCGTGAGGCTTTTCTTCAGGCGTCAGAGCATCCGGCGCTTCAGCAGCAGGCGCGCTCTGCCCTTGCCCGCCTCGATGCGGAATCCATACAGTAACGCTCCAGGGCAATCGCGAGGCATCCGGCCGCCCCGGCAGGTACAATAGCCAGCGCAGAGAAAAATCTCTGGAGAGCGAACAGTGTCAGAGTTTCCGGCGCCAGCCTGGCGGCAAGCCGAGGATCTCATGCGACTCAAACGCATTGTGTCGGGAGGACAAAGCGGCGTGGACCGTGCCGCACTGGATGTAGCCATGCGCTTCGGCTTCGGCTGCGGGGGATGGTGTCCCCGGGGCCGCCTCGCCGAGGACGGTCCGATCCCGATGAATTATCCCCTCAAAGAGACTCCTTCGTCCGTGTATGCCGAACGGACCGAGTGGAACGTCAGGGATTCGGACGGCACGCTTGTGCTCACGTGGGGACCTCCGGTCAACGGCACCGCATTTACGGTGGATATGACCCGAAAGCACGGACGCCCCGTGCTCGTGATTGACCTCGAAACGCGAGACGCCAACCTCGATGAGGTGATCACGTGGCTCCTGGAAAACGGCATCCACACGCTGAATGTCGCCGGGCCGCGTGAGAGTAAATGCCCAGGGATTTACGAGGACGCGTCGGCATTTCTTGAAGCGTTGCTCTCACGCCTGTAAGCAGCCCGGAATTCTACAGCCCACGCCTTTTTCATAAGCAGCAGCGGCAGCTCACGAGTAGGAGGGGAGACTGGCGCCATGGGCCTCGATCAAATCATCGCAGAGTGAGACGATTTCATCGATCGTGAGTTCCGCTGCGGTATGCGGATCGAGTAATGCGGCCTGGTAAATGTGATCCTTCTTACGGGTAAGGGCCGCCTCGATGGTCAGTTCCTGGACGTTGACGTTGGTGCGGGTGAGTGCGGCGCACTGGGGCGGCAGTTCGCCGGCATGGGCCGCATGTATGCCACTACGGTCGGCAACGCATAGCACTTCAACGCAGCAATTGGCGGGCAGGTTGGTAATCAACCCTTTGTTCAGCACATTGCCTCCGAAGGTGTATGGCACGCCGGTTTCGAGCGCCCCGAAGATGTAGGAGGCATATTCTTCGCCCCGGTCGTGATGGAGGGATTCCTCATTGAGCAGCAGTTCCCTCATTGCGCCCCAGGCTTCGATCTGCGAGACGCAGCGCCGCGGATATTCATCCAGCGGGATCTGGAACCGTTCGATCAGCTCCGGGGCCTTCGCTTTGATGAACCAGGGCACGTATTCGCTGGTGTGTTCACTCGATTCCGTAACGTAATACCCGAACCGTTTCATCAATTCGAAGCGCACGTCGTCCTTGCCGCGATTTTCCGGCAACTGAGCACGGCGCCGGATTTCCGGGTACAGGTCCTCGCCGTTCCGTGAGATGCTCAGCAACCATCCCTGGTGATTGATCCCCGCAATGTTCCATTTCAGGTTGTCGCTGGGCAGGCCGAGCATCATGCACAGGTTGGTGGCGCAGACCTGCACGCTGTGGCACAGGCCGACAACGCGGATATTCGTGGCCCGTTGAAGCGCGCCCGTCAGAATGCCCATCGGATTCGTGTAATTCAGCATCAGGGCGTCCGGACACACACGTTCCATGATCCGGCAATACTCGAGCATGACCGGGATCGTGCGGAGCCCTCGAAAGATGCCGCCGATGCCGAGGGTGTCGGCGATGGTCTGGCGCAGGCCGTACTTTTTGGGGATCTCAAAATCGATCACCGTGGCGGGCTCATACCCACCCACCTGGATCGCATTGACCACGTAGTCCGCGCCTTCGAGCGCTTTTGCGGCGTCTTGCGCCAGAAAGGAAGTGTACGTTGCTTTCGCACCGAGATTATTGCAGATGTTTTTCATCATGACCTCGGAGACGTGCAGCCGATCCGGGTCGATATCCACCAGTGTCACCTGGGCGTCGCGGAGGCTTTCTTCATACAGGCAGTCTCCGAGCACATTTTTCGCAAACACGGTACTTCCAGCGCCCAAAAAACAAATTCTTGCCATGACAGACTCCTCCATTGCCAGATGCAAATGCATGATACGTTCAGCGGCGAAATGAGAT
>DAOSJS010000415.1:0-3385 GCA_035367355.1 Candidatus Hydrogenedentota bacterium
AATTCTTATGATGCGACTCCGACACAATCATGTTGAAATACAAGACCTGACCCCTTCTCTGTCTCTGTCTCCCGCTTGCCAACATGAACCTTATGACCGTGCTGTGATCGGGGTTGCGTGAAGCTTTAAACCAAGCGCTCGCATGACCTTGAGCACCGTGGCGAACTCCGGGTTGCCTTCGGGCGACAACGCCTTATACAGACTCTCGCGGCCAAGACCCGTTTCACGGGCGATTTGCGCTATCCCTTTTGCCCGCGCGATATCCCCCATCGCGGCAGCTACCAGTGCCGGATCACCCTCTTCCAGGGCGGCTTCCAGATAGGCTGCCATGTCCTCCGCAGTCTCCAGATGTTCCACAACATCCCAGGTACGTGTTTTGGTTTTTGTCATCACAAACCCCCTATAGTTCCCGCGCAAGCTTCCAAAACACCCTCACCAACCGGCTTCGCATCGCCGAAATTACCGAGCGACAGTCGTCGAATACGAACATTGATACGCGCACGAACTTGCCGATCACGCAAGCCATCAAACCATCGGGTAAAAACTTCGGTCTGTCGCACTTCGATCATTTTTCCTTGTATCCCATAAGATACACCATTGCAAGGAAAATCCCAGAGAAAGATCTTCCCCACGCAGGAGATCGAGGAAACCAGACCCGACGGCTCGCTCATCGTCAGCCTGAAGGTGGGAAACTTCGGGGAGATCCGCGAGACACTCAAGGCGTGGCTGCCGAACGTGCGAATCCTCGCACCGAAACATCTGGGAAAACAAAAAGGGACAGTCCCCTTTTTTTTGCGCATACGGCTTCGGGCAACAGCCCGGCAAGACCTGACCCCTCTCTTCCCCCAGGTGACCGGAATTTGCAGTTGCTTTTTTCACTGGATGGCCATATAAAATAACCAGCTGTTTCACTCACATTTCCATCTCACCACCCTTCATTCTCGGCACTCTCAAACGCAAGTCGCCCTGACGTCACCACCTCTGAGACACCTCTCCATGTACGCGTGATCCTCACAATGTCTGTGGCGCGTTGGTAATCAAGATTCCTGACCCGTTTCTATCCTTTGGCGAGGATGCCATGGGCTGGTTATTGACACCCCGATGCTCAGGAGAGTGCGGGGTTTTGCATTTCAGCCAGCCCAATGGATGATGCTTCCTGGCATCGGCTTCGTGTCGTTGAAACGCCTGACGGGCCGGACATCAAGCATGAAAGGAGGGTATCCATGAGCCGAAAAGAAAAAGAAGTGACGGAAACGTCGGAAGCTGAGATTGCGGTGCACTGGGGGGAGGAGCAGTTCTTCTACCCGTCTGCACAGTTCATTGCCCAGGCAAACGTAACCGATCCGAAGGTGTTCGAGCGCTTCAGCCTGGACAATTTCCCAAATTGTTTCAAGGAGTACGCGGATCTGCTGTCCTGGTACGAGTACTGGCACACGACGCTGGACACGAGCGACGCCCCCTGCTGGAAGTGGTTTGTCGGCGGCAAGATCAACGCGAGCTACAACTGCATCGACCGTCACCTGGAAAAGAACAAGAACAAGACCGCCATCCACTTCGTCCCGGAGCTCGAGGAGGAAAAGGTCGAACACATCACCTACCAGGAACTCTATGTGCGGGTGAACGAGTTTGCGGCGGTCCTGAGAGACGTTTGCGGCCTGAAGGCCGGTGACACCGTCACGCTTCACATGCCCATGGTGGCCGAGTTGCCGATCACGATGCTCGCCTGCGCACGACTGGGCATCATCCACTCGCAGGTGTTCGGCGGTTTCAGCGGCAAGGCCTGCTCGGAGCGCATTGTCGACTCGGGAAGCCGCTTCCTGATCACCATGGATGCGTATTACAGGGGCGGACAGCTGATCGATCACAAGGAAAAAGCCGATACGGCCGTTTCGGAGGCAGCCAGGGACAACCAGAAGGTGGACAAGGTCCTCGTATGGCAGCGTTATCCCGGCAAGTACTCCGCCCAGACCCCGATGGTTGAAGGCCGCGATTTCTTCGTAAACGACCTGCTGAAAAACTACCATGGGGCGAGGATCGATCCCGTGTGGATGCCGGCGGAGGCGCCGCTCTTTCTCATGTACACCAGCGGCACGACCGGGCGGCCCAAGGGCGCGCAGCACAGCACGGGCGGCTACCTCGCCTACGTCGCCGGGACATCCAAGTACATCCAGGACATTCACCCCGAGGACGTCTACTGGTGCCTGGCGGACATCGGGTGGATCACCGGCCACTCCTATATCGTCTACGGCCCGCTGGCCCTGTGCGCCTCCACGGTTGTCTATGAGGGCATTCCGAACTACCCGGACGCGGGCAGGCCCTGGCGGATTGCCCAGGACCTGGGGGTGAACATCTTCCACACGGCGCCCACGGCGATCCGGGCCCTGAGAAAGCTGGGCCCCGATGAACCGCAGAAGTACGACTACCACTTCAAGCACATGACCACGGTCGGGGAGCCGATCGAGCCCGAAGTCTGGAAGTGGTACTATTACACGGTCGGCAAGAGCGAAGCGGCCATCTGCGATACCTGGTGGCAAACGGAAAACGGCGGTTTCCTCTGCAGCACGATGCCGGCCATTCAGCCCATGAAGCCGGGCAGCGCGGGCCCGGGTGTGCCGGGCATTCACCCCATCGTCTACGATGACGACGGCAACGTGGTCCCGCCCGGCGCCGGCAAGGCCGGGAACATCTGCATCCAGAACCCGTGGCCCGGAAGCTTTCAGACCATCTGGCGCGACCGCGAGCGTTACGTCAGTCAGTACTATGAACGATACTGCAAGAATCCCAAGAGCAAACGATGGCAGGACTGGCCGTACATGACGGGGGACGCCGCGGTCGTGGCCACCGACGGGTATGTCCGCATTCTCGGCAGGATCGACGATGTGATCAATGTTTCAGGGCACCGGCTCGGGACCAAGGAACTCGAATCCGCCGCGCTGACCGTCGCCGAGGTCGCAGAGGCGGCCGTCGTGCCGGTGAAGCACGAGGTGAAAGGGAAGGAGCCGGACCTGTATGTGGCCTTGAAACCCGGATGCAGGCCAAGCGACGAGCTGGCCAAGAGGATTCAAAACGCGCTGGTGAAGGAAATCGGGGCGATTGCGCGGCCGAGAAACGTGTGGATTGTGACCGACATGCCCAAGACCCGGTCGGGAAAGATCATGCGCCGCGTGCTGAGCGCGATTTCCAACGAGGCGGAGGTAGGCGATGTCACGACCCTGGCCAATCCTGAAATTGTCGTGGAAATCACCAGGATGGTTCAGGGAAAGTGAGGATCGATCCCATACCGGCTGCAGATGAAAAAGGAGGCGAAAAGAGCGGTGATGTGCGGGTGAAAGGTTAAAATAGTCAATGGAAGCCAAGCGAAAACAAACAGAAGGGGGACACGATG
>DAOSJS010000416.1:0-3380 GCA_035367355.1 Candidatus Hydrogenedentota bacterium
CTGCTCCGGAATGCCGGGGCCCGAGTCCCGGATCGTCACCTCGCACGCTTCAGTACCGGTGTGCGTACTGACCTTCAGGCGGCCGCCACCGGGCATTGCGTCAATACTGTTCTGCACCACGTTGTGCAGCGCTTGCGCGAAATACACGGGATCGAGTTCCACATCGGGCAGCGAAGGATCATAGGAGGCCTCGACCTCGATCGACCGGGCGCGTAATTCGTCTTCGAAGGAGCGCAAGACCCCTTTCACGGTGTCGTTGATGCTGGCCTTCTTGAGCGAGAGACGGGGGTGGCGCGCGAATTCAAACAGCGTTTCGGCCACGTTGTTGATGCGGGCGATCTCCTGTTGCACCGTCTCGCTGAACGCCTGGCGGAAATCTTCGGTATCGTATTTTTTGGGCAGCAATTGCGCGAACGTGTTGATGGCCACCATCGGGTTTTTGATTTCCTGGGCCACCCGCGACGCCAGGTATTCCCAGAACGGGCTGTAGGCGATGTCTTCCCGCGAGGCCTGCTCTTCCGGGAGCCGCGAAAACACCACCACCGCGCCGCCATCGTCCAGCGGCGTCGCGCTCAGTCCCAGCGTGGCATCAATC
Source organism: Candidatus Hydrogenedentota bacterium (assembly GCA_035367355.1). Taxonomy (GTDB): domain Bacteria; phylum Hydrogenedentota; class Hydrogenedentia; order Hydrogenedentales; family SLHB01; genus UBA2224. Next base: position 596 of record DAOSJS010000416.1, read on the forward strand.
GCGGGATCGTGTACCTCCTGGCGCAGGTGCGGCCGGCTCTCGTTCATCGTGCGCAGAATGACGTCGGCGAATCCCGAACCCAGCTTCTGCACGCTGCGGCCCAGCACTTCCGTCCCGCGCACCTGCAGGATCCGTTCCGTCGCCTTGTTCATCAGCGAAACGCGGCGGTCCGGCGAGACCACCACCACACCCGTGCGCAGATTGCCCAGCACCGCATCCAGGCGCCGTTGCTGACGGTAGACGTTGTGGTACAGCTCCGCGTTTTCCAGCGAGGTGGATGCGCTGCGCGCCAGCGCCGTCAACAGCTCGCGTTCTTCCATGGTGTAATTGATGCCCGACGACTTTTCGCCCAGTACCAGAGCGCCGCACACACGCCCGCTGACCAGCAGCGGGGCCGCCAGCCGCGCCCCCAGTACCTGGAGCTCTTTCATCGATTCTTCGTCGGCGCCATTGGCCAGGCGGTCGATGAGGCAGACGTGCTGCTCGAACCAGCGCATCAGGCCGCCTGAAAATCCGAACCGCAGCGAATCCGCGAGTCCGTTGGGCAACCCCGCACTGGCTACCACCCGCACGCCTTCGCCCTCAGTCTCCAGAAGCACCGCGCACCGCGCCGCGTGAAACACATCAGCCAGGGCGTCTGAAAGGCTGCAGGCCAGCTGCTGCGGGTCCCGTATGTGGCCGGAAAGGCGGCTCAGCCAGCGCAGGGCCGTCTGATGCTGCCCGATCGCGGCGGCGTGGGACACTTCAGGAAGGGCAAGTCCCGGCGTGTGCATGGACGGCGCCTCGGAACGCTTTTCCTGAGGCGCGCACCGGTCCAGGGCTGCTCGCAGCGTTTCACACGAGAAAGGCTTGGGGATACACTCGCGCGCGCCGGCCAGCAGAAAATGGGCGCGGGTTTCTTCATCGCTGCGGGTCGACAAAACGATCAGGGGGATGCCCGGCGAATTCTCCCGCAGGCGGGCCGCTGCGGTATCGCTCGCTGCCACCGCATCGTCCATCAGCAGCACGTCCGGCTGAAGGGAGATCAAGCGGCGGAGGGCTGAATCCACCGAAGGCTCGAACAACACCAGGTCGGTGTCAGGCAGCGCTGCCCTCAACGAGGCCCGCAGCCCCACGTCGTCCGCTATGATCAGCACCATCTTCATCGTTTACTTCTCGCCTTGTAATGATGCCATCTCTCGAACGAGGGGAAACGCCACGCTGAACGTTGCACCCTGGCCCGGTGCGCTGTCGACGCTGATCGTACCCCCATGTTCCGCAACGATACCATGCACCACGGAGAGGCCGAGGCCGCTGCCGTGTTCCTTCGTAGTATGGAAGGGATTAAAGATTACCTCAAGCTGGTCCTCGGGTATACCCGGACCAGTATCTTGCACGCTTACGACCACACTTTCAACATCCTGCACCGGCCTGTGCCAGCCCTGCCGCAAGCGCATACGCCCATGCGTTGTGGAGATCCGCAACTTTCCGCCGTTAGTTTGCCCCATAGCCTCTATTGCATTCAAGATCAGGTTCAAAAAAACCTGGTGAAGCTGCTGGTCGTCGCAATTGACGAACGATTCGGGCTCTGAAAACTGGCTTTCCACCTCTATACCCGCTTTGAACGCCTGATTTTCTGCCAGCATCAAGACGTCCTGCACGATTTTGCAGATGTTCCGGGGGGCAAACGTGGCGGGGCGCGGACGCGCAAAGTCGAGCAGCCGGCTCACGATCGAGTCGATACGTTCCACCGCGCTCAGCACGACTTCCGTGAACGTGGTCCGGAATTCCTCGTCCTTGTACCGCGCAGGAAGCAGTTGCGTGAACGTTTTGACCGATACCAGCGGATTTTTGATCTCGTGCGCCATGCCTGCTGCCAGCGTGCCCAGCGACGACAGCCGGTCCGCCCGCTGCACATTCTGTTCGAGGCGTTTGACCGTGCTCAGATCGTAAATCATCACCATGGCCCCCTTCAGGGCCCCGTCCGTTGAGGTCAGGCAGGACGCCGACATGGCTACCGGGGTCTCCAGCCCATCCGGGCGCCGCAGGCGTGTCTCATAGTCTTCCAGGTCGCAGCCCGTGGCCAGAGTGCGTTCCAGCACATCCGCGATCTGTTCCGGCAGCGCAGCGAGCAGGTAGCCGGGGCGAACATCCCCCAGGAATTCTGATGCGGCCTGATTCACGGTTTGCACCCGCCCGTTGGTGTCCACAGCGAGCACCCCACCGCGCATACTGGCCAGAATCCGCGCCCGGTGGAGGTTGGCCTCCTCAAGCTTCCGGTACAGCCGCGCGTTCTCAATCGAGGTGGACAAGGGGCCCGCCAGCGTTGCAAAGACCGCCATATCCTCGCTGCTGTAAATGTCCTGCGTGCGTTTCTGCCCCAGAGTCAGCAGGCCGATGAGATCGGTCATGGATCTCAGAGGTACGCACAGGTAGGCCTCCAGCTCGGCCAAATGATGCGCCACGCGGGCGTGCTCGGGAGTGGGCCGGCTGTGGATCATTTCTTCCAGTGCCACCGGCGAATTGCGATGACGCATGTAGTGAAGCAACTCGCCGTAATCCCTCAAAACGGCCTCTTTTTCGGCCGGTTCGGTGGAATACTCGGTGATCAGAACGTTGGGTTCGGTCTCGCTCACGAGCATGATTCGCACGGAGCGTGCGCCGACCGTCTCCTGAATGTCCTGGCCCACCTGCTCCAGCAGTTCATCCAGTTGCACCGTGTGGCTGGCGGAACGGCTGACCCGGCGAAGCAGCGCGTGCACGTCGTACCGGCGTTTCAGCACAGTACGTTCCAGAAGCAGCTGCG
>DAOSJS010000417.1:0-3374 GCA_035367355.1 Candidatus Hydrogenedentota bacterium
TCCATTCCTGATTTCCTGATTTCCAAATAGTCTCCTGTATTCTTGAAAAGGTGTAGAACCTACTATTCTGAATTCTGACTACTGAATCCTGTCTTCTGTTTTCGAGGACGAGGACGAGGACGAGGACGATCGCGAACGCGCTATAAGGCAAACATCTCCTTCTCCCAACCCAAAACTCAAAACTCTCTCCTATCCCCTATATCCTATCCCCTCTTTCTCGTCCTCGTCCTCGTCCTCGTCCTCGCTGCATCATTCAACGCTCTGTGATCGGGTCGCCCTGACGGGATTGCGCCCGCCAGGGCTCCCACACCACCAGGACATGCGGTTTTCCGCATCCGGCGGTTGAGACCAGCGGTTAAGTGACCGCAAGGTCTGATGGCATAAGGAATCCATAACGGCGGAGCACGCGATTGGAAAGAGCCATATGCAGGCTAGGGCTGGCCGCAAGCGACCATGCGCCTTTGCTGCTATGTGCAGTAAGGCATTGTCGTGGGTTTAGCCCCAAGCGCCGAAGCGCCCGAAGCCGTCCCCTGATCCCGTGCCATCTCAGCCAGAAGCATTTGCGGATGTGTCTGCGTATCCACGGTTCCAGTTCGAAGATCGGGCGGCGTTCTTCGGCGAGATGAAAGTATCCCCACCATCCCCGCACGTAGGCGCGCCAGCAGTCTCGAAGTTGCTCACTCGTCCGACTCTGACAGCTTTGCCACGCTTCCCTCACCTTGTCCTTAAACCGTTCCAGACTCTTTCCCGCAATTGTAATCTTCAGCCCTTCCGTCAGGCGAAAGCCGAGGAACTTTCGTTCCCAGACCCGGCCGCACCCGCTTTTGGCTTCGTTGACTCTCAGCCGCAGCTTTGATTGCAGCCACTCCGTCATTGCAAGGCGCACGCGCTCCGCCGCAGCCGCACTGCCCATGTAGATGTTGCAGTCGTCCGCGTATCGGCAAAACGTGTGCCCTCGGCGTTCCAGTTCTTTGTCCATTGCGTCGAGGTATATGTTCGCCAGCAGCGGTGACAGCGGCCCGCCTTGCGGCGTGCCTTCTTCGCTGCGCACCACCACTCCTTCGATCAGTGCCCCTCTGCGCAGGTACGCCCCGATCAGTCTCAACACCCGTTTGTCGCGGATCGTTTTGCCGATCCGTCCCATCAGGATGTCGTGGTTGACGTGGTCAAAGAACTTGCTGATGTCGATGTCTACCACCCATGTCCGGCCCGCTTGCGCGTGCCGTTGGGCGGCGCGCATCGCATCGTGAGCGCTGCGTCCAGGTCGGAATCCGTAACTGGCGTCGCTGAATGTCAGCTCGAAAATCGGTGTCAGCACCTGCACTAGCAGTTGTTGGACGAATCGATCCTGAACCGTTGGAATCCCCAGCATCCGTGTTCCTCCGTCGGGCTTATCTATTTCCTTCCGTCGGACCGGGCTGGGAACGTATGTCCCCTTCAGCAGCTTGTCGCGGATCACCTCCCAGTGCCGTCGCAAGTGCTCATGCAGTTGCTTTGTCGTCATCCCGTCTATCCCCGGTGCGCCGGCGTTGCGGAGTACCGCTCCGTAGGCTTCCCGGGCAACTTCCGGCCTGACAACCTGTTCCATCAGTTCCTCGTGCATTGCTCTCCGTCGGGAAGTTCGCGGTTCGGTCCCCTCGGGCCGCACCCTCGTCCGCTGTTGGCGGCTTCACCGCCGAGGCGAGCTTTGGGGCTCCGGGATGGTGACCGCAGTTGTCGCGTCCCGGCTCTTCTGTGCCCTTTCGGTTCTCTTACCAGTCCTTCCTCTAGTGTAGTGTCCCTTAAATAACTATACAATTGTCGATTGCTTTGTCTTTCGCTGTCTCGGCCGCGTACATCCCGGGTTGATCGCCTCCAGTTTCTCGCGTGCCCGCGCAAGCTTCTTCACGATTTCGCCCACAGTGGCCGTCCAGATGAAAGGGCGGGGGTTTTCATTCCACGCCGCAAGATATTCATCAATCGATTTCTCCAGATCGGGGACGCTTACGAAAGCGCCTAGGCGAATGGCTTTATTGGTCAGTTCACGAAACCATCGTTCCACCATGTTCAGCCAACTCGAACTGGTAGGAATGAAGTGACACACGAAACGCGGATGTTTTTCCAGCCACTTCTTGACTACCGGCGTCTTATGGGTACCGTAATTGTCCATGATAACATGAAGGATAAGTTCGGCAGGAAATTCTCGATCCAACCGGCGCATGAACTTAAGCCATTCTTGATGACGGTGTCGATTCTGACATTGGCCAATCACCTTGCCGTCCAGCATGTTCAACGCGGCAAACAGTGTTGTGGTGCCATTGCGCTTATAGTCGTGCGTGTACGTTCCGCATCGCCCCTTCTTCAGAGGCAAGCCTGGCTGGGTCCGGTCCAGAGCCTGTATCTGGCTCTTCTCGTCCACGCAAATCACAACCGCCTTCTGCGGAGGATTCAGGTATAGCCCGACAACATCCGTCATCTTCTCAATGAATTTCGGATCCCGAGACAGTTTGAATGTCTTGTGCAAATGCGGCTTCAGATTGTGGAGTTGCCAGAGGCGGCTGATCGTATTCTTGCTCACCCCTTGGGCGGCTGCCATCGTTCGACAACTCCAGTGCGTCTGGCCGGCTGGCCGGTCTTGCAGCGTCGCGCGAATAATCTTGTCCCGTTTTCTGGAACCATATCGCGCCTTTCGTCCCCGGCCACTGGCAATTGCCCATACCGTGCCGATCCCTTCTTCGGCAATTCGTTGGCGCCACAGGCGCACGGAATGCCGGTTCATGTCCAGCTCAGAGGCGATGCTCAGGTCACTCCTGCCAGACGCCGCCTCAAGCCCAATCAGACTGCGAAGCACCACCTGCTGCGGAGTTCCGTGCGCCTTCACCCATTGTTCCAGTTGGTTCAACTCGTCTGTCTCCAGCGTCGTTTCAAGCAATTTAGTTGTCATGCCGCGAACTATACACTCGGCACGCTGAATGTCTAGTTATTTAAGGGACACTACACTAGGATCAATCAGCGCGGCTCTTCCGGCGCGAGGACGCGGAGCCTGCCGGCGCCGACGACCGATCCTGCCAATCGGCCTTTTCCGCCGCGGACCGCCGCAACGTTCGCTTCAGGCTTTCCTTCATCCGGAAAGTCAGCGTAGCATGAAGATGTCATAACAAAACACATATGTGTCGGAGAAAGCATGAGCGACGTCGTTACGTTCGAGCGGAAGGACCATGTCGCGCTCATCACCCTCAACCGGCCTGAGGCCAGAAACGCCATCTCCCCGGAGATGCTGGTTCGACTGTGGCCTGCCCCCGCGGGGTGATCCAGTTTCAATGTTAGTGCACGGCGTTTGCTGACGCCATGGTTGGGGTGGGCGAGCGCGCGTTTTCCTATCGAGCTGGCGCGCT
>DAOSJS010000418.1:0-3360 GCA_035367355.1 Candidatus Hydrogenedentota bacterium
CCTGCTGGAGCACACCCCCGGCGCCTGCGTGGCCGACAGCGAAGTGATGGACCCCTCTCTAATTATTCCCGACCACATGCAGTGGACCTTTGTTTACGGGGGCAATGAACGCCAGCGGCGGTTCGCGACTCCCATGTGGCGAATCATGCAGGGCGGCGAATGGAGTTTGACCGAGGAGGTGCTCCACCTCAAGCGCTTCATCGCATACTGCAGCCCATACGATTCCTCCATCGATCCGCCGATCAATCTGGGACCTTACGAAAAATGGTATCCCATACATAGTCGCTGTTGGCACTACTTCACCCCAGCCGTTCTATCGGCGATCAGCCTGCTGCACCGACGTACCTATCGTGGCAAGCGAGAGGCACTGGCCGCCGCGATCCAGGATTTTCCGGGCCATGGCGTATTCCGTGAAGTGGAACAATTGGCCACGACGGCCTACCAGGGAACCGAGTCGTGGGAGAGAAGCCGTTATGACGGGCTTGAACGGCGCATGTTCGACTGCCTGGTGATGTTGCTCCGCCACGTGGTTGAAAGCATCGAGGGCGTGCCGCCGCCGCGGCCGATGCCGCCCGGTAACCTTGATCGGGACTGGCTTATCGGCTGGAAGCGCGAGCTGAGCGAAATCCGCCTGCCGGCGCGAACGCGGATGCTGGACGGCCTGCGCTTTGCCCGCGTCCGCGCGGGGCGGCTGAAGTACTATCTGAAGGCCCCCTCGACTTTCGCGACGGAACGCCAGATCCAGGAGGACACGGAGCAGATCCGGACCTGGATTCTGGAACCGTTCCTGATGGGATTGGGGGAATATCTGGGAATAGCCGTTAAAATGGACGAGAAGCTGGACGGACCGTTCGAAGAGTTCCTGTCACGCGAGTTCATCCTCGCGGCGAATCGACTCCTTGACATCTCCTGGCTTTCTCTCCCCGCCGGCGCCGGAGAACTGAGGATGATGTCCGAGGAAATGATCCCTCTCATCGAGCAGATTCATCCGCTGATGGAGGACGTGTTCCGTCACATTTCCCGGCAAGGGCGCGACAATGCGCAGATTACCGGAACCCAATACAGTTTAAGGGAGGGAACAGTTCATGATCGGCAATGAGATCCAATCACGGCCCCTTTCACCCGAAGCTCGACCAGCCGACAGCCTGGGCACGAAAGTATTGTACCTTTCGCGCGAGGACGTGGAAATTGTGAATCTGTCGATGCGGGAAGTCATCGATGCGTTGGAACAGATGTTTTTGGAAAAAGGGCGGGGCCAGGTGGAGATGCCTCCCAAGCCGGGTATTCATACGCGTCCCGATGCCTTTATCCATGCGATGCCCGCGTATATTCCGAGTCAAGGCGCCGCGGGCATGAAGTGGGTCTCGGGTTATCCCGAGAATCAGGCAAAGGGCCTGCCCTATATCAATGGCCTGATGATCATGAATGACCCCGAGACGGGACTGCCGCTCGCCCTGATGGACTGCACCTGGATCACCGCCAAGCGGACGGGCGCGGCCACCGCGGTCGCGGCGAAGTATCTGGCGCGGCCCGAATGTTCCAGCGTCGGCATCATCGCCTGTGGCGTGCAGGGCCGCAGCAACCTGGAGGCGCTGGCCTGCCAGTTCAAGGTGACCAAGGTTAAGGCTTTCGATACGCACCGCGAGGTGGCGCGCCAGTTTGCGGACGAGATGGGCGAGCGACTGGGCGTTGAAATTGAACTGGCGGACAACCCGAAGGATGCCGTCGTCGGAAAGGACCTGGTCGTTACCTCCGGTCCGATCCTGAAAGAAGCGACGCCGCCCATCGAGGCGGGTTGGCTCGCAGAAGGGTCGTTTGCCAGCCCGGTGGATTTTGATTCCTATTGGCAGGGCAGCGCGCTGAAGCAGGCGAGCAAACTGGCAACCGACGATCACGAGCAAATGCAATACTACCGGAAGGTTGGCTATTTCGGCGATACGCCGGCGCCGTATGCCGATCTGGGGGAAATCGTCGCCGGCCTGAAGCCCGGTCGCGAAGCGGCGGATGAGCGTGCCATCAGCATCAATCTGGGAATCGCGCTGGAGGATATGGCGATCGGAATCCTGATCTACCGCAAAGCGGTGGAGTCGGGCATCGGATCCTATCTACCGCTTTAGCCGTTTCACGCCGGACTGACGATATTGAGTCAATGGGAAGGGGATGAAATTCAATATGATTCTCGGTCTGCATCCTGTCGATCTGATCGTATTGATCATATTTTTCATTGGAATTACGATCCTTGGCGTGTGGACGGTGCGCGGCGTCAAGGATCTCGAGTCGTTCATCATGCCGAAAAAGTTCGGCAAGCTATTCATGCTCTTCTTTAATTTCGGCACGGGTACGCACGCGGATCAGGCCGTCGGCGTCGCCGCCAAATCGTTTACCAATGGACTTTCGGGCATATGGTACCAGTGGGTCTGGCTCTTTGTCTCACCATTTTACTGGTTGATCGCGCCGGTCATGCGGCGATTCCGAGCGAACACGACCGCCGACATTTTCGAGGCTCGCTTCGATCGGAGCGTTGCCCTGCTCTTCGCCGCCGTGGGCGTCGGCCTGCTGATGGTCGACCTGGGGGTGATGCTCAAGACGGCGGGCGTGATCATGGATGGAGCGACGGCGGGCCGGGTCTCGTCGGGCTGGGCGATCATCATCATGACGATCTGCTTCCTGATCTACGGACTCGCCGGCGGTCTCTCCGCCGCGATCGTCACCGACCTGGTTCAAGGCGTCCTGACCATCGTCTTTTCGTTTATTCTGCTGCCGTTCATCCTCCATGCCGTCGGGGGTTGGGATTCGCTCCTCACGCAGTTGCGGCCGGAGCAAACGTCGCTGGTCGCTCCCACCGAGATCGGCCTGTTCTACATCCTGATCGTGGCCTTCAACGCGCTGGTGGGTAATATCACGCAGCCGACCGTGCTGGCCAATTGCGCCGCCGGCCGCACGGAGATGGATGGACGCGTCGGCTACATGGGCGGCTCACTGGTCAAGCGCGTCTGCACCATTCCCTGGGCGCTGACGGGACTTGCCGCCATTGCCTATTTCGGCACGACGCCGGTTGAGCCGGACTTGGTCTGGGGCCGCGTGGCCAACGAGTTCCTGCCGATCATGATGCCCGGACTGATCGGTATTTTCCTCGCCGCGCTGTTCGCTTCGACGATGAGTGTCTGCTCCGCGCTGATGATCGTCGCGTCGGGACTCTTCACCGAGAATCTCTACCGAAGGATGGTCAGGCAGCGCTCCGAACGGCATTATGTGCAGGTGGCTCGGCTGGCATCGTTTGGAATCGTCGTCGGCGGCGTCATATTTGCTTTTGTCATTCCGACGGTGATCAAAGGCATCGAACTGCTGTGGATCATCCCG
>DAOSJS010000419.1:0-3348 GCA_035367355.1 Candidatus Hydrogenedentota bacterium
ATCGCGGAGGTAGCTGTGGAACGGGCAGCGCGGACGGTTGACGGGGATCAGGTGGTGATTGACGCCCAGGCGGTAGCGCTGCGCGTCGCCGTAGGAGAAGAGCCGGCCCTGGAGCATTCGGTCGGGGGAAAATCCGATACCCGGCACGATGTTGACGGGATTGAACGCCGACTGTTCCACTTCTGCGAAGTAGTTCTCCGGATTCCGGTTCAGCTCCATCACGCCGACTTCGACCAGCGGATAGTCCTTGTGCGGCCAGACCTTGGTCAGATCGAAAGGATTGAACGGGAATTTGGCTGCGTCTTTCTCGGGAACCACCTGGATGTGCATGGTCCAGCGGGGAAACTCGCCTTTCTCGATGCTGTAGTACAAATCGCGCTGGTGGCTTTCACGGCATTGGCCGATCACCGCTTCCGCTTCGGCGTCGGTGAGGTTTTTGATCCCCTGCTGGGTCTTGAGATGGAACTTGACCCAGAACCGTTGATTTTCGGCGTTGATCATGCTGAACGTGTGGCTGCCGTAGCCGTTCATGTGGCGGTACGACAGTGGGATGCCGCGGTCGCTCATGGTGATGGTCACCTGATGCAACGCTTCGGGCAGCAGGGTCCAGAAATCCCAGTTGTTGTGCGGGCTGCGCAGGTTGGTTCGCGGATCGCGTTTGACCACGTGGTTCAGATCGGGGAATTTGAGGGGATCCCGCAGGAAGAAGACCGGCGTGTTGTTCCCCACCAGATCCCAGTTGCCTTCGTCCGTGTAGAACTTTACGGCGAACCCGCGGATGTCGCGTTCCGCGTCGGCGGCGCCACGCTCGCCGGCGACCGTCGAAAAGCGGGCAAAGAGCTCGGTCTTCTTGCCGACTTGCGAGAAGATGCTCGCCTTGGTGTAGCGGGTGATGTCATGGGTGACGGTGAATGTGCCGTAGGCGCCGGAGCCTTTGGCATGCATGCGGCGCTCAGGGATGACTTCCCGGTCAAACTGGGCGAGCTTTTCGAGGTACCACACATCCTGCAACAGCATGGGCCCCCGCTTCCCGGCGGTCAGGACGTTGTTGTTGTGAGGCACAGGGGCGCCGGCATTGGTAGTGAGTTTTTTCTTCGTACTCATGTCGCGTCTCCTCTCCATTTTCGTTGCCTGGGGCACAGACTCCAGTGTTTTCGTGAATCGCCAAACGGTCCCTGAGCTTCGCGGCGGTCTATGCCGAAAAACAGGGTTGAATGCGCTAACTTTTCTGTCCTTTCTGGCACACGGAACAGAGCCCCTTCACTTCAAGATGCACCGACAGGGGTGTGCCGAATGCCTGAGCCTCTACGGGAAACGTGGTGCAATCGACGTCGCTCGAGGTGAAATCGCGAATGCGCCCGCACTTTACACAGACGAAATGATGGTGCGGATCCACGTTCGCATCAAAGCGCAGCCGCTCGTGACTCATCCCGGCCGCCGACACGAGGCCATGCTCCGCCAGCAGCTTCAGGTTGCGGTAGATCGTGTCGGGTGAGATGGTCGGAATGCGCTTGCGCACAAAGCGGTGAATGGTCTCGACGTCAGGGTGTTCCTCGCTCGAAGCGAGTGCACGGAAGACCTCGATACGCTGGTACGTGAGCCGGAGGCGCTTCTGAAGGCAGGCCTCGCGGAACGCGGCCAGGCGGGCTTCGACAATGTCACGCGGGAGGGTCATGCGCCAGTCCTTTTCCCCAAGCAATTCGTAGATAGGATTCTATCCTATTTAAAAAATCGTGTCAAGAACTCTTTTTCAACCCGGTTTCAGGGCGGGTTTCGGCCTTATGAACCTGCGGTTTCGCACACGACGCGGAAGCCAACGTCGTGTACGCACTGTGAGGCTTCATAATGCAGACGGAAGGCGGAACGGGCCCGGCGGGGCCGATCCATCCAGGAGCCGCCGCGGACCACTTTGCGTGTGGTGGTCTGGCCGGCGTCGGCGGGGTTGGGCAGGTAGCTGGAGAGGGTCCATTCCGCGACGTTGCCGTGCATGTCGTGCAGTCCCCAGGGGTTGGGGCCAAACGAGCCCACGCGTGCAGAGACGCGCCAGCCATCATTGAAACGGGTGTCGGCGGGACGCCAGGGGGGCAGGGCGCGAGGGGAATGGGGGTAGTACACGCTGTAGTGAGTCGCGTCGGAGAGGTTGGCGGCTTTGCTGAAGTCGTCATCCAGGCCGCCATACCACAGGGGCGTGCTGCTGCCGGCCCGGCAGGCGTATTCCCACTGAATTTCCGTGGGCAGAGAGAAGCGCCGCCCGGTAGTGGACGAGAGCCATTCGCAAAAAGCGAGAGCCTCGTCCCAGGACACACGGACCACGGGCTGTTCGGGGCGGTTGAGGAGGAAACCGCGCTCGTCGTCGCCAAATTGATAGGCCTCGCCTGTTTCCAGGCCGCTGTCGTGGGCGGGATCGAAGCAGGCGTATTGCCGGTTGGTGATTTCAAAGCGGCCCATGAAAAACGGCCCTTCAATCGTGTGGACCTGCGCAGGCCGCTCGTTGGGGTAGCCATTGTCGTCGCCCAGGGTGAACTGTCCCGGCTCAATGCGGACGAGTTCGAGCGTGACGCCCTCCGCAATCTCCACAGTCTCAATAACGGGTTCGCCGGCGCTCCGGGGCGCCGCGGCTTCTGGCGAGGCGGCCGGGTGGGAGAAGAGCGGCGGGCTGGGAAACGGCGGGGGCGCCTCCGGTCCCTGAAGCACTGCGGGAGGATGGATAGCCTCGGGATCCTCGTCGATACCCGCGTAGCGACGGTGCAGCTCACGCCTCCGCTCCGCGCCGTGCACGGCGGCGGCCTGCTTGGCGGGAATGGATGCGACGGCTTCCTTCCAGGTGCCGTGAAACGGTGCGTTCAAATCGATCCAGGTGATCAGGCGATCCCAGGCCTCGGCGCTGAGTTCCACGCCGTAATGGTCGTCGCGGAGGATCTGGATCAATTTGCTCGTGTCGGCGTGAAAGGCGCGGGGTGGGAGCATGTGGGCGTCGCTTTCGAGGGTGGGCGTATGCACCCATCGGCGAAGCTGCATGTACGAAGGAGAGAAATGCATCTGGAAATCTGAGGGCACCTCTTCGGCGGGCCGGGCGGTGAGATCAAAGGTGGCGCCGGCTTCGCTGTTGTGGCAGCTGACGCAAAACGCGTCGAGCACGGGCTGCACCTCGCGTTCGAAGGAGAAATTCCGGGCCGGGCCATACCACGGGGTGATGGCGGACGGCCCGCGGCGTGCAGCCAGTGGCCGGGTGTGTGCGGGCACGGTCATGTTCTGTTTTTCGTGGCAGCCGGCGCACGACAGGCCCTCGCCGGGAGCGGCCGTGAACCAGCTCCGCATGAGGGCAAGGGCCTTGCCTTCGGCATCCAG
>DAOSJS010000420.1:0-3337 GCA_035367355.1 Candidatus Hydrogenedentota bacterium
ACCGCCGCGCCGAATCCCGGATGGGGCGCCCTGGCCGGGCTGTATCTGATTGACGCCAGCAACCAGAGTTTCCTTATCACAGGCAACACGTCGAACACTCTGACGCTGCATCACACCGTGACGCCGCCCGCGAACGGCGGCTGGCGGATTGTACAACCGGTGCACTGGGGTCCCGCCAGCGGCGGCGACGTGCTGAATGTCGAAGGCGCCGATTTCCCGATGACGGACATGCCGCATATGCGGATCGGGCAGATGGAAGCGCGGGTGATGACGTATAACAGCGGGCATATCAGCGTGCGCACGCCCCCGGCTCCGTTCGATCTGCCGGGCACTTACGAAGTGAGCTCGGTGTGGCTGATCACTGCGGCGGGCAATACCCAGCCCACGCCCGTGGAGGCGCGCGCGCCCCGGAGCGAATGGTTCACCTACGTGATGGACGGGCCGCCCGAGATCGTCGAGATCGAGCCCAACCAGATCTATGTCGATACGGCCCGGGTGACGGAACAGATGCAGGATCCCACGCAGTACATCACCATTACGGGCTACAACTTCGACGACCGGGTGATTGTCACGTTCACGTTCACAGACGAGAGCAGCACCAATCCGACAACGGTCAGCGTGCCGCTCCATCATTTCAGCGTATCGCCGAACATGATCGTGATTGCGGCCCCGGATTTCATGACCCTGCTCGACCCGTTGCTGCATCCCGAGCCGGATTCGACCCTGGACTTGCTCGACAACCACACGGGCACCGCATTGCCCGACGGCCTGCCTGATCCCACCAGCGCCGGCACCCATTACGAGGTGTCGGTCACGGTCACCAACTACGTCGATGATTCCGGCGATTTGCCGGTGGGCGTGGTGCTGGGCGACAGCGCAGTGACCAGTAACCCCCACAGCATCTTCTATGTGGTCGATGACCGCGACCTGATGACTCCGTCGGACGCGGACTTGTTGTTCAACGACGTGTACTTGAACTACCGCGATTACGTCAATGTGAACCCGGGTACGGGCAGCATCGCGAAAGATCCGATGCTGTTGCCCGAAGGCGCTCCGGCCAGCCTGCCGTGGTGGCGCGGCAAACTGGAGGTCGTGGGTGACGGCAGTCCCGCGGGCTGGGGTCGCAATGAGCTGAATCCCATGCGCGACAAGGCCGGCAAGTTCATTGAGCGGCCGTTCACCGAAGCCGACTACGAGCTTGAAGCCCGCCCCGATCTGGGCGAACCGGAGCACGTACAGGGAACCGGCCGGCACAGCGATGAGCCGAGGTTGCCGGATATCGGCGCAGACGAGATCCTGGGCGGTTCGGGCGGCGGCGTGATGCCGTACTGGTACTACGCCGAAGTCGTGCCGAATCCTGTGCCCGCGATGCCCGCGCGCACGCTTCAGGTGCAGGTCCGCTTCTTTGGTATCGTGCCCGAGGACATCATTTACATCGTGCCGCAGGGCGTACCGTTCTCGCCCGGCTTTGTCGATACCAGCCGATCCATTGCCATTGAGCTGCGGGATTATGGTGATGGCATCTACTTTGGTACCAATGTCAATCCCATCCATACCGTCGTTGGCGACGTGAATGGAACCATCCCCCCGACGCAGGGCGATTACCTGAACGATGGGCACGCGGCCATTGTCGTCCCGGTTCTCGCCCCGGCGGGCCTGGTCTATCTGGGTGACACGCCGCATGACTTGACCGACGGGGGCATCATCGTGGAGCAGGCGATCCTTGGCCGCCACTTCCTCATCGACACCGTGCCGCCGCGGCCCAGGTTGACGGTGGCGCCGGCACGGCCCGTGAATCTGATGACCCTGAACAACGTCCCTGGTCTTTACGCGGCGCAGGGAGTGACCCTGCCTGGCCCGGGCCACCCCTACGGTCCGGTCACGGGTTTGTGGCGGCCGTTGACGGAACCCTCACCTCCGGGCGGTCCGTACGACCAGTTGCTTGACGGAATCCCGACGGTTCTGCCCGTGCCTCCGCTGCGCGGCGGTACACAGGCCTTCTTCAACGTCGGCTCGATCTCCAATGGGTATATTCCGGAGAACCTCAACATCACCATCGGATTCGGGGATGTTCTTCAGGCAAATCCGGATTACACCCTGGCGTTTATCGACGAACCGCCAAAGGATGCCGTGACCGGTGACTTCATTCAGGGCAATCCGGAGGACCGCGACTATTACTCCAACGAGCACACGCGTGAGGCGTCGGGATTCCCGCTGACACCCAGCGGGCCGGTCGTACAGACCGATCATACCCTGCCGCCCACGGTGGCTCTGTTCAGCGACAGCACCTACGTGCCCGCCACCGGCGAGCTGCGCTACGAATACCGGGTATCCAGCCAGCTGCCGCCCTATGATCCGGGTAACACGCCCGGCCTGGTGGTGCCGAACCTGGGCTATAATCGCCACGCGCCCAATGATGCGTATGTGGACCAGGAAAACAACGTGGTCGCCTCCCGGTGGACGTTCACGGACGGTGCGATGTCCGGCATCAACTTCGGCAAGGTGGCCTCGGGGACCGCACTGCACATGGGCATGCAGTTTGTGGGCGAAGACCGGGCCGGCAACGTGACAGGCCTCACCCTCAACGAGGGCGACGCCCTGGATCCCCTGCATGTGTGGTGGATGACCCGCGTTCAAACGGCGCTCTTGCCGAATCTTGACGGCGAAGAAGTGGGCGTCTTGCCCTTCTCCTGGCATATCGATCGGGCCACCGCGCTGGAGCCTGAAGCTCAGGATCTCGAAGCGCGCCCGCGGTTCATTTATCGTTTGTGGTTCAGCGATGGATTCTCGGACATTTACACGCCAATGAATCCACCATACGATGTATGGAGTGCTTGGACCCACGAGACCCGGCTTGCCGATGCGGCGCCGAACCTGGCGGATACGCTGCGCCGAAACGGCTATGGCGACAAATGGATTCTGATGGTCGTGCTGGGCGCCGACGAGGCAGGCAATTACGAATTGTGGCCTTCGGCTGACCTGACATTGAGCGGCGCTCAAGAGGTCGAAGCCATCGATCGAACCCGAAAGAACTGGATGCGGTTCAAACTCTCGAGCGGCGAGCTGGATACCACCGTCGTGCACGAGTTGTGGCACAACGGCGATACTCCCGGCTCCTACGAAACGCTCCGGGTTGCCGATGGCGACATCAACTTCGGCGCGGCAGCAACCGTGACGCGGCCGGACCCGTCCACCACCTTGCGCGTGGAGGCCCTGTTCCGCATCGGCGTGGTGCTTCCGGCCAGTCTCGAAGGCAAGGATATCGCTGTGCGATGGTCGCTCAGGCGCGAGAATTTTGCTGTGGCCAGTGGTGTGTTGCCACTTCACCCGGACTACT
>DAOSJS010000421.1:0-3327 GCA_035367355.1 Candidatus Hydrogenedentota bacterium
CACGATGCCCCAGTGCGTTCCCAGCAGGGGGATGACCAGAAAACCGCCCGCGAGGCTGCCCAGCACCCCTCCGAACGTGTTGGCGCTGTACAGCACGCCGATGTCGCGTCCCAGGCGCTCCCGTCCCGCGGTGAGCGCGCGGACCACCAGCGGAAACGTCATGCCGAAGAGAAAGGTGGGGAGGAACAGCGCGGAGAACGAAAGCAGGAACCTGCTGCGCATGATTCCGGCCCAGCGGTACCCCGCTTCCTGCATCATCGGCCCATATTGCCCGGCGATTCGTGCAAAATTTCCCAGCATGAGGATGCAGGCGATGCCCGCGCACATCTCGACCACCCCAAACGCGAACGCCGGGCTTTTGGTGCGGTCGGCCAGGGCCGCCGCGACGGCGCTTCCCAGGGCAATGCCGCACAGCATGGCCACCAGCATGGTCGTGAAGGCGTAAGTGGTGCCCGTGAACACCAGCACGAGAAGCCGGGTCCACACCACCTCGAGCGCGAGCGCGCAGAACCCGGACAGCGCAAACACGGCGAGCACGAGCGCGGCCTTCCCGGCCGGCAGAGCTGCGGCGCTGGTGTCCGCGGCTTCCGGCGCCTCGTCGCGCGCAGAGGCGGTCCCGGCGAACCGGGACAGCACAATGGCCAGCACACCGGCTGCCGCATTGGCCGCCACGCCGATCAGAGTTGTGCGAAAGTACCCGTATTGCGCCAGAAGCCAGAACCCCGTGAATGCGCATCCGGCGACGGCTCCGAACGTGTTGATGCTGTACAAGGCGCCAATCCGCAGTCCGCGGGTGCGGTCGACGGCGGTAACGTACTTGGCCAGCAACGGCAGCGTGGCCCCCATCAGCACCACTGGCACCAGCAGGAAGAGCAGCGACAGCAGCGCCCGTAACCCGACCGCGAATATCCGTTGCCCCGAAAACAGGCGCAAGGCCGGCACGATCATCCCTTCCGCCGGGCTGATCGCCACGATGAACAAAAGGGCCCACACGCCGATGAGCACTTCAAACACGCCGTAGAGGCGCAGCGGATTTCTACTGCGGTCCGCGAGGCGCCCCCCCCACAGGCTGCCCAGCGCCAGACCGAGGAAGTAAATTGATAGCACCGTGCTCACGGCATAGGCAGCCGTTCCAAACAAGAGCACCAGCTTGCGCGTCCAGACCACCTGGTAAAGCAGCCCGCAGGCGCCCGAGGTGAAGAAAAGAGCAAGTACCGCCAGAAATACGGCCAATGTGCGTAATTCGGGCCGGCGGTTCCGGAAAAAACGCACGACGACACTGCGCGAAGTATCCATGATTGCTGTCCCTCGATTACTCGTTTGAATGAAATCTGCGGTGATGCTAGCCGACGGCCCGGCAATGTGTCAAAGTACGTGGGCGTGAACGCAGACCCCGGCGCGGGAGACAATGATTTCAGAGTCTGGGCGGTGCTGCCCCGGCCAATTCCGGGATCGAGGCATGCCGAACGTCTTGTGTAAGTCGTATCTCCTGTGGATTTTGCAGGGTATTTCCTGTGAAGGCTTGACATTCTTCGGAGACTTTGCTAGCATTATTTTCGGTATTAAACCTTTTCTTACACATTTATCTTTGTAGCAGTGGGCAGTGGTGCCGACGGCCCGTTGGCGACAAGTTTCGTTACGTTTTTATTTCATCCGGGTGACTCGTAGAGGAAGGCGCATCCATCTGTAAGAGAACCAGGAGAAATTAGCGTGGCTGTATTCAAATACTCAGCCGTAGTGAAAAACCGTGAAGAGATGACGGAATCAGGCACCATTGTCGCCCGCGACGAAGAGAACGCACGAAAGAAACTGGAACGTCTGGATCTCGTCGACGTCCGGCTCAAACGCATTGGCGGCATTTCGGGCCTGTTCAAATCCTTGACGGCAGACATTCGGTAACGAGCATCGCCCTTGCCTGCGCGGCGGGGCAGTTATCCCGGCATTTCGCGAAGCACCGCGAGAGCGGGTGCGAGCACATCCACCGAGGCGGCTCCGGCGCTCAGTAGAACCTGCGCATTCTCGCCCACCGTGCATCCCGTAGTCACGACATCGTCGATGAGCAACACATGGCATGCGGCCAGATCGGCAATGGCGCCCATGGCGAATGCCCCCTGGATGTTTTTGCGCCGTTCGCGCGGATCGCGCAGAGTACTCTGGGTACGCGTGGGCCGGATTCGGCGGAGAACGTCGGCCAGGGCGGCGTTTGGAAACACCGGGGCAAGCTCGCGCGCAAGAAGGCGGGCCTGGTTGAAGCCGCGTTCGCGCTCGCGTACGGGGTGAAGGGGTACGGGCACCAGCAAGGCGTAGCGGTCGCATTCCAGCTCCTGCTCCGCGAAGGCGGCCATGAGCTCTGCCAGCGGCTTTACCAGGCGTTTTTTCCCGCCAAATTTGAACAATTTGATGGCTTTTTCCATGACGCCGTCGTAGCGCGCGACGCCATAGGTGCGGCGTACCGGGCGCACCGGTCCCGCGGCCAGGCAGTGTCCGCAGGGAAAGTTTGAGCGCGTGCCCAAGCCGACGGCAGCGCGGTGGGGGCGGCCGCAGACAGTGCAGAAGGGCCGTTCGATGCGCGGCATAAGTTCCCAGCAGGTGGCGCAGAAATAGCCGTTGTCATCGGTCAGGAGCCGGCGTCCGCATTCCTGGCAGAAAATGGGGAACACGAGATTCTTCACCGCGAGGGTCCACTCGTTCCACCATTCCCCCCGCGTCAGGTTCATGGCGTCTCGCGAATGACGGGTGCGCTCCACAGCACCCAGTCGCAGACACAGGATCCGGCGGAACTGGTGATCAGGGCAAGCACGGCAGGCTGGCCCGCCCACGGACTCAGATCCGCGTGGAGGGGCATCAACCCTTCGCCGGGCGCCACCCTGGCGCTGGCAATTCGCTGTCCGTTGATCTCGACTATGCATTCGGCTCCGTCCGAGTGATCCGCCCCGTCGCGAAGTCCTGCGCTTGCCTCGAACACGGCCGCTGCCGGCGGCAGGAGCACGGAATACACGAGCACGGTCATCCCCTCGTCCGGGGGATGAACAAACAGGCCCTGGACAGGTTGTCCATTCACCTCGCCTTCGCTGCGCCGGGCCGTCGCGTGCGGCGGCGCTTCCAGACGATGGCCCAGCGTATCCAGGAAGGCCGTGGTGAGCGGCGTTGCGGCCAGGTCGAGGGGCAGGTTCACGGGCGCGGGCGCTTCGCTAATAAAATAGATGGCGCCGGGCAGCGGGACCTCCACGGCGAGGCCGGCCGGACCGGAGCGTACAGGGACGACCTTTCCCCCGGCCGCCGCATGGGTGTATGCGACGCCTCCCGCAAGTTCGACAGTACCCGTGC
>DAOSJS010000422.1:0-3316 GCA_035367355.1 Candidatus Hydrogenedentota bacterium
ATATTGGTGCGACTGTACGGGTTCTGAACACCAGGACCCAGCGGGAAAGCACGTACATGCTGGTCAGCCCCGTCGAAGCCGATGCCAGTGCCGGGAAGATCTCGGTACGGTCGCCGGTGGGCGAGGCACTTCTTGGCAAGAGTGTCGGCGAACGCACGGTCGCTCACGTGCCTGCGGGCGCGTTTGAAATGGAAATCCTCGAGATTACCCGGTGACCTCGCGTACTGGGCACGGCGGCTGGTATGGGCTGGCGGGCACGGCGCACAGCCCCCGGCCGGGCCTGGCGCGGCAAAGTTCCGGGGAAGGATTCGGGCATGTCCGTTTCGTACAGCAGGGTGTGTTGAAACGCCGGCTCGCGCGTGAAACAATCCCAGTCATGCACGCGTGTGTGCGTGCGCGCAGAAAACGAGCGCCAGGGGAACCTGCAGGGTGAAAGAACCGGACAGGATACAAAACCTACCCCCCGCCAGTGCGGTGCCGGAGCCGTACTCAGGGATGATTCGGGGAGTCGAGCGAGTCGCTCTCGTGGGTCGCTATCTCCTTTTTTTCGCGATGCTGGCGCTGTTCTTTCTCGGCCACCTGAAGGGCGAGTACGTTGACATCGCTGTCATTGGCATGGCCATTCTGCTCCATGGCAGCTACACGCACTGGGCACTGTGGAAAAACCGGCTTGATTTTCTGGTTTCCCGCCTCAATTTCGTGCTTTATCTCGTGGAGCTTTCGGTCATTGTCCTTTTTTCGGGCGCAGATGAAAGCCCAGCTTTTGTGTTGTACATCCTCTTTTTGATCGGTTTCAGCGCCTACCGGCGGGAACTGCGAACCCTTCTGGCCGCCGCCGCGGCCTGCTGCCTGGCATTCACCGTGGTGCTGATCATTGAATGGCGTTTTGCAGGCCTTTCGCGCTCCCTGGGCGATCTGATCTTTAAACAGATGACCCTCTTGCTTGCAGGCTGGTTCGTCGGCAACCTCAGCCAGCGGCTCCGGCACGCCGAGCAGGAATCGCACAACCAGGCCCAGCGCGTTGCGTCGTCAGAAGCCACCCTGCGCGCCATTCTGGACCATACCGGCGATCCCATCCTGGTTTTTGATGAGAATGATCTCGTGGTCGATGTCAACGAAAGCGCCTGCCACTATTTTGGCCGTATTCGCGAGGCTTTGATGGGCCAACGGGTGCGTACCTTCGTATTTGACGACGGCACGCTCCCTCAGAAAATGTCCGTGTTGCGTCACAAGGGCCAGCTTCAGGGGGAACAGCTCATGATCGGCCCCGATGGAGAGGAGCGCGCGGCCGACGTTCTGGTACGTTCGTTCATTCGTGACGGCAAACCCTATTATGTCACGCTGATCCATGACATCACCCCCCAAAAGGATCTGCAGGAAGCCACCCGGCAGGCCAACATGCGCCTCGAGCGGCTCACCCGGCAGCTGCGCCATCTCGATGAACTGCGGACCGGTTTCCTGGCCGCCATCTCACAGAAGCTGCGCTCGCCGCTCTCGGCCGTGCTGGGCTATATCGAGATGCTGCTTCAAGAAGAGCTTGGCGACATCACCCGGGAGCAGCGAAAAGCCCTGCAAACCTGCCGCCGGGGTACGGTGCGGGCCTTCCGGATCATCGATGAGGCGCTGGTGACGGGGCACGAAGGAGACGCGCACAAAAAAAGCGCCGCTGGAGATACCGCGCCCCGGGCCGTGGAGAATCCCGAACGCCCCGCCGATGCGAGGGCGCCGGCCGGCTCGCCGGGCGAATAGGCCGGCGGGCTACAGCGTGGGCTGCACCCAGAGCGCGAGCTGGTCTTCTTCGGTCAGGTCGCTCATGCTGGCCACTTTCCCGGGCGGCGGCAGCGGCATCTCAAACTCGCGCGCATGGTTGGTGTAGCGTCCCGCCAGAATCAGGTGGCGGAACTCCTGGGGAGAGCCAAACGGCTCGCTTGTCTCAAGCCAGAACTTGTTCATGAAATTCAGGCCGTGGGCGTCAGATGCGTAAATTTCGGCCATGTTCTGTGCCCGCGCGTACGCCCGGGCTGCCGTCACATGGTCCTCGAGCCCGTGGTTGCAGGTGCGAACCTCGACTGCGTCGGCCAGCCGGCAATACTCCGGCAGCTTGTCAGACCAGCGGAACGGATGTGCCACCACGGTCAAAAATCCGTCCACGCAGGCCTGGGCAAATACATCGCTCGGCGTCTTGAGCCGCTCGTACACCGGATCCTGCGCACCCAGCACCAGGACATGGATCGCGTCCGT
This sequence comes from Candidatus Hydrogenedentota bacterium, assembly GCA_035367355.1. Classification (GTDB taxonomy): domain Bacteria; phylum Hydrogenedentota; class Hydrogenedentia; order Hydrogenedentales; family SLHB01; genus UBA2224. The sequence goes on from DAOSJS010000422.1 coordinate 2,242, forward strand.
CAGTCCGATCTCAATGCCCGGAAATACGCGGACATGCTCCGCCAGCTCCTGCAGCCCCGCGATTTCAGACGTGGACCAGACCCGGTCGTGTTCCGTCAGGAACAGAGCGTCGTAGCCGCTGGCGTCCGCCATCGCGATCAATTCCCGGGGAGGGATATGCGAGCACACCGAATACTTCGAGGTATGGGCATGCACCTCCACCTTCGTCGTACCGGAGAAACCTGCACCGGAGAATCGGTCTATCATGGCTGATCCATTCTATGCGGGAATTCGGTCAGCACCCGCCGTTTCGTCACCTGAAGTATACCATGAATTCAGGCTGCCTTTCCGTGCGTCGCCGGGTTCCCTGCCTGCGCCGTTGCGCTGCCACGCGGGGACAACTGGTTACAACCTGTTCTCCCATCATCCCGGTAACACGGGATCGAAGTCACGGATTCCCAACAGGTTCACCCGGAAGACCGCCAATGCGTTCGCGGAAGCGGCGTGCTGCCGGGTGCACAGGAAACCGGACGCAGCAGCCTGCAGAACATTCAATCCCCGGCGGCAACTTCTCGTTCCAGGGAAGATTCGCAAGCACGGCATCCGTCGCGTGGACGGCATGATGAAAGTATGAAAAACAACGAAAATTCCCTATAGTAACGGTCGCGCAACGTTACGTTTGGTGCAGTTTCTGAAACCCCTGCGGCGGCGATGGGTTTGAAAGGCGTAGCGGATTCTGACTGAATTGACTGGAACAGGTATACTGAAGCCTGGGCTGCTGGAACCTCAGGGCGGAAGACTGCGCTGCTCCCAAAGGTTTCACCAGGGACTGCCGTGATTGGCGCTGCGGCATGTGGAGCTTCATGTATCAACCTCCAGGAGCATGCGGCCATGAAATCGGAGAGAGGCATCGCCATCCTCACCATCGAGGACGAACCCATGGTGCGCCGGACCCTGGCCGCCTACCTGCGCAAATCGGGGTTCACGGTTCACGAAGCGGGCGATGGTGCTGAAGGGCTTGCGTTGTTTGAGCGTGAGCGCCCGGATCTCGTCCTGGTCGATCTGCGAATGCCGGGGATGGACGGATTTGCCGTGC
>DAOSJS010000423.1:0-3307 GCA_035367355.1 Candidatus Hydrogenedentota bacterium
GCGGGCCCGAGCCACATGTCGTAATCAAAACCCTCTGGAAGCTCCGCGGGCTCCGTCGACCCGTAGGGTTTCACGTTGAATCCATCAAACTGCGTGCTCATGTCAGGGCACCACGCCTCGACGCGCTGAATCTCGCCGATGTATCCGTTGCGCACCAGTTCACACGCAGTGCGAAATGCCGTGTTCGAACGCTGCTGCGTGCCGTACTGAAACACGCGTTTTGCAGCCTGCAGCTCGCTGCGCAGCCGCTCCGCCCACGACATGCACACCCCGAGCGGCTTCTCCACGTACATGTCTTTGCCGGTCCGGGCGGCGGCGATTGCCAGCGGCACATGCCAGTGGTCAGGCGTCGCGATCACAACGGCGTCGACGTCGTCGCGACTCAGCACTTCGCGAAAATCCGCGTACGCTTTCACCACATCACCGCCGTACTTGGCGTTGAGCTTGTCGCGCATTTCTTCGCGACGGTGTGCGAAACAGTCGCAAATAGCCAGAATCTGCACGTCGTCATGTCGGACAAACATCCCGACCAGTGAATTGGCGCGGCCCCCCATGCCCAGGTGCGCTACATTTACCCGGTTACTCGGCGCCTTTGCCCCAAACACGCTCGACGGGACAATCCAGGGCGCTGCTCCGAGCGCGGCGGACATCTTGAGAAAATTGCGGCGGGTCGTGGCTCGACGATTCATGCAGATTCTCCTCGGAAATCAGCTTCTCCCCAATCGCACACTTTCGGAGCCTGCCCGCATCATACCACGGAAAAACATTTTCCGGATCGGCAGAGTCGAATGCGCAATGACTCCACGAGTCAGCGGACGTACTGGCGACGGATCGGTTCGAACGCGAGCCAGAACCGGCGCAAGGCGTCGAGGGTGCGGGGCTCGAGGTCCAGATCCGAATACTGCGAGCGTACGTAGAGCTGGGTCAGGCTCATGGCCTCAGCGCGCAAGCCTTCCAACCCCTCGGGAAAGGACTGAATGAACTCGTACGGCGTCTGTTCTTCGCGGCGCGGAAGGCCCATGTCACTGGCAAGCGCGCAGAGGGCGTCGTAGCTGGTTGCGACCGCCTGGGCGATGCCGGCACGTCCTCGCGGCTCACCCTGCGCCAGGGGATTGCTGTAACGGATGGACTGCGACAGCGACCGGCTGACACGTATACGCCGCTTGAACGCGGGCAGGCTGGGAAGGCGCGCCAACCGGAGCAGCAAGCGATCGAGCGCGTCAAAGAAGTTCGTCAGCCAGCGGGGAAGCCGGCGGCGTTGCCGTGCCAGCGCAAACGCGAGCGCGCCCAGGGCCCGCAGGAGTCCATATAGCGCGAACAGGCCCAGCACCGCCAGAACACCGTAGCCCACGTACTGCGTCAGTGCGGTCAACCGGGCTTGTTCCTCCGCCGTGACTTCAACGAGCGAGAGCCGGAACGTTGAGCCCCTGTTCCACGGGTCGTACTGATGCTCCCCGACATGCAGCAGCGGCGGCCAGGCCGGTTTGGGCAATGCGGCCGCGCCCACCAGCACCGCCAGGACCAGTACCGCACCCAGGCCCACCCAGAACGGCCCAATGCCCCCGGGTATCGTTACTCGCCGGTTGCGGAAATAGGCGCGAAGCCCGCCGAGGCTCGTCAGCATCAGCAGTGACAACGCCGACAGCAGGTAGACCACCAGGAGCACCCAGCCGCTGAAAATCAGCCGTCCCCCGCCATGACCGACAATGCGGGGGCCGAGCGCAAAAACAAATACGACCGGCACCGTGAAATAAAATATCGAAATCCCGGGGTGCCGTTTCTGAAGACGCTTCACCGGCCTTTCCGTCCGTTTGGGGGCCGCCGGCGAAGCCGGACGCGCCTCGCTCGGATCGTAGGCATCGAGATCGAGCCACATGCTCTGGCTGGAGGATGATTTCGGCATCCGCGGTCTGGCCCGGGTCGCCGCAACGATACGCCGGGCCGTGCCGGTGAGAATGCCGATATCGCCCGCGGTCAGGTTCTCGTCCACGCAACACTCGTGCATCAGGCGGTTGGTCGCCCACCACAAGAGAATGACCAGCGTCATGTTGAAGCCCGTGGCCACATACGGGTGATTCATGAATTCCCCCGCGACGGATCCCACGTCGTAGGCTCCCGTCGTAACGAAGGTGTAGAAACCCGTGGCGGCCGCGAGGAGCACAAAATAGACCAGTGACTCCTCCGTGCCATCGCGGGCCACGAGCCGGTTCAAGGCCACCACGCCAAGCACCAGACATAAGGCGAACACTCGAATGTTCATGTCGCTCACTTCGGTGTAGACGTACCGGATATCCAGCAGAAACATCACAAACGAAGTCACCATGAGCAGAATCAGCAGGGGGATGAGCCCATCGATCAGCAAATCCGTCGCCGTGTGTTTTTGCCAGCGTTTCACCGGGCTTTGAGACAGGGATCGTTTGAGCGACGCAAAATCCGTGGCAGCGGGCGCCTTTGCCTGCTGGCGCTGTGCAACCGGCGGCGCCATCAGCGACGCGAAGTCAGTCGCCTCGGGCTGTTCCGGCGGCCGGGCCGTTCCGTCAGATTCTGGCCGGTGAGATTTCATGGAGATCCCGTTCCGTTTCGATGTGCAGCACGTCGATCCCGTCCGCGGCCAGCAGCACCGACGCCTCCTCGTACCCGTGGTAGTTGTCGATCATGAACACGGTCACCGAAAACCCTGACAGCTTCATCTCGGCGAGCACACGCGCGAACTCAGGCGTCACCTGCGGCACCACCGGGAGCAGGGTGGCGTCCCGCGGCTGTTTGCGGAATTCCGCCATCAAAAGCGCGCCCACGTCGAGCCCATCGGTCGGCAACACCCGTGCCAGATTTTCGATGATGTGCAGCGCCTGCACGGGACTCCGCCGCGTCGGCACTTCGAGCGGCCGGAGCGTGTCCGCGCGCTCCTCGCCCGCCACCCCCGATTCGGCATCCTGCCGCGACAGCGCTTCGGTGCCCGCGACCTCATAACGCGCGACCTCGGCAGCATCGCGCGCATTGGTGATCATACCCAGCTGTTCGCCCGAAAGCTGGAGCAAGTACGCCAGTGACGCCACGGTGGTGATCGCAAGTTCCATGCGTCGTTCCGCATTTGCGCCCGCATACGCGTCTTTGTGCAAGTCCAGCACCAGGGTCGCTCCGAGCACGTTCGACGGTTCGGCCTGTTTCGTAAACAGGTCGCCGGTGCGGGCCGACGCTTTCCAGTGGATGCGGTTCAGAGGGTCGCCCCGCTGGTATTCACGGACGCCTGCAATACGGGACGGATCCTCATAAATGCGGTTGCTGATGCGCACCGGGCCCTGCGGAC
>DAOSJS010000424.1:0-3279 GCA_035367355.1 Candidatus Hydrogenedentota bacterium
CGCTGGCCGCGGCGCTGGCCGCCGGCACCCTGGCTGCGGCCGGGCTCGATGTCTGCGGCCTCCATCGCTTCCAGCACTGCTTCGCGGGGCGCTCCAAAACTCCCGGATTTCGTCAGTGAATTGCGCAGTGTTTTCCGGCGCTGCCCGAAAGCGGCCCGCATCAGGGCCATCAGGAAGGAGCGCTCCACGTCAGGATACAGGCCCGTTTCGTGTGCGCGCAAACGGACTACACAACTGTCTACCTTGGGTATGGGCCGGAAACACGCGCGGGGCACGCGCCGGATCAGGTCCACGCCGCCGTAATACCGGGCGGCCATGGCGAGCATGCCGTAATCGGGTGTGTCGACGGTTGCGGTTAAGCGCAAGGCCACTTCTTCCTGCACCATGACCACCATCTGGCGCATGGGCAGGGGCGATTCCCAGAAATGAAAGAGCACCGGCGTTGTGATGTAATAGGGCAAGTTCGACAGCAAATGGTACCGCTCGCCGCCCGGAAGAAACTCGCCGGCCAGTTTGTCTACCCCATGGTTCAGCACATCGCCCCGGAACAGCAGCACGTTGTCAATCTCTCCGAAACGGTCCTGAAGGCAGGGCATGAACGAGAAATCGATCTCAATGGCCAGCACGCGCCGTGCAACCGGGTGCAGGTGCTGCGTGAGAGCGCCCAGGCCCGCCCCCACCTCGATGACGTCGTCGTCGCGGGTCAGGCCCGCGGCATCGACCATGATGCGGTTGATGTTGTCGTCAACGAGGATATTCTGGCCCAGTTGGCGCTTAAAACGGATATTGTACCTGCTGCACAGGTCCTGTAAATGCATACCACCCCTCCTTTTGCCGGGCGCCCTGCCGGCATGAAGCCAGCCACTGCGCCGCCCGGGGCGCGTGCCGCCCGTTGACCCTCCGCGACGGGATTGCTATCATCAAAGCCTAGCACGGGATATGGGCCATGGCGGAATTGTACATCGAACAACCCGGCCTCACATCTTTCACTGTGCCTTTGGAAGGCCAGGCCCTTCGCCTTGGCCGCGCCGAAGACAACGATGTTGTCCTGCAGGCGAGTGAAGTTTCACGCCATCATGCCGTACTCGAATACCGTGCGGGCGTATTCCTTCTGACTGACCTCAAAAGCATGAACGGCACCTACGTGAACCGCCAGCGCATTGTCGAACGGGCGCTGTCGGATCAGGACGACATCTGGCTCGGCAGCAAATGCCACATCATTTTCCACGACCCGGACGGCCGCGCCGAATTCGACCTGCGTGAGCCGCGCGGTGAAACCTCCTCGATCATACAGGATCTCGACGTAATTCGCGCCGAAATGGATCGCATCGGCGACAGCATGACCTTGATAGGCAAGCGCGGCCTGTCGCCGACCGATCGGACGCCGGCCATGAAGGAGGATGGCGAGGCGAATCTCATTGGCATCGGGCGCGCGTACCGGCGTCTGGCCGCATTGTACGAAGCCAGCAAGCTGATGGCCTCAGAATTCGACCTGGACAAACGCTTGACGGACATGCTCGACAAGGTCATGGATGTCATGGAGGCCGAGCGGGGCTTCGTCATGATGCACGACCCCCGGGCCGGCCGCCTGGCGGTCCGGGTGGCCCGCCAGATGGGTTACGAGCTGGAAGCCGGTTCACCCAGCATGGGCATTGCCGAGAAAGCCGCTCGCGACGGAGAACCCGTGCTGATGTCCAGCCGTGAGAAGGACCTTCAGTTCGGAGGCCGCGCCAGCGTCATCCAGCAGGCGATCACCAGCGCCATGTGCGCACCGCTCAAGACGGGGGGCCGTGTACTCGGGTCCATTTATCTCGACACCAGCCTTCCAGGGGCGGTGTTCTCCAGTGAAGACCTTGAACTGTTCGCCTCGCTCGCGGCGCAGTCGGCCATGGCCATCGAAAATGTCCGGCTATACCGCGAGGCGGTGGAGGCGGAGAAGACCCGCGCCAATCTGGGCCGTTTCCTGTCGCCGGCGATTGTGGAGCAGGTCATGAAACACGACACCGCGCTGCAGCTTGGCGGGGACAAGCGTGTTGTGACGGTGATGTTTTGCGACATCCGCTCCTTCACGGCGATCGCGGAACAGACGGCGCCCATTGATTTGGTCACGCTGCTGAACCAGCATTTCACCGCGATGGCCGAGATCATTTTCCAGCACGCGGGCACACTCGACAAATTCATCGGCGATGAAGTGATGGCGGTGTTCGGCGCTCCGCTCGCCGCGGAGGACGATGCCGAACGCTGCGTGCGCGCGGCGATGGCGATGCAGTCGAAGAATGAAGAGCTTAACGCGCTCCGGCGGACGGCAGGCCAGCCCGAATTTGAAGTGGGAATCGGCATCAATACGGGAGAGACCATTGCGGGCTATGTCGGCTCTCCCGACCGAATGGAATTCACGGTCGTCGGCGACAGCGTCAACGTGGCGCGCCGGTTCTGCGCTCTTGCCGCCCCAGGCCAGGTTGTAATCGGTGAGGCCACGTTTGAGATGGTCGAACACGCATTCGAGACCCATCCCATCGGCTCGGTGCTGCTGAAAGGGAAATCTTCGACGAAGCACGGCTACGAGGTGCTGCGCCCGAAATCGTGACCGGTCGCGGCCCGCAGCACCTTCCACGTCACCGCTGACCGGTACCGGGCGGCCTATCCGCCGTATGGCCGCCGGCATTCCGCTGTTATTTCAATTAGAGTGGCGCATACAGGATCACGGCCGGAATCGAAGCGCGTACAGGTCGGCATCCTTCATCACAAAGCGGAGACGGATGGGCGTGCCGACGAGGGCGCTGACGTCGCCGCTGCCTTTCCAGGTCACCACGCGGTCGATCTGGTCGCCGATGAGCTCGTCGCAGTCATCCAGCGTGAAGCCCGGGATCGGCGTGCCGTCGGGTTGCTGGAGTTCGGCCCAGAGGCTGCCCGCGGCAGATGTGGCGAAGTTGATTTCAAGCTCGTTGCCGGCGAATGTCAGGGCTTTGGTGATGAGCTCGCCGCCGCCGTATCCCGCGTGCACCGAGGCGAATCCGTCGATGCGCAGTTCGAGCCGCTGGAGGTACTGGGACGGTTGTGCGTAATTTCGCTGGATGTAGAGCGACATGGTTGCCGGGCCTGTCGGGATGAGGCCGTAGGTGGTGTAATTGGTGCGGGACGTCCAGTTATCCAGGCCGAATCCCGGACGCACAAAACCCTCCATAAACGTGCGGTCGTAGACGGAGCCGCCGCGGCTGGACATGAAGACGGTGTCCGAGCAGTCGCCCACGTAACCGCTGTGCGCGCCCAGGCGGCCGG
>DAOSJS010000425.1:0-3268 GCA_035367355.1 Candidatus Hydrogenedentota bacterium
GGCCAGCACCGGCAGGCCCGTCAAAACGGCCACGTCCTGGGGACTGCGCACTTGCTTGTCGGTTAGTTCCCGCCACAGGCCCGCCGCTACGGCGGCGCAGACGGAGGCCAGGAAGGCAAGCGCCATCAGCTGCTTCCGGCGGCCGTAATCCGCGCGGGCGGGTGGAAACAGATTGGAACTGAGGGAAATTCGGCCGGGGGCCTTGCTTTCGACGTCGATGCTGTAAATGATCGACTCGATGTGCTTGATCTTGTCGGCCAGGTCTCTTTCTTCGGACTGCAGGGCCTCGATCCCGGCCTGCTGGCCGGCGGCCTTGACCGCCAGCTCGGTCTGGGCCTCAATACGGCGCTGAAACTGTTCGATCTGCGTTTCGGACTCCTGAAGGGCCTTCTGCGCGACGGCCAGCTCCTGCCGGACACGCGCTTCAGCGGACTCGAGCAACCGTCCGCGCGCCTCGGCGAGCGCCCGATCGAGGCGGGTCTGGAGCGAAGCCTGCGAGTTGCGCAGCGCCTTCAGCGGCGGAGCCTCAACCGTGTATTTCTCTTCCAGCACTGCGATTTCGCTCTTCACCTGGGCCAGTTCTTGGCGGACGATACCTACCTCGATGTCGGTCCGCACATCCTCCTCGATGTTCAGGTCGAAGATCGGCTCCTGGGGCGAGGTCTTTACCTGCTGCCGGTAGCCGGCGATCTTGGCCAGGACCCCTTCCAGTGTCTCAATGCGGTTTTTCGCCTCGATCTTGCCCTTTTCGGCTGCGGAGAGGTTTCCGCGGTCTGCCTCGGTTTCGCTGGGACCCAGAGCGGAAAGCGTGCCCGGCGCGACGCCCAGCTTTTCCTTCATGGTCTTGATCCGGCCCCGCAGAATATCCAGCTCCTTCTGCAGATCCTCCCTTTCGTCAACCAGGGTGGCTCTCCGGGCGCTGGTGTCGCTGACTGCCACCGTGACGGCCAGGGCCATATAGTTCTTTACCGTCGCCGCAAGCACGCGCTCCGCGAGGTCCTGATTCGGGGCCGTGCAGACGACCTCGACGTTTTCGCTGCCGCCCAGCACGCGCGCCTGCACCAGGTCTTGAAGGTACAGGAGAGGATTCTCCGCCTGCCGGATCTCTTCCAGACTCCGGATATCGGGGTCATCAAGCACCCGCTGCATGACGGTGGCATCCGTAATCTCAAAGGCTTGCGTGCGAACCCAGCGGTCGTAATTCACGGTGCCGCCCTGGCCGCTCTCATTGCCCAGCACGGTGACGGGATTCGCGGCAAAGCGGATGGTCTTGCTCGCCGTGTATTCCTCCGGCACCAGTAGATAGGCAACCGTGAGCGTCGGCACGGCCAGCACCAGAAATATCAGCAACATGAGCGGGGCACGAAGCCGTATCAGACGCGCCAGGCTGAGTGTGCGCTCTCCGTACCCTCCGCCGGAGCCCGACGGTGACGGCAGAGCCAGCTCGGTTGAAAATTCCGTACTCATTCGAGACTCCTACGGGACCGGAATGGAAGTTGCCAGCGTACCGAAACTGCGGATGCTTTCGAGCGTTCTCAACAAATCGCTGGTGCCGGTGCTGTAACCGCGTTTGAACAGTTCGTCGTAGCGGCGATCCGTGTAATAGGTATCGTAAGCTTCACGATACAGCGACATCAGTGGGTTGATGGAACCAACAAACCGCGAGACAAATTGCTGCAGACGCACCAGCGGCTTCTGTGGGATATAGAGTATGTCTCCGGGCTTCATGCGCATGTCTTGCCCAGTCTTGAGCATTTCACGCACGTTGATCAGAAAAACCCGATTCACGTCTTCTTCGATTTCGCGGATGAGCACCACCTGCCTCATGCGGGCGGTAGGCTCGGAAAATCCGCCGGCCCGGGTCAACAGCTGCAGCAGGGTGGTACCTTCCATGAGCTGGTACACATCGGGCGCCCGCGTTTCGCCCAGCACGTATACCAGGTTGACTCCCTCGGGGACATACACGATATCGTTCGGCAATACGAGAGTGTCGGCCGGGTTGATCTCGGGTTCGCGATACTTGCTCAGATCGCATTCGATGACGTCGCGCGTGCCGCCAGACCGGCGGATGATAAGGGCCTGCGTGAGCGCGCTGCGCGAACCCACGAATGAATCGCCGCCGCGCTGATTGACCCGGGGGCCGCCCGCCTGATTAATGGCGTCGAGCACGGAAATCGGCTTGATATATGGAAATTCCTGAGGATTCATGACGTCGCCCATCACATGATAGGTCTTACTTGACGCAGTGATAACGGCCAGCGACAGCTGGGGCTCGCGAAATACTTCCGAATACGCTTCGGTGACCAGTTGAGTAGCCTCTTCGCGGGTCAGGAGCTGTACTTTGATATCCGGAATCATGGGAAGGGAGATGCAACCGTCGTAGCGGACCTGCGCCACCTGGCTGAGGGCGGGATCGTCGAAGCAGCGGAATTCGATCTGATCGCCCGCCTCGATCAGGTACGGCAGCTCATCGACATCCTCAAAGGTGGGCACGGGCTGCCCTTTTGCGGTGAGCCTCGGCTTGGGTTCCGGGGAATCCGTTGCGCCGGGGGTTCCGAAAAGCTCAGCGGTTCCGATATCCAGGCTCTCATCAATGATCTTGCTTCCCTCGCCCTTGGGATCGCGGGGAGTGACAACGGATTTGGAGTTGCTGGCGCATCCCAGCATCACGATGCTGAAGCATGCCACAGCCGCCGGGATGAACACCCAAAGCCGCCCGTCGTGTCTCCAACTGCTCTTGGCCCGCATGACAATACCTCTTTTGATGGTTTCCGGAGCGCGTACAGTCACTCCGCCTCGCTCCCACTCTTGCCGATATGGTACTCTTCAATTCGCCGCAACAAAGAACTATAACTAATCTTCAAAAGCTTCGCCGCCTTCCGCCGATTCCACAAGGTATAGCGCAAAGCATCCTCAATCAGCGTTCTCTCTGTAGCTTCCACCGCTTTCCGTACCGCTTCCTTAAGCGGCATGAACTTTCGGGGGGCTTCTTCGGCCGCGCGCGTATCGCGAGGTGGCGCTGGCGCCAGATCCCGCGCCGGTTCGCGCTCGCGCTCGAAGACCCGGCCCATGCGAGCGGGCGGAACCTCAGGCTCTACGTCGGGCCCGCCTTCACGCAACAGCAATTCGGGGTTACCCGTGGCCACGTACTTGCGTACCCGCGCCGCCAGTTCGCGCACATTGCCCGGCCAGGGCTGCGCCTGCATTTCCGCTATATGCTGCGGGTCGATCTCGCGATACTCCCGGCCCAGTTTGGCGCAGAAATGGT
>DAOSJS010000426.1:0-3247 GCA_035367355.1 Candidatus Hydrogenedentota bacterium
GTAGGTGAAGTCTTCCGTGAGGGTGTGGGGCTCGTTGCGGTTGAGGTCTTTGATGATACGGGTGTTGTCGGCATCGGTCTTGCCGATTTCGGTTTCTGGAAAGGCCTCGCCCCCAGTCTGGATTTGGGTGTACTCCTGCACAAGGCGGGTTATCTCGTCCGAGAGTTTTCCAAAAGCGTCAAGCTGGGCGTTGAGCTTCTCCTTGAAGGCGATGCCGGCTTTCATGGCGGACGTGTCGTTGTGGTCGATGCCGAGCCAAACGTCGTCCGAGAATGCGAGCAGGCTCTCACGGATGTTGTCGAGGTCACGAAGGATGTTGCGGATAGGTTGTGTCATGGGGTGGGCCTTTCTGAATGATTGGGGTTAAGAAGATCATCAATGGGTTTGCCTGTTTTCATGGCTCTTAGAAGTTTTGTGCTGTCGCAGTTTAATCCGAAGCCAGTCGTCAGGCGTTGTGAAATAGCTTCTATTTTTCTTTGCTGCTGTCTGCAGGTAGCGATGAGTCGCACCACCGTAGGCCCATCGGATTTTTTTTGTAGGTCTTTTACCTGGGTGTCGAGAATGAGAGATGTAGCGTAGCAGACGGAGTTGAGGCTAGTGACAGCATGTTGTAATGTGAAGTATGCATGTGTAGACTCTTTTCCTCTCAACCTGACCGGATCTTCCCGGAACAGTTCCATGAGTGCCGGGTAACCCATGTGGGTGTAATTCGAATCGCACGACATATGTTGGCGAGCAGTTTGTGTCATGTCGTGCGGGTTTAGGCCGGGCAATGCGCCTGCGATATTCCCCCAGGCTGCACAAAGATATTTAAGGGGTATCTGAGATATCTTCTTTGTGGTTTCGTAGGGTTTCAGATGGTCATCCCAGATCTCGGTGTAAAAATTAGAGAGCGCCTTTTTCTGTTTTTCGTTCGGCCAATCGGGGATGTTAGGATTGGGGAGCATGAATGTGATCGACAAGACCGCCTCCCAAACAGACCGCGCAAGAATTACTGCGGCGAAACAGAAACCAGCCGCCATGAGACTGCACGTCGGAACAACAGTCGCTACGGCTCCGGCCAATTTCAACCAGCAAAAAACGATGGGGTCTTTTTGTGCTTCTGGTGAATGCCGAAAGACATATAGGTCAGCATCCCAGATTTTAGGCGGGAGAATCTGGGACAGCAACGACTCGACGTTTTTGGCAAGACGCATTGACTCTGCCGTGAGAGTCATAGCCGCCTCTATTTTAACTTGATCGGTCATTAGTCCTTTGCCTCTACAATCGCGGTTTCGGCGTCGTCAAGCCCGTACAGCCTGCGGACGAGTTGATCGAGTTCGGCTTCGAGGGCGGAGATGTCGGCGGCGGGATCGGCGGATTTGGCGGTGAGGATGCGGTCGACGAGTTCGACGAGGGGCTGCTGGCGCTCAGGCGGCACATCGGGGATCGGCAGCTTCTTCCAGTCGTCGGGGTAAAGGTGAATGTTGCTGCGGCGGTTGGTGAAGAACCGAGTGCTCATACCTTGTCAACGCCTTCCCCACGCCCGGGGATGGGCTATCGCGAAGACAATGCAGCGTCGGGAATCATGGTTGCACGGAGCTTGCCGAAGTGCCGGGCGATTTTGCTGCCGGACGTCAGGTCCCAGAGCGAGCCGTTCATCTGGCGCAGGGTCAGCACCGACACGATCCACCCTTGGGTCCAGCCGCTTTCGATGGTCCAAGCGCCCCAACCCGCGTCCGCATTGCTGGCCCACGTTTCCCAGCGCCCGAAATCGAACGCCCGGAACCAGCCGCCGTCCACCTGCGGGTGGGCGTCCGAACGCGCCTGGATACGGCAGAAGAACTCGGCCATTTTGTCCGAGGCCCGTTTCGCGGCCCCGTCTCCGGCCGCGGCCGCCTCGTGCAGCCCGATGAACGCGAAGTTGGCCGTGTAGAGCATATCCGCCACGGGCTCGCCGTTGGTCTGGATCAGCGGCGCCTCGTGCTTTCCGTAGTCGCCGTTCGAGCGGGGCGGAGGATATTTGCCTTTGCCGGGCAACCCAATCTCCTCGCGGATCGCGCCGCACGGCGCCTGAAGGGCAACCACGCCGTCCACGGCCTTTCTCAGCCACGCCCGGTGTTCGGGCGTATCCTTCACCCGCACCAGCCAGGCCAGCGGCAACAGCATCCGAGCCTTCTCCTGTGCCAGCCCGTTCGTCCAGCGCCACCCGTCGGTGTACTGCGCCATCATCATGCGGATCGCTGTTTCGGCACGCTCGTAGAACAGCTCAAAGCCGGTCTTGTGGTAGGCCCACAGGTAACACGCCCAGAGATAACTTTCGTAGTGGCCGGTGTAATTGGTGATCTCGCGCCGGAAAAAAGGCTCCCAGCCCTGCTTCGACAGCGCGGGAATATCGATGCGCCCTCCCCTGAACCCAAAACGCCCGCTCGTGCGGAGGTTGCCGAGCAGGCAGCGCATCACGGTCTCGTCCCACCGGTCTTCGCCCGTCAGCGCCGCAGCGGCCAGGGCACCCAGCATCAGGCGCGCGTTGTCGTCGCCGTAATTCGCCACATACAGGCCTTTGCTGTCGATCCCCCAAGCGATCAGGCCGTACGCGCCGTGCGCCGGATCGCCCCGTTCCCGTTTCGTCGCGTGGGAGCGGAGCAAATAGAAGTCCAGCAGGTTCGCCGCCACAGCCGTCTGCCGGGCATCATCCAGTAGCCGTCCGCCAAAAGCCAGCGCCATCGCCGCCTCTGCCGTGCAGTCGCCGCGCCGGCTTCCGAGCTGGGGCTGGCTCCCGTCCGGCAGGATCTGCGAACGCAGTCCCTCGCGAATGCCGAACAGGCCGGTCGCGACCTTTGCGCTTTTCTTCATCTGCTCGACCTCTGCCGCCGTCAGTTCCCACTCGTGCCCGGGCCGCGCCGTGTCCAGGAACAGCTTCGCCTTGAAGAACCATTCTGTCCCAAGGCGCACCGCCTGCCTTTCGGCGTCAGGCGGAAGCGCCGCGTCGCGCCCGTAAGCCGGACGCACGACAGGCTCCCAGTTCAAAGCCGCCGCCTCCGCCTCTGGCTGAAGCCAGCCCAGCACCGTCCGCCAGACGGCCTGCCATGCGTCTTGCGGCGCGTAGCGGCCTGTGATGAAACGGCTGAGTTGCGTGGTGGCGACAAGAAGCCCGCCCCGGGGATGCTCGAACAGCAGCGGGAACGTCTCCTCCGGAAGCCCGTAGACCGCGGTGTCGAATCCCGCCACGCGCGCGGCGACCAAGGGCGTTGCCGCTGCCGGCCCG
>DAOSJS010000427.1:0-3243 GCA_035367355.1 Candidatus Hydrogenedentota bacterium
GCCGCAGGGAGGCGACTGCACGGAGAGTTGCTGCGTGGCCAAAGACAGAGAACCGCGCTGGAAGCGCGGCCTTCGTTACGCCTTTGTGACTTTGCCCGGCGATATCGGGAAGCCGCTGATGATAGGTATTCTGGCGGCGGGCCTGATCGCGGCGCTGCTGCCTCCGGGGCTGTTCGTCCAGTACCTTGGCGGAGGCTGGATGGCCATGGTGCTGATGATGGTGGTGGGTATTCCGCTTTATGTCTGTGCTACCGCCTCTATTCCGCTGGCGCTGGGATTCATGCACCTGGGAGTGTCGCCCGGCGCAGCGCTGGTTTTTCTTATTGCAGGCCCGGCGACCAATGCGGCCACGCTCTCGACCGTGTTCGGGATGTTGGGCAGACGCACGGCGCTGGTCTATCTGGCCACGGTGGCGCTGGGGAGCCTGGCGGCAGGCTTTGCGCTGGACGGGGCCATCTGGCTGCTGGGCGAATGGGGCATGCCCGCGCATTCCATGGCGCATGAGATGGGTGTGTCGTGGTGGCAGCACCTGTCGGCGGTGGTTCTCATCGGCATGATCGCGTCGAGTCTCTGGGGCGCCTGGCGGCGGAAAAAAGCCGCGGCCACGAGCAGCCTGCCAGCTGAATCCGAAGCTGCAGCGGTGGACAGCGGTGCGGTAGTGCTGAAAATTGAGGGGATGACCTGCGAGCATTGCTCGAACACAGTGGCGCGCGGCCTGCGGGGCGTTCCGGGTGTGACGCATGCGGAGGTGGACTTGGCGACGGGCCGCGCCACGGTACACGGGGAACATCTGGATCCGGCGTCGTTGAGCCAGCTCATAGAGACTCTCGGGTACCACGTCGCGGGCTGAAAACGCGATAGCGAAGCCTTTACCCGCCCGAAGCAATACGGTACGATCGCGGGTATGAATCTGCGTTACTTTTTTCATGCAACAGGGGGTAGTTATGCCTGACACGCGCGCGTTACTGGAACAGCAACTGAACGATTTTGATGCGGCGGCCCGTGTGGCGGCCCTGGATGGCCTGATGGCTCTGGTGCGGGGGGGGCGGCTCGAACTGCCGGCGCCGCGTCCCGTTGTGAATGTGCATGCGCACACGTTCTTTTCCTTTAACGGATACGGCTATTCGCCCTCCTATTTTGCCTGGAAGGCGCGTTGTGAAGGGCTGCTGGTGGCGGGCGTGGTGGATTTTGACGTGCTGGATGCCGTGGACGAGTTCCTGGCCGCGTGCCAGACGGTGGGATTGCGTGGATGCGCGGGTCTCGAGACCCGCATTTTTCTGCCTGAGTTTGGCACGCGCGAGATCAATTCGCCCGGCGAACCGGGGATCAAATATTACGTCGGCGCGGGATTCGTATCCGGCAACGTCCGGCACAGGGACATCCTCGAGCGCCTGCGCGTGACGGCGGGCCAGCGGACACGGGCCATTGTGGATCGGGTGAATCCGCACGTCGCGCCCGTGGCCATCGACTACGAGCGGGACGTGCTTCCGTTAACGCCGAAAGGCAACGCCACGGAGCGGCACGTATGTATGGCCTACGAAAAGAAAGGGGAGGAGGTCTTTCCTGACCCGCATGCCCGGGCGACGTTCTGGGCGGAAAAGCTCGGGCAGACGCCGGAATCCCTCGAGCGGTTGTTCGCCGATTCCCCGGGATTTCAGGGCCTGCTCCGGTCGCAATTGATGAAACAGGGCGGGGTGGGTTACGTGGCGCCAGAGGGCCCGGATTTTCCGCGGCTGGAGGAGGTGAATCGCCTGATCCTGGATGCGGGCGCGATTCCCACGGTGACCTGGCTGAACGGGCTCACGGAAGGCGAACAGGCGATCGAAGAATTGCTCGATCTGCTGCTCGACGCGGGCGCGGCAGCGCTCAACATCATCCCCGATCGCAACTGGAACGTGAAAAGCCCCGATGAAAGGCACGCGAAGGTGGAGAAACTGCACGAGATCGTCGCGATTGCGGAAGAGCGCGGATTGCCCGTCCTGGCGGGCACCGAGATGAATGCGCATGGGCAGAAGTTTGTGGACGAGTTCGGCGTGCCGGAGATGGCGCCGCTGCGCGAGACCTTCATGAATGGAGCGCTGATCCTGTACGCGCATACGCTGCTGGAACGCGCCGGGGGAATGGGGTACCTGAGCGACTGGGCGAAACGGCATTTTGCGTCTCCGCGGGACCGAAACGCGTATTTTGTCGAGTTGGGACGAGTAGCGCAGCCTGGAGACGCGTATCGGGTGGATGCGCTGGAGCCGGGGATGGCGCCCGAGGATGTTATAACGGCCTTGAGCCGCTGCGGCGAGTGCACTCCGTGAGCAGTCCCGCACGTGCATTTCCAGAAAGCGGGGAAGAATTCGCTGATTTGTACGCTGCGCGCTGTCCGGAGGGAGTGGCTACGGGCCGGCAGGGAGTGAGGGAGGCTGGCCGGGGGGTTCCTTTTTCAGGATATTTGTGGTAACTTTATTTTTGTCAATGGTTTAGTTCGGCCGGTCGGGGCGTTGTCCGGCAGGCAATCTGCGTCCATCGGCCGTTACTGTTAAAATTCGTAGTGTGGGCGTTTTCCAATCGCCGCGGATCAGGGTGCTCAATCCGCAGGATGAAGGAGCGTAGCCGGCTACGATGCGGCACAGGGCTACATTGACGCTTCACGGACTGTCCGAGTGGCAGGCGGACCCCGGTGCATTTTCTGACACGCTGGCCCCATTTCCCGTGCTCCAAGTCGACCGTTCGGGGAGGATTGTGCAGGCGAACGCCGCAGCGAAAGACGCGTTCGGGTTGGCGCCGGCGCCATTGGGGTCCTTGGCGGGGATATTCCCCGACGCCGGCCGGCTGCGCCTGCCGGACTGCATCGATGGGGGGAGCGAACGGCTCTTTTGCGCGAAAATCGGCGATCGGCGGTGGCAGGTGTCGCTGGTCGGCGACCCCGGGAATAACACGGCTCTCCTGTACGCCCAGGACATCTCGTCCTATGAAGCCATGGCGCGCGACGTGGCGGAGATTCGGCAAGAACAGCAGCGGCAGCAGAAGGAATTGCAGTGCGTCTACGGCCTGGCGGAAGCGATCTCCGTGCGGGAGACGGCGCAGGAGATCTGCCGCGAGGTGGTGCGCCTGCTGCCGCGAGCCTGGCGGTACCCTGAGCATGCGCGTGGACGGATCGTGCTGGATGGCGAGGAATACGTGAGCGAGCCGTTCGAGATGACGCAGTGGGGGCACTCGGCGGCCATCACGGTGAAAGGGGCGGCGCGCGGGATG
>DAOSJS010000428.1:0-3213 GCA_035367355.1 Candidatus Hydrogenedentota bacterium
CGGCCCCAGCAGATTCCCACCGCCCGGACGCAGGTCGAGGAATTGAAAGACTGTCGTCCGCAATTCGGATGGTTTCTTCGAGGACCGCCCGGAAGTCCTCGCCGTCTGCCGAGGAGAAGGCTCCGGGGACGTTTTCCCACACCATAAATCTGGGCCGAACAAGGTGAGCTGTTCGGCCTCGCAATCTGTCTGCATCTCTCATCTCCTTTACGACACGGGTTTGTTCCATAAAAAGGCCGGAACGGACGCCGGCCAGCCCGGCTCTCGCTCCGGCCACAGACAAATCCTGACATGGGCTGCCGCCGCAGACGATATCCACGGGCGGAAGCTCGGCGCCACTCAGCTTCGTAATATCCCCGACGTGAACCATGTCCGGGAACCGCAGCTTCGTTACCTCGATGGGAAAGGCTTCGATCTCGCTGGCCCAGACGGGCACGACGCCATTGCGGACTGCCGCCAGAGGGAAGCCTCCGATCCCATCGAAAAGGCTTCCCATCGTCAGCATAGCTTACATCCGCATGGAGCATAAGGGATGCCTTTCCGCAAACGGCCTTTCCCTTTCTGCCATTTCCTGTGCCGCCACATATTTCACGGGTATACCGAGTTCCCGGGCGTCGTCGATCTCATTTTGCATTCCGCAGGATACCGTATCGCCGAACACCCACAGCTCGTCGCTGTGAGCCAGCGCCTCTTTACCCATGTCGAGACCGAGCCGTCTGTCATCGGAGTCATGTTCGTTCAGCACCTGCGGATACAGCAAATGAGGCGCAAAAAAAGCGTGCCCTTCGTTCATCACGAACCGACACGCATCCTTTGCAAATTCCGTATTTCGCTCAATGTCCCCGGCATAGGGGGACGCTACATAAATCAGCTTCATGTTTCCTCCTGTTATTTCGGCGCGGCCTGAATAATGGTTCGCGTCGTGTTGACTGCCGCCTGCGCCGTATAGACGGCGCTCATGATATTGGCGCGTGTGCTGGTGTCCAAGCCGAACGCGCCGCAGATTCTCGGCACCTCTCCGGCCGCCAGCATCAGGCCGAGCCCCAGCAGGCAGTGATCCGGAATGACCATAAGCCCGGCCACAAGAATGGTCGCCTGCAGAAAGGTGGTCAGGCACAGACCGATGATCTGCTTGCACCACTGCACAAAGCCGTCCATATACCCTCGCGGGACGCTGAACATATACAGGGAGCCCACAGAAATCTGAATGAGCAGGATGCCGCCTCGCTTGAGATTGGAAAAGAAAACTCTGATCACGGCGTAGCCCATCATAATAATGATGAACAGAACCATGATCGGACTGGTGATGGCACCAAGGCCTCCAAAGACACCGGCACTCGCAGCTGCGTCCAACGAACCCGCCGTGTTGAGATGGTCGATGATATCCGTTGCCAGCGTGTCGATACCGCTGCCGTAACCGGTGATCCCCGAGGTCAGGCTGGCCTGCAGGCTGACGGAGAGTTTGAACAACTCCACCGGTACCGTCGTGAACAGGCTGACGGCAAGAAATCCTTTGAGCGCGTTGAGCAGCGATTCTTTCACGCTGCCGCGTCCGTTCTGATAGTCGATGCCGGTTTCAAATGCGGATACCACGAGGCCGACAGCGAAGAGCGTCCAGCCAAGGTAGTTGAAAAAGAGGACGATGGACTGCACCCACGGCATATCGAAAAGCTCCACGCCCATGCTGCCCATTTGAGAGAAAAAGTCGCCCAGAAATCCGACCACCTGGCCGTACACCCAGTCGATGATCTGATCCATCACGTCGCCGAGTAAAAAGTCCCATATAAACAATTGCAAAATCACCTCCCTTCACAGCGGCGCGGCCACTTACATTTGCTATCCCATCTGCATTTCCGGGTCTGTGATCTGCTGCTCAATTTCCATGCTTTTTGTGATCATGCGTTCAATGGACTCAGTGGAGTCAAACAGATACAGATTTTCATTGACAAACCGGTTTTCATGGTACATCAGCGCACCGCAGAGCTCGCCCATGACCTTGCAGGCGTCGAGGTTCGTGTCGAGCGTCTTGATCGTCCCGATATGGAGCGAATCCCTGCCGCTTTCATCGAACTTCCCCTTGAGATAGCAGTCGATGTAGATCCCCTCGGAGCCGCCGAAGTTCATGGCGGGGAGCAGGTCGAATTCATAACTGCACAGCTTACCCTTGTCGCTCGTATCGTCGAGAATGTATTCGTCGATGGCATCAAAACGGGCGAGATCGCCATTTTCCCTGGCCTGCTCGATGATCCTGTCGAAGAGCTGCCCGCCGGTCATTCGCTGCTTTTCAAGATTCATCCGGAACTCCCGCTGGAGCTTTTCACTCAAACTGG
The DNA here is from genome assembly GCA_035367355.1 of Candidatus Hydrogenedentota bacterium. Taxonomy (GTDB): domain Bacteria; phylum Hydrogenedentota; class Hydrogenedentia; order Hydrogenedentales; family SLHB01; genus UBA2224. Next base: position 2,331 of record DAOSJS010000428.1, read on the forward strand.
AGCTTTCGCGGTATCTCTCCAAGGGTACGACATAGGGATCTGGATTGCCGTCCCGGTCAAGATAGCGGTCGCAGAAGTAGCTTGCACGGCGCGTCAGTTCCTCGACGTCACAGGGTTCGTCCGGCAGGTTGTCCCGCAGCAGAGCCAGCCGCTTTTCGTCCATGCGATCGAGGATATATACTAAAAGGTTCAACTCCCGAACGCCGCCCTCGACGGCGTTCGGCATGAGACTGCCCAGCTTTTCATTCAATTCGGTGTCCGGCGTCTCGAAGGTCACGGACACTTTGCCATACGCCAGATAATACGGCATCGGCCTCTGCACGATGTCTTCCACACGGATAGGCAAAATCAAGCCCTGCGTTTTGCCGCTCTGGGTGGTCAATGTCAGATTAAGCATAAACGCGTCCTTTCTCACATTCCAAGGATGCTCCAAACGTAGAGCGGTGCAGTCAGCGTGAACACGAGGCACACAAACAGGATTGCGGGACCGCTCCACTCGAACTGGCCGTGCTTCCGATAGTCGAAATACGCCATACCCAGCTTCGCAAAGAAGAACACGGCCAGGATGAGATCAATCGCGGGGAACACGACCTTGTTGACTACCTGTTTGATCTGCCCGGAAGCGTCGTTCCAGGTACCTTCAATCGCCCCGGCCACATCTCCGGCGGCGAAGGCGGGCGTCGCCATGAGGATGCAGACGATGAGAACGAGGCAGAGCATGGCAATCAGTCTTTTCTTTTTCATAAACTTTCAACCCTTTCGTTATAAAATGGCCGCCGAGGACTCTCAGCGGCCTTGTGTTTGCTTACGGGTTTGCCGGGGCGATATGCCATTCCTCCCACAGGTTGCCCCGGATCGTGACGCTGTCCGTAAGATTCATGCT
>DAOSJS010000429.1:0-3206 GCA_035367355.1 Candidatus Hydrogenedentota bacterium
AACCCGAACTCACCGGATACCGACGGCGATGGCATGCCTGACGGCTGGGAAGTGCAGTACGGGCTGGATCCCCTCGATCCCGCCGACGCCGGCCTGGATATGAACGGCAACGGAATGAGCAACCTGGACGCCTACCTGGCGGGCGAACCTCCGAACGTGCCGGTCGATGTGCAGACCGTCCATGGCGACGTCGACGGCAACGGGAAGGTTAACGCGGTCGATGTCCAATTGGTCATTAACGCCGTGCTCGACCTCATCAAGCTGCCCACCGCGGACATTAACCGTAACGGGGCGATCAACGCGGTCGACGTCCAGCTCGTCATTAACGCGGCTCTGAATTTGAACTGAACAACACCACTTGTGCACCGCAGCGCCCGCGGCAAGGCAGCGGGGGAGAGGCGGGTCTGTGTAAGTTCCGCCAATCGGCCGCGCTCAGAGCGCGAGGCGTTCGTAGACTTCGTTGAGGACTTCGCCGCTGCGGAGCAGGGCCTCGTGCTCGGAGGAGGACAGGCCGATTTCCATGTGGGCGTGGGCGCCTCGCCGATCGATCAGGGTGGGCACAGAGAGGCAGACGTCCTGCAGACCGAAAATGCCGTCGCAGCGGCGGCTGACCGTATACAGTGAGCTTTCGTTCATGCCCAGGGCCTCGGCGATGTGGTTAGTGGCGACGCCGATGGCAAAATGAGTCGCGCCTTTCCGTTCGATGATCTGGTAGGCCGCATTGCGCACGTCGTTATTGATGTGTTCGACATCCTCGGTCGTCAGCGGGATCTTCAGGTAGTTGCAGTACTCCGCAACTCGGTAGGCGCCGATGCTTGCCCGGCTCCAGACCATGACCTCACTGTCTCCGTGTTCGCCAATCACCATGGCGTGCACGTGGCGGGGCAGAATGCGGCAATGCTGGCTGATCAGCGTGCGGAAACGGGCGGTATCGAGCACCGTGCCCGTGCCGATGACTTGATTGGGAGGCAGGCCGCTGAGTTTCAGCGCGACGCGCGTCATCACATCGACGGGATTGGTGACGATGAGAAAGAGCGCGTCGGGGTTGTTTTGGGACAGCAGCGGGAAAAAGGACGCAAAGATGTCCGCGTTGCGTTTCACGAGGTCCAGGCGCGATTCTCCCGGTTTCTGACTGGCCCCTGCGGTGATGATCACGAGGCCGCAACCCTCAATTTCGTCCGCATCGCGCACGGACATGGCGGAATGGTGGGTAAACGGCAGGCAATGCTGCAGATCCATGTATTCGCCTTCGGCGCGAAGGCGGTCGTAGTCGTGGAGCACGATCTCGCTGGCCGTTCCGGTCTGGAGCATGGCGTAGGCGGTCGTGGCTCCGACCGCGCCCACACCGATGATGGCGGTGCGCCGGGCACAGCGTTCAAAATGCATTTGGCGCTGGATCAGGGGTTCGTGTAGCGCCAGTGTTGCAGTATCGTTTCTCATGTCTATATCAACACCCATTTGAGGTGACTTTGTTCCAACGGAGCCGCGCCCCGCCCGGCGTTCTGGCAAGCGGACTTCGGACCCTGTAAGAACGCGCGGAAATGCCTGGAGAAGGAGGTCAGTTGACCTCGCCGCCCGGGGTCAGTAGACTCTGCCGCTATGAGCACCACTTCGTTCGATACCACTGTGCCCGTTCGTGTGCACCTGCGCGTTCGCTACCCCCAGTTGTTCGACTGGGTATCGATGGCGATCTATGTGCTCTTGGTGTACAGCTGGGCGCTTGAGATCTACCCCATGGGGCGCGATTATGCCGCACCGGAGCTGCCGGCCGCGTTCGCCCCGGTCTGGCAGGCCCTGTTGGGAGTGTTCGGCAGCTCGTTCTGGCCCTATCAGTTGTTCAATGTCAGCCTCCTGTACGGATGCATGATCGCGATCTTCTATCTCATGCGGCTGGGACATCAGGGGCCGTGGTGGCTGGGCACGCTGGCCGCGGTCCTCTTCATGGCGAACCCTGTGCACACCGAATCAGTCGCCAATCTGTGCGGCATGATCGACTTGCTGCCGTGTTTCCTTGCCCTCACCGCCCTGGCCGTATACATGCTCACCGTCCGTTCAGGCTCGTTCCGGTGGCTGCTGCTGGCAGTCCCGTTGACAGTCCTTGCCACGCTGGCCGCGCCGGAAAACGCCGGACTGGCCCTTGTGTGCGCTTTATTTGAGACCGTGTGTGCGTCAGATTCTGCCCGCAAACGGATAATGCGCCTGGCGCCAGTTCTTCTGGCGGTCCTGGGAGCGTCACTGACGCATGGCAAGGCTATGTTCGCACATGATGGTAATGTTGCGGCCATGTTTGGACCGCTGCATTTGATCTTGTATCCCATCGGCTTTCTTCCAATTACCGCCAGGTATATTCAGGAAATTCCAGTGCTGGGGTGGCTTATGGCAGTGCCTGTGGTCACGTTGATCGCCCTCATCTATTGGAAAGCCCGGCGGCCGATGATTCTGTTCGGCCTTCTGGCGATGCCTGCGGTCAGGATCTTTGGGGGAGGACGCCCCTTCGAGCCGGTCCATTTGATTGGCGGCGGCCAGCTGCTGCTTGCGAATGCATTTTTCGCCATCGCTCTGACCGCGCTGTTTCACCGCATCATGGACCACCCCAAATGGCGGCGCCTGACCGTCAGTGGCACCTCTTTGCTATGCCTGATTTTCATGGTTGTGCAGATGCATGCCCTCGTGCAGTGGCGCAGTGCGGGAAACCTGCTGCGCGATTTTCACACGCAGCTCCGGATGATGAAGAATGAGACTTTGGAGCCCGTCTTCGAAGAAGCGCTGCTGATTTCTCCCGATATTCATTACGTTGAAGGGGCGCCGGTGTGTTTGTCTGCGTCCCTCATGATTGGCGACCAAAACGTACCCTACCGGCCTGATGTGCCCACCTTTTCTGGAGGCGTGTTTGGTGGGCCAAAAATAAACATCTTCAGGCGAAAAGGCGTCTATGTGCAGAGCAGTATCGAAGATGATCGTGTGATTGCTGTGGTTGAAGGGGCAACCCACTTTGACGTCGTCCCTCTCGAGGACTGCTGGAAATGGAATGTGGAACGGGGCGGAAGAGATCCTATAATTTGGGCAGAACTCCCCGAAGGAAACCCTCATCTGCTGGTGTTTCCCGGGCAGTTTCCCTGGCCTTCCCCTGAACCGTAGTGCCTGCACGCAGATGGAATAAAACCTGCACTGCGCAAGCCTGATTGCCCTGGATCATGCCCGGGGCC
>DAOSJS010000430.1:0-3200 GCA_035367355.1 Candidatus Hydrogenedentota bacterium
CCCGCAGCGCCGTGCCCGGCAATACGCCGAGATTCGCCAGGGTCTCCTTAAAACCACACCCGCCAAGCAATCGGACAACGCGCACTGTTTCGTCGGCGCGTGCATCACTCAGCATTCGGGTCTGTGCATGTTCCATAGCATGCGTGTCCATACTCATTGGCTCGCGGCAGTCAATCCCGCCCATTGGGCAGACTGCTGCGGAATTCGCCTTCCTTGTCGTCCCACTGCAATCGCGCATCTGACGCCGTCCCCACAAACTCGATGAAGCGAACCAGCCGCTCCAGCACCAGCGGCGACATGGCGTGTTCCATCCCGCACGCGGCCGCTTCGGCTTCGCTGTTTTCGACGCCCAGCACGTCTACAAAAAAGCTTCGCAATGCCTCGTGGCCCCGGACCACCTCTTTGGCCAATCGCAGGCCTTCCGGGGTCAGGGTCACCAGATCATATGGCTCGTAATTCACCAGGCCGCGCTCTTTCAGCGCATGCAGCGCGCTCGTGACCGATGAACTGTTGACATTCAACCGGTCGGCAATATCTTTCGCCCGCGATGCCTGTTTAGCCTGGACTACGTGGAAAATGGCTTCCAGATAGTCCTCGAGGCTGGCGCTGAGCCGTTCTTCCGGCATAATCTTTCGTCTTTCCTGAAAGTTTTGATACGCCAAACAATTATAGTCTCAACGAAGCGCCCAGTCAATTAATTCCAGCTATTCTTGAAGTGACAACACCGGATACCCGGAATGCGACAGTCTTTGCTGGAAACCGCCGGAATCGGCCCGTCGTTGGCAAAAAAACCGGATTCCGAGGCCAATTGACCGTGAATCGAGCCCCAATTAAGCCTATGGAAACGCAGACTTTGAAGATCCTCGCAGCATAAGGTCCAACCCAGGTTCAGCTATCAGCGGCATATGCTGGCAGGGCAGACTGCGGAAAAATGAAAGACGATGAGCGCGGCTGGGGTGCATCTTCTTGACCTCTCTGCGTCACTTCTGTTGAAATGCGTCGTAACGGAACTAGCACGGTAGCGTGCGCCTCGACCGGCCATTTCATGCCGTTTTGCGGAGGCGCGCTTGCGATTCAGCCCGAACAACCAGAGGGGGTGCGTGTCATGAGAGGTATTCTGTCCTGCCTGATGGTCATGGTGCCTGCCACATTTGCCTGGCAAGCGAGCGCTCAATTGGCCGAACCCTGGCAGGCCAGCTATGCCGGGGACGACGCCAGCGGCCCGCACGTCATCGCGTTGTGGAATTTCGACGAGAGCGGAGACACGGTCGCCGATGCTTCCGGAAACCAGCACTCGGGCACGTTCCAGGGTGCGGTATGGCACCCGGATGGCCGTTTTGGCGGCTGTCTGGAGTCCTATGCTGGATGGCCCGTCGAAGATGCGCGGCACGCGGTCCAGGTCAAAAACGCTCCGTCGCTCTCCCCACAGGGCGCATTCACCGTGGAGATGTGGCTGTGCCCCGCCGAGGCCTTCGAAGGGTACGAAGAGGCGTTCCTGATCGACAAGAAATATGTCGCTCATACCGATTACCAGTGGATACTCGACAAACCCAATACGGCCGGCCAGCGGCGCATGCGTCTGGTTCTCGGCTTTGGAGAGGATTCCGAAACATGGTGGTCCCCGGAAGCCGCGGCATTTCCAAAAGACACCTGGGCGCACATCGCATTTTCTTATGATGGTGCCGGTACGGTTCACTTCGTGCACAATGGCCGTTCGCTGGGCAAGACCACCAAGCCGGGACGCGGCAGCATCTGCCCGGGCAACCATTTCCTCTCCCTGGGCGATCGCGTCGGCAGCCTGTACCACGGTTTCCCCGGACGGATGGACGAGATCCGCATCACGCAGGGCGTGCGCGAATTCCGTCCCCTGACCGTTACGGCAGAACATCTCCGGAGCGCCTACCTCCGCATGGAGCCCGCGCCGCAGCTGCAGTTCCGGCTGACCAACATGCGCCGGGACACCCTGGCCGGCGCCACGGTGACCATCACCGTGCCGGGCCTGCCTGCGCAAACTTATCCCGTGCCGGAACTGGATGGAGGCGCGTCGCATCTTCTCGAGTACGCTTTTGACACCCACCTGCGCCCCGACGTCTACCCCGTGGTCATAGAGTCCCGCCTGGGCGACGGGGCGGACGCGTGGACCAGCCGCGATTCGTTTGAGGTGACCCTCGTCGCCCGCAAGCCGCCGCTGCGGATGCCGGTCGTCATGTGGGGGATCGGCGGCGTGGAATCGGTCACCGAAAACCTCCCCGTGCTTAAGGACATCGGATTCACTCATTGCCTGGGACTGCGCTGCGATTTCCCGGCAATCTGGGAGGCCGGCGCCCCTGCTGCCGCCGTCAACGACAAGGAACTCGAGGCCAGCCGGCAAATGCTGGACCAGGCCCTCGTGAATGATCTCGGCATCGTGATCAGCCTGGGCCTCGGCCACTGGCTCGAGAACAAGCCGGAGTTCCTGCGTCACGACCGCGACGGCCAGCCCTATGATCGGCCCAATATCTGCTGCAACTTTCCCGAACTGACGCCGTTCGCGGAGCATGTGGGCGCCTCGGTCGCGCAGACTTTCGGGGCCTTTCCCGCATTCAACGCGGCCCTCATCAATACGGAGGTGCGCGACGGAACGCAGTTGTGTTTCCACGACCACGACCGGGATCTGTACCGGGCGAAGACCGGCAAGGAATTCCCGGACGCCGCCGTTCGCAAGAATGGCGTCTCGTATGCCAACATCGAGGGTTTTCCTGCGTCGCGCGTGATCCCGGACGACGATGAGCTGCTGGAATTCTACCGCTGGTTCTGGCGCGAGGGCGACGGCTGGAACGGGTTCCATTCCGCCATCAACAACGGCCTCAAATCCACCGGACGCAGCGACCTGTGGTCCTTCTTCGACCCGGCGGTGCGCGTCCCGGCCCTGTGGGGCAGCGGCGGTAACGTCGATTTCCTCTCACATTGGACCTACAGCTACCCCGACCCGATCCGGATCGGCCTGACCGCGGACGAACTCTTCGCCATGGCCAAAGGCGGGCCGGAAGGGCAGGATGTGATGAAGATGACCCAGATCATCTGGTACCGCTCGCAGACGGCTCCGCTCCCGGAAACGGGTGGTTCCGAAGGCGCCGCGTCTCCCTGGGAAGACCGCGACCCCGACGCCAACTACATCACCATCGCTCCCGTCCATTTGAGAGAAGCCTTCTGGACCAAAG
>DAOSJS010000431.1:0-3197 GCA_035367355.1 Candidatus Hydrogenedentota bacterium
GATACCAGCGTTCATAGCACTGCTCTTCGACCTCGTCGCTGGGCTCGAACGGCACTTCGCAGAACGCGAACAAAATGCGGTCGGCATCATGCGTGACTTCGGGATGCATATAATTTCCCAGCGGCAACTGGCTCGACACCAGTTCGCGGCATTCCATCGACATGCCCGGAGCATCGAGCACGTAGACGCCGCCCCCACCGCGCGCACAGCGGCCGTAATACTGCGTCAGCTGGTGACTGAAATACGAGGGAACGTGTTTGACGAACAGCAACGGTCCGACATCGGCCAGGGGGTTGGAAAAGACGATGCTGCGGCGCGCGGTATGCACCCCAAGCCACAGCGCCTCCCATCGAGGATCCTCGTCAGAGACGCCATCCAGTGATGTGAATTCGCCTTTGAGTTCCTGCCACCGGGCCGTATCAATCGGCAAGCCTGTGCTCGCAAGGTCGGCGATCAACGCGTCGCCCCGTTCGAACAGGCGCTCAATGGCCAGCGCGTACGAGACGGGCTCGCGCGATGTTCCGATTCCGTCCTGCAGGCGCCAATCCCATTCCAGAAGCGCAGCTTGCAATATTGGTCGAAGCGCAGGAAGCGCCGGTGGCGGCGCAATCGGCTCCAGGGCCTCTTCGGGCGTCAGGCGCACGGCAAGCTGTCTATCGCCATAGACAAGCCGGATGTCCGAGAACCGCACCAGGATCTCGCCAGCCGTCCCGGTGAGCTGCAGCGCCAAGCGCGATTCCTGCGCCATTTCCGGGTTAATCACGATGGCCGCCGAGGCCTCGCCGGCGTATTCGTACGTGGCAGTGCTGCTTCCCGCGCTCACAGCGAGGCGCACTCCTCCTGTGCCTTCCACCCTGATCGATGCCTGCACGGTCGCGCCTTCCGGGACATTGAACAGAGGAACGGCCAGCTCGGCCTCTTCTCCCTCACGCAGGCATACGCCACAGGCATTGCCCCCAAATGTTGCGAGTTGCGGGCCGGTTTCCGCGGCGAGCAGCGCAAAACCACAGATCGGCGCACTGGGCTGCGGGGCGGGTTGACCCATCAGCATAACCGATGGCTCGCCGGCGCGCGGCCGGTCCGGATCGCAGACAAACCGAGCGTTGAGCCAATTCGCCATATCGCAGCCGATGCCGTCGCCGTTATCGTGTGAAACGAGGCGCAGGACGCGGCCGCCTGCCACATCTACAGATAGGGGCCGCGGTGCGGCGTCATCATTCAACGGCCCCACCGAAGCTCGTTTTTCGTCGTCCACGTAAACTTCAAATACAACGCTGCCACGCCCGCCGCCCTGGCGCTGGATCCCGACCTCCGTTTCGAATCTGACAAAATCACTGCGTAAGGCGATCGTCATCGCGCCTTCAGCATGAGTTCCGAGCCCTTTTTCATACGTCCGGTCCGCGACTATCAAAGGCGTCGCAGCGCGGCCGTCCGGCGGCTTAGCGGCCGTGTTGAGGCCCAGGGAACCCCAAGCCTGGGTATGTTGCGGCGCGAGTTCCTCCCAGGCATCGCCCAGGTAGATATCGCCGGCATCCTCAGCGCAGGCCGTGGCGCATGCAACGGCCAGCAGCAACCCTGAACACACGACATAACGAATACCTTCGCCAACGTACATGAACCGGTCTCCAATAGTTCCCGCCGGAGCCATTCATCGCGTCGCGCAGGCGTGCGCGATCCATATCAAGTATCTGGAGAAACAGCCCCGGAATCAAATCAGCGCCTGTTCAATGGAATGCGGGCGGTTTCGCCTTCCAGACAGAACGCAACGCGGCCCTTTCGCTGTTGAAAGGGCCGCGTCTGCCAAAAAAAGAACCGCGCCAGCCGAGCTCAGGCGGCCACGGTGGCATTCAGGTAGTCCAGGGCGCCCTGGGGATCGGGGGAATAGGCATCCGCGCCGATCTTTGCCGCGAATTCCTGCGTCAACGGAGCGCCGCCAACGACCACTTTCGTCCCCGACACCTCGTCCTTGATCAGCTTGACTGTTTTTTCCATGTTGACCATCGTGGTGGTCAGGAGGGCACTCAGGCCGACCGCTGCGCCCGGATTGGCCTGCACCGCCGCGAGGAATTTTTCGGGCGGCACATCCACGCCGAGGTCCACGACCCTCCAGCCGCCGCCTTCCATGACCATGCAGACCAGGTTTTTTCCGATATCATGCAGATCGCCCTGTACGGTTCCGATGACAAACGTGCCTTTGGTCTTGACCTGTCCGGAATCCAGAAACGGTTTCAGATGTGCCATGGCGGCGCTCATGGCTTTGGCTGCCATGAGCACATCGGGCACGAAGACCTGGTTCGCGCTGAATTTCTTCCCGATATTTCCCATGCCAATGATGAGGGCTTTCTCGAGCACATCATTTGGCGAAATGCCTTGCTCCAGGGCCTGCTTCGCCAGTTCATCGGCGCCGTTCTGACCCTTCATGTCGGGCGGATAGGGTGAGGCCTGGTTGACTTTGCCGCGCTCGACACAAACCGCCAGTTGCTGTAACAGTTCCTCGGACATGTCCGCCTCCTCTTAGCGAAGCCGTTTCGCCTTACTTGCCGTCATACCGACCCAGCTCCAAACCTTTTTGAGTGAAATACCGATAGCTCTCGTAGTCGACCTGGTCGGGTATTGAGTGATCCGAGTGAAGCACATACCCGTAATTACTCTTCACCACGGGAATTTTCGCCTGCAATTCTGCCTCGATCTGTGAGGTATCGTTCGAGTATAGAACGCGAACATCAATTCCCCCCATGAAGGATAGCCGATCGCCGAAATCTCTGTAAAGCTTTACAAGATCCATCCCTGCCTTGACTTCAATCACCTGCAGGCAATCGATCCCCGCGTCCAGCATTCCCGGCACCAGCGGCTCAACATAGCCGCACGAATGCATGATGACGGGTATGCCCCGGCTTTTGACGAAATCGATGGTCTTGCGGTGCCCGGGCTGAATGATCTCCCGGTACATCCCGGGCGACACAAAGGGCCGGCCCTTGAATCCCATATCTTCGTAGAACCAGATGCCGTCTGGCCAGCCTTCTTCGCCAAACAGCATCTCCATCATCTCGATGACCAGATCCGCGTATGTGCCGACCATGTCCTTCACCCAATCCGGGTCGGCTGCCATGCCCAGCAGCATATACTCATGGCCGCACACGGGATGCATGAGTTCAAACACATTGGTCCCGCCCCAGCAAAAGAAGCGCTGCGCCCCG
>DAOSJS010000432.1:0-3189 GCA_035367355.1 Candidatus Hydrogenedentota bacterium
GACCCGTTCGAGGGTCTCGTCATGGGCAACGACCAATTCGCCGCTGCGGCAGATGTGCACGTCCAGCTCCACGCCATGGGCGCCCATTTTTGCCGCCATTTCAAACGCTTCCAGCGTGTTTTCGGGAGCATACCCGGATGCTCCCCGATGGGCAAAGATTTGAGACGACATAAGCATTCCTCCTGTCATGATAACATGGCTTCGAAAATTTCACGCCGGGGCGAGGGAATCACGCAGGTCGAAACCAGCGTCCCCGCCTTCAGCGAGGGTACGGTGCCCGCGTCAATCGCGCTCTGCACGGCCGCGACCTCGCCCGACAGCGTCACATAGGATTTGCCCCCGATGCCCAGCCCCAGCCGCACTTCCATCAGCCGCACGTCCGCGGCTTTCGCGGCCAGGTCGGCGGCAACCACCGCGGCGGAAATGGTGTAGAATTCCATGACCCCCATGGCGCTCAGAACGGATGGCTCGCACCCGCCCGTGATGGCTTCCACCACCTGCGGTTCAAGGCTCGCAATGGTCAGATCATCCACCAGATATTCGGCGGCATATCGCTTGCCGGCGTCCATGGACGCCGATACAGCCGCCACTTCGCCGTAAATGACGACGACATACTTGCCGGGGCAGACAGCCCCCGCCTTCAGCAGCGTGACCTCAGCCGCTTTCAGCATGGCGTCCCCGGCAATGATGCCTCGCGCGATGCTGTTTGTTTCCAGCAGACCCAAAGAAATCATGGCAAATGTTCCTTTCCTGCCTTACGCATGGCTGCGGATCACGACGATGTCGTTTTCCACCTTTTCCACCGTGCCGCAAATGCTGGCGTGAACGTCCGCCCCCAGCGCACCCTCCGCCATGCGGCCGATCACGTCTCCCTTGGAGACGCTCTGCCCGGCGGTGACCACGGCCGCGGCGGGAGCACCGATGTGCTGCTTCAGCGGAATGCACACCACCGGGGACACCGCTTCAATAGCCTCCGCCGGCACGGGAATATCGTACTGCTGCGCGTGAATGTGCGCCAGCAAGCGGCCTGATGGAGCACCGTGGTGCTCCGCCAGCGCGGGCGGCTCCTTCAGCTCAAAGACAGGCTTTTCGCCCTTCGCGCGAAGCTCCGCCTTCATCATCTGCTGCACCCGCCGCGGATTGAGCCCCATGGGGCAGGCGTACATTTCGCAGATACCGCACTCCATGCACAGCATGGCCGACGGTTCGATCCGCTCCTGTCCCGAGGAAAACGCGCGCATGGACAGATGCGGATAAATCGGATGCCCCAGCAGGTAGCGCGGGCAAAGATCGGTACAGGTTCTGCACTGAATGCAGGTGGAGCGAGCGCGAACGCGTGCTCTTTCGATGGGCAGCTCGGCATGGCGCACCAGCGTATGCTCCCTGGGAAGAACAAGCACGCCGCCCAGCGTTTTGGTCACCACAGCCTCGGTTTCCAGGGGAACCAGAGCACCCATCATGGGGCCGCCGAGCATCAGGCGGTACTTGCCGTCTGCCGCCATGCCCGCCTGCTGAAGCAGCAGACTCACGGGCATGCCGATCGGGGCACGGTAAACGCCGGGGCGGCTCACTTCTCCCGCGACTGTTACGAATCGGCTGGTCACGGGGCGATCCTTCAGCGCACGGAGCGCGTTCAGCGCCGTGGAAACGCTGCACACCGTGCAGCCGACCGAGCCGGGCAATGCTCCCGGCGGCACCGTTTTCCCCGTCGCGCTGTGCACTAGGGACTGCTCATCCCCGATAGGATAAACCGTAGGCAGCAGATGCAGCCTGACCGGCGGCGTCATGCCCTTCTCGTCGATCGCCCTGCGGAGCGCCGCAATCTGCTCGGTATAATGATCCTTCAGGCAGATGACGGCTTCCCGTGCTCCCACAAGACCGGCCAGGCGCGAGGCCGCTTCCACCAGCTCCGCGGGATAGCGCCGCATCAGGTACTGATCGCTTTTGAGCAGCGGCTCGCATTCCGCGCCGTTAATCAGCAGCTGCTCCGCCGGCGCGGACAGCTTCTTCCAGGTCGGGAATCCCGCGCCGCCGCCGCCCACAACGCCGCCGTGCAGCAGCTGTTCCAGCCCGTTCATTTCTGCACCTCATGAATGTCGATAATCGCGACAATCGCCGCGTCCACGGGAGATTCCTGCTGCCCCACTGCCTTGCGCGCGGAGGAGCCCTGAGCCACGATGACCATCTCCCCGATCCCGGCGTCGATGGTGTCCACCGCGACAAACGCTTCCCCCGTGGAAGTGCCGTCCAGGCGGGCAGGTTCCACAATCATCAGTTTGCGCCCCACAAGGGTGTCCTCCTTGCGGGTCGCCCACAGGTTGCCGACAACTTTCGCAATAATCATGCCTTATCCTCCGTAGGTAATGCTCATGCCCAGCGCCTTGGCGGTATCCTTGGCCAGGGGCGTGATGATCTGCCCCTTGGCGATCAGCAGCGCCTTGACGCCCGCCGCGCATTGTCTGCGGATCACCTGCTCCGTAATCAGCTTGTCCTCAAGAGTGGAGCACCGCGGAGCATCCGAAACCGGCGCTTCCGGCTGTGTGCAGAGCACCGGAGCACACGTGGGAGCACAAGCTCCGACGATCCGGCACTTGCAGTCCTTCCCCGCACCCGCGGCATTCGCTTCGTCCGTGTCCATATGCAGGGCCAGCGCGGATGTGTTCGTCACGCGGATGGGGCAATCCTCCAGCACCAGCGGCCGGGTGCCCAGAATCCGCACTGACACGCTCTGCCCGTCGGACACGCCGAACGCGGCGGCGTCCGCAGGCGTCATGTGGATATGCCGCTTCGCAACGATGGCGGCTTTGCGGGTGATCACCGTGCTCCCCGCCTGAAGCGTCACGACAGCCGCATCCGCAAGATCGCCGGACAGCCGCACAGGCGCACTGACGCCCAGCGCCCGGGCGTCACCGGCGGAAATTTCCACCTGGGTTGCGCTGCGGGTGGGACCCAGCACGGCCACATTGTCCAGGATCCCCTTCGGGCCGATTAGGCGCACGCGTGAACCCGACAAAAACTGTCCCGGCTGGGATATTTCGCGGGTGGATTCCAGCTGATCCAGCCCAAAGAGCGCCTTGAGATCCTCCTTGGAAAGGTGCACGTGACGCGCGCTGACTTCGGCGGGGATCAGTCGCTCATCGGCCGCGCCGCCGCCGCACGCCAAACGGGAAACGACTTCCCGCACGATTG
>DAOSJS010000433.1:0-3180 GCA_035367355.1 Candidatus Hydrogenedentota bacterium
GCCCGTGCTCGAGCTGATCGCCGCCTGGTTCCTGGGCACGTTCGCCCTGCGCCTGGTGGGGCGGATCATCGGGGCGCTATCCGGTGCAGGTGGCGGAAATTTCGATTTCGAGGCGTTTTTAAAAGACTATGCCCTGTTCCAGATAAAGGCGCTGGGCGTATTTGCCGTGCTCTTTGTGGGCGTCGTGATTCTCTCGCGCATGGGCCTTTTCGGCTGGGTTTCGAGCCTGTTTACGACCCACATCTACCCGCTGTCCGCCGTCACCAAACGCTTTGCCCTGGCTCGGTTTTTCCGCAGTCTGTCACTGCTGATCGGCGCCGGCGTGCACGTACCCGTGGCCATTGAACGCTCCGCAGCCGTCACCGCGAACCCATATATCGAGCGCGACCTGCTCAAAACCATTCCACCGGTAAAGCAGGGCAGCACCCTCGTCGAAGCATTTCAGCGCTCCCGCTGCCTGACACCCACCGCGCGCGAAATGCTGCTCGTGGGTGAGGAGTCCGGCAAACTTGACGAGACGCTTCGCAAAGTGGCCGACTACCATTTCGAAGAAGCCAACCAGGCGGTCGACATTGCCGCAAAAATGTTCGGCGTGCTGCTTGTCCTGGCTGTTGCTCTCACCATTGGGTATATCATTGTCACGTTCTACATGAAGTTCTATGGAGGCATGATGGATGAGCTCGGGATTTAATGAACCGGATTTCGATTCCGCGGCCGAAGTCAAAGACCGCACGCTCTGGTGGTGGGCCACGGTGGGCATCCTCGTGGTCGCGTTTCTGGGGGCGCTCGCCATCTGGGGCCGAAGCGATCCCAATACGTCGCGCGTGCGCGCGCGCCATATTTTGATCTCGTTTGAGCAAAACGACCCCGCGGACCGCGCCCGCGCCCTCGAACGGGCCCAGGATCTGCGCCAACGCATTATCAATGGCGCAAACTTCAGCAAACTGGCGAAAGAGTATTCCAACGACAGTTTCAGCGCCAACCGCGGCGGCGACCTCAACTACCAGAAAAAGGGGTCGCTCGAACAGGCGGTGGAAGATTTCGTCTGGACCGCTCCCATCGGGCAGGTCAGCGACATCATCCAGACCAAATACGGCTTTCACATCGTGCGGGTCGAAGATCGCTACCTCTCCGAGGCCGACAAGTACGACCTCGAGATGAAACAGCGCGCCATGGGAGGGGAAACGGGCAGGGGGCAATGACCGGCCCTGTCGGAATACACGACGCCGCGCCGTCCGCAAGTCCTGCTCCGAACGGCGCGGCGTTTTGTCACGTCTTTGCGTAGTACTTCTGCAGATTCTGGATCACGGTGCGGTAGTTGACCCAATCCTGAAAGAACGCCGTAAGCAGCAAAATCACGAGCGATTCCGCTGGATCCAGGTTGCCCGGACCACCGAAGCCGAACTGGGCCGGGGCCGGCAACCGCGATATTCGGCCGACATGCTTCATCGAACCGTTCTCCTCATCTGCCCGGCGAAAAAATGTTCCGGGCATCGCGCCAGACTCTATCACACCTGACTTGGGGCTATCCAATCTGCACATTCTAATACCAGGCGCACGGCCGCTGGGTTTTGTCTCTTTGCTGGTGAGTCTAGGGGCAAGGGCTGATCGATTGCGGCGTGTTGCGAGAGAATGGCGGGAATCCACCCCCGGCCGCTTCGCGGCTACCCGAGGCTTCCCCCGTCCATCCTGGTCTTCGCAGCGCGGACATCCACCCCCGGCCGCTTCGCGGCCACCCCCGCCAGCGGGGGACACAAGATCCGGAACTGGCGGTACCTGCGCTGGATCAAAGCCAACGCGTGCCGATGAGATGGGCGGCCACAGGGGGCCGCCCCTGCAATCCGGATGCATGGATGCCTGGACCACCGGCCCTGGTCAATCCAGGTTTTCGGGGTGCGTGCGTAGGCGGGTATCTCAGCCAATCGCCACCATTGTGCGCGATTTTGCCGACTCGTACGCGGCCACGGTCACTTCGACGGCTTTCATGCCGTCCACTCCGGTAATTTCCGGTTCGCGCTTTGCGTCGACCGCCTCTCCAAAGGCCTTCACCAGCCCAAGCTCAGGGCTCCCGCCCCAGTAATCCCACGCGGCGCGCATCGCGGTGTCGTCATAGACGTTCAGCTTCTGGTTGAACGCATCCACGGACACCACGCCCTTCTCGCCGATCAGCTCCAGGGTGATGTCGCCCCACGTCGGAAAGCTCGCGGCGCGGTTCCAGCTCGCGATGTGCGACACGATCACGCCGCCCTCCATTTCCAGGTGCAGGCTGCCGACGTCGTCTACATCGATCTCCGGCCGCAGAAGCCGGCCGTTCTCGCAATACACCCGGGTAAATTCCCGGTTCAGCATCCAGCGCAGCAGGTCGGCAACATGCACCGTATGGTCCATGACGGCCCCGCCGCCCGACAGGGCCTGTTGAGCGAACCAGCCTCCCGGAAATTGTCCGTTGTTGGTACAGGATGCGGCATAGATTTCGCCGTAGACCCCTTTATCAAGCTCGTCTTTCACGGCCATCACCGATGGAATGTAGCGGCAGGGAAACGCCGTCCCGAGGCCTACGCCCGCCTTCCGGCAGGCCTCGATCATGGCCTGGCAGTCTTCAACCGTTGGCGCCAGCGGTTTTTCGCAGAGGATCCATTTTCCGGCCGCCGCCGCCCGCTCGACCATTTCGCGGTGTTTGACGTTTTCCGATGCGATGATGACGCCGTCGATATCCCTGGCGAGAAAGGCGTCCAGGTCCGGGACAAAGTCCGTGCGGAACGCCTCGGCCTGCTGCTGCCCGCGAGCCGCATCATCATCCCATATCGCAACCAGCTCAGCCTCGGGCAGCTCGTTGAGGCAGGCCGCGTAACTTTGCGCGTGCATGTGCGCGAAACTCATCACTCCGATCTTGGCCATCAGGCGTCTCCTTCTCTCACTACGGCGCTCCGCATTCAGTTGAACTCGACCGGTTCCCCGGTTTCTGCGGATTCCAGCGCCCCAAGCGCCATCCGCACCGCCCAGCGCCCGTCTTCGGGGGTGACCCGGGGCTCGTGCGTGCCGGCCAGCCAACCGGCGAAGTCTTCCCATTCGAGTTGATACGGACTCACCAGCACCGGGCTCGCCGGCACGATCGTGCTCGGTCCCGAACCTGCTCCCTGGCGCAACTGCGCGGAAACCGGCGCCTCGCTGCTGTCGAAC
>DAOSJS010000434.1:0-3143 GCA_035367355.1 Candidatus Hydrogenedentota bacterium
CGCTTCTTCCAGAGCGCGCAGATAGCCGCGCCGGCGTTCAGCGCCCGGTTGAAACCCGCTGAACGCTTTGAGCATGGCAATGCGTTTGTGGCCCCGTTTGATCAGGAACCGGGTGCTTTCGTAAGCGCCCAGCTCGAAATCCACGGTGGCGCAGCTCAACTCGGGAAAGCCATCCAGGCGGCTCAGCACCAGGTACGGCGCGCCCCAATCATGAATGCGCCGGGCGGTCGTGTCGTTCAACGGCAGAGGCCCCGCGACAACGCAGCCCCGGTACAGTTGCTGCCACAGCCCCCGGGCATAATCCCTGTCGGGTGCATGGCCCGAGGGATTGATGTCAAAACAGATGTATTCTCCGCGTGAGCCAAACAAACGCAACAGGCGCGCAAAAATCCAGAGCAACACCTCTTCGCTGATGGGCACCTGCTCCAGCGATACGGGCAGCGTCACCCCAATGCAGGCGGTGCCCCCACCGCGCAGCGACCGTGCCCCGATGTGCGGGTGATACCCGACTTCGTCCATGATCGCCAGAATGCGCGCGCGCGTCTCATCGGCCACGCCGTCCTTGTCGTTCAGCACCTTGCTCACGGTCTTCGCTGAAACGCCTGCCTGTCTGGCGATATCGTAGATGGTTGGATGCTTTCCGCGTGTCACTGCTGGTGAAAATCCTCTTCCCGCAGCTCCCGTTTCCCCTGATGCCTCTCCGAGCCGCAGCATACCTGAAGACGACCGCGCATTCAAAACGTGGCCCGGCTGCCGGCCTTCAGACGCCTCAGTTTCAGACGGCTTCGGACCGGAGTCCGGCCGGTTTTTGAATGGTAATAGGTTACTTGGCAATACCAGCAGAGCAGCAAAGCCAGCTGTTGTAGGACAGGTTTTATTAATAAATGTCTTGACAATTCGAAATATGATTGATACCATCGAGAAGGTAACCGGTTACTGTTCAGGCCGGTTACGCGGGGTTTCTCAACGCATTGACGCAATGCTTTTCAGAAGGAGTGCAGTAGTGTACAAAAAGAAAGGATTCACACTCATCGAATTGCTCGTGGTTATTGCCATCATCGGCATTCTCGCCGCCATCCTGCTTCCGGCACTGGCCCGAGCCCGCGAAGCCGCGCGCCGCGCGAGCTGTGCGAACAACCTCAAGCAACTGGGCCTCATGTTCAAGATGTATGCCAACGAAGCCAAAGGAGAGAAATGGCCCACCCTCTCGATGTACGGGGAAAATAAAAACACCCCGGGATTATGCGACAGACCCTGGAGCGGGCACATTTTCTTCGAGGGAATGCAGGTCTATCCGGAATACCTCACCGACGCCAACGTGCTGATCTGCCCGTCGGATTCGAGCGGCAAAGAAGCCATTGAGAGAAAATGGCGCATCGGCGACGATCCATCGAAAGAACTGCTCCCCTGCAAATTCAATTCGACGTCCTACGTCTACATGGGCTGGGCGTTCAACGAAAATATGATGAACTGGCCCGGTGGCGACGTAAATAGCGGTATCTTCTCAAACGTTACCGCGTTTCTTGATGACGAAGGCAGCGTGGATGCTGGGAAGGTCATCCCGGCCATGCTGGGCGCTAACCTGGATCCGAGCGGTCTCGCGGCCTTGTATGCGGTGTGGAACCTCGTCGATACGAATCTCGCCTACAGTCATTTGGCTGACGAGGACATCGATGTACAGAGCGTGCTGACCGCCGCCGGCATGGGCGCCGCGTTCAAACCGGGGAGCCCGTCGACGGTCTATCGGCTGCGGGAAGGCATCGAGCGCTTCTTCGTCACGGACATCAATAACCCGTCCGGCAGTGCCCAGGCCCAGAGCGACATCTGGGTGATGTGGGATATCACCAGCGTCGAAGTCGATCAGTTCAATCATATTCCCGGCGGAAGCAACGTACTCTACATGGACGGACACGTAGAGTTCGTGCGCTTCCCGGATAAAGCGCCGGTCTGCCGCGTTTTGGCCCTGATTATGTAAGGGCTGTCCACTCAGCGTATCGCCGGCCTCCAGGTCGCACCACAGCAGCCCCCAAGCAGGCCACGGAGGCGATGTGAGCCGCCGCTTCACTGCGGCGGCTCATTTTTTGTTATTTTTGAAAGCTCCTGTTGTCAAAAAGCAGAAATTCCGTCTTTTTTATTAAAACCTGAAATACTACCATATCTACTGTTTTATTGTCTTGACATATCCTGCCTTTGCTGTTAGCGTGAAACCTCTGGCCGGTGTGTTGCCGGAAGCCCAGAGGAAGAAGCTGCAGTAGTTTCGCCTGTAAGGAGAGCATTCTATGAAGAGAAGAGGATTCACGCTGATCGAATTGCTCGTCGTCATCGCCATCATTGGTATTTTGGCTGCTATCCTTCTTCCCGCGCTCGCCAGAGCCCGGGAAGCGGCGCGCAGGTCAAGTTGCCAAAACAACCTGAAGCAGTGGGGTCTGGTGTGCAAGATGTTTGCGAACGAAAGCCGAGGGCAGGTCTGGCCCGGCCGCTTCAAAGACATCAGAAAGAACTACGACCCGAATGGTATGGAATTCTGGTCTGTGATAGACCACGTGTCGCTGTACCCTGAATACCTGACGGACATGAATATCGCGGTTTGCCCGTCGGATTCGACCCCGCCGCCCTCTCCCTGGGATGCCCCGGGTACGGGTTACTGGCGCGCAACGAATGGCAGTTGGGTGAATTATCCGCATGGCGGACCAATCACGTCACTGGCAGCTGCGAGTGGAGCGACTCCAGACGATGCGGGCTGCCGGGCCATGACGACCACCCGGGGCTGCTACATTCGCTGGCTGGATGACTCGTACACCTATTGGGGCTGGGCCATCAAAGGCGCGCAGGCTGCTACGGTACAGGACATGATCGAGCTGGGCATCGTGCTCGATGATAATGGCGATTTGCCCAGTGCGTACGGCAACGTGTCGGTTGCGCACAGGGACGAGTACTCGGACATCAGAGTGACTCTGACCATCGGGCAGCAGACCCTGTACTGGTTCCGTGAGGGTATCGAGCGCTTCTTCATCACCGACATCAACAATCCGGCAGGCTCGAGCCTGGCTCAGTCGGAGCTGGCAGTGATGTGGGACTCTTCCCGCACCGAAGACGATGGGTCTCTGTCTCCCGAATTCAACCACGTGCCTGGCGGCGCGAAC
>DAOSJS010000435.1:0-3094 GCA_035367355.1 Candidatus Hydrogenedentota bacterium
AGTTCCCGAAGGAGTTCTTCGCGCCGCTGGTCGATCTGCCCCTGATTTTCATAGATGGCCTCGAGCTGGGCTTCGATGTTGGCGATATTGATGCCCAACGCTTCGAGTTCGGTGGCGGCACGGGCCCGGGTGTTCATCTTTTCCAGGGCCTGAGCGCGTTTTTCTTCCAGACACGCATCAGCACGCGACACGGTTTCCGTCAATGCGGCGTGTTCCGCGGCCTGCGCATCGACGGCGGCCGAGCATTCGGAGAGTTCGCTCTGGGCCTGTTCACGTTCTGCCCGCGTAAGCTCGATGTGCGCCGCAATGGCCTCGGCGCGCTGTTCAAATTCGCCGCCTTCCGCCTCTGCACGCCGTTCCTGCTCTTCGGAAAAGGTGATGGTCTGGCGGGTGAGGGCGATCTCGCGTTCGATCTTCTCCATTTCGGAGTCGACCTCATGCACGCTCTCGCGCCTGGAAAGCAACACGCGGTCTTGTTCCAGCTTCGCCAGGCCCAGCTCCTCGAAACGCGCATCCAGCTCCGTAATGCGGGTCGACGCGGCCTCGTATTCATCCCGGGCCTGAGCAAACCGCTGCTCAAACTCGGTAATTTCACTCGTCAACGCCGTGTGTTTCAGCCAGGCGGCCCGAATTTCCACGTCGCGCAGCTGTTCTGTCAGTTCCCGGTAACGGATGGCCGCATTGACCTGCCGTTTCAAGGAGCGCATTTGGCGCTGCACTTCGGCGATGATGTCGCTGAGCCGCAGCAGGTTGTTTTCGGCGGATTCGAGCTTGCGCAGCGCCGCCCGCTTGCGGTTCTTGTACTTGATGATCCCCGCCGCCTCTTCAAACAGAAAGCGCCGGTCGTCGGGTTTGGAGCTCAGGATGAGATCCATTTTCCCCTGGCCGACCATCGAATACGCGCTCGTCCCGATGCCGGTATCCATGAACAGCTCCTGGATATCCTTTAAACGGCAGGGCGCGTTATTGATCAGGTATTCGCTCTCGCCGGAACGGTAGAGCCGGCGCGTCACCGCCACTTCCGCAAAATCCACCGGAAGCTTGGAATCCGCGTTATCAAACAGCACGGTCACTTCGGCCATGCCGAGCGGGTTGCGGTTTTCACTCCCGTTGAAAATGACGTCCTGCATAAGCGAACCGCGCAGTTCCCGCGCGCGCTGCTCGCCCAGGCACCATTTCAATGCATCGAGGATGTTGCTTTTGCCGCACCCGTTGGGCCCGACAATCGCTGTCACCCCCGGCTCAAACCGTACCACCGTCCGATCGGCAAATGACTTGAAACCCGACAACTCTAATTGCTTGAAATACATAACAAACGGAAATCCGTGTGGTTTCGGTTACCCATATTCCGGATCCTCGCGCAAGAGGCGCGTGATCGACCGGGCTTTCCCCGTGTGTTCCTCCGCCTCGATGACTACGGCCCCCAGGGCTGGCCGTCCTTTGGCTACCTTGAATTCCACCGGCATCCCGGTCAGAAACCGCGACACCACGAGGTCGCGCTCTACGCCGATGACCGAATCGAGCGGCCCGGTCATGCCTACATCCGTGATGTAGGCCGTCCCCTGCGGCAGCACCCGTTCATCCGCGGTCTGGACATGCGTGTGCGTGCCAATGACCGCCGTGCATGATCCATCAAGATGCCACCCCATCGCCACTTTTTCAGATGTGGCCTCGGCATGCATATCGACCACGACCAGGGGCGTGGCCTGGCGAAGCTCAGCCACCACCCGCGCAGCGGTCGCAAACGGGCAGGACACCGGCTCCATAAACACCCGCCCAAGCAGGTTCACAACGCCTACCGTCCGGCCGTCCGGCAGCGTATACAGAACGCCGCCGAGCCCCGGAACCCCGTCGGGATAGTTCGCCGGGCGGACCACGTTGTCGAAGGCCGAGATCGCCTTGACGAATTCGCGCTTGCGCCAGGTGTGGTTTCCCAGGGTAATCACCTGGATCCCCAGCCCCTGGAGCTCGCGGAGAATGGCAGCCGTAATCCCCAGCCCGCCCGCCGCATTTTCACCGTTTGCCACCACCAAGTCAATCGCAAACTCGTCGTGCAAACGCGGCAGCCAATACCCGACGCTGTCCCGGCCCGGGCGTCCGACAATGTCCCCGATGAACAAAATGTTCATGCCTGCGGTTCGCTCGTAATTGCTGCGGCCCTAGTTGGCCGTTTCGGTCGCCCGCGTCTCGCGGATGACGGTAATCCGGATCTGGCCGGGGTAGGTCATCTCCTGCTCGACTTTGCGGGCGACGTCCCGGGCAAGCTGAGCCGCCTGCGCGTCGTCGACCTTTTCCGGTTCCACGGCCAGCCGCACCTCGCGTCCGGCCTGAAGTGCGTAGGATTTTTCGACTCCCTCGAACCCGTTCGCCAGGGCTTCGAGCTGCTCGAGGCGTTTGACGTACGACTCAATAGTCTCACGGCGTGCGCCGGGGCGTGCGGCCGACAGCGCGTCAGCAGCCTGCACCAGCACCGCGATCACGGAGGATTTTTCCTGTTCATTGTGGTGTGCGGCAATCGCGTTCACGATATTGGGGCTTTCGCCGTAACGCCGGGCGAAATCCGCCCCGATCGCAGCGTGCGATCCTTCGACCTCGTGACTGACCGACTTCCCGATATCGTGGATCAGCGCTGCGCGCTTGGCTTCCGCGACATTCAGGCCGAGCTCGGCCGCCATCATGCCCGCCAGGTGGCAGACTTCCTGCGCATGCCGTAACACATTCTGGCCGTATGATGTGCGGTAATTCAGGCGTCCCAGGAGCCTGACGATCTCCGGATGGAGACCGTGCACCCCCGTTTCGAGACAGGCCTCTTCACCCAGTTCCTTGATGGTCTGGTTCATTTCTTCCTGAACCTTGGCAACGACCTCTTCAATGCGGGCAGGGTGAATGCGGCCATCCTGAATAAGCCGTTCCAGGGCGATTCGCGCCACCTCGCGCCGGATCGGGTCGAAGCCCGACAGGATTACCGCCTCGGGTGTATCGTCGATGATGATGTTGATGCCCGTGACGCTTTCCAGGGCCCGGATGTTGCGGCCTTCACGCCCGATGATGCGGCCCTTCATCTCGTCGTTGGGCAGATCAACCACCGACACCG
>DAOSJS010000436.1:0-3090 GCA_035367355.1 Candidatus Hydrogenedentota bacterium
TGACAAAACCGGGTACATGGAAGCCGTCGGCTCCTATGCCGAACTGATGGCCAAGCCCGGCGCAGAGGGCGTTGAGGTCTGGGAGCGCGCCAAGGCGGACAATCCCAACCTGGTCGAGCATCTCAAGATCCACAAGCCCTACATCGACGCGATCACCTATGCCAGCCCGAAAGACCCCTCCGCGCGCATGCGCCGGGTGCCGGAAGTCATCGACGTCTGGTTTGACGCGGGCTGCATGCCGTTCGCCCAGTGGGGCTATCCTCACCTTCCCGGCAGCGAAGAGCAGTTTGCGCGGCGGTTCCCGGCCGACTTTATCAGCGAGGCCATCGACCAGACCCGCGGGTGGTTCAACGCGCTTCTGGTCATCAGCACCATCGTTCACGGGAAGGACAAGGCGCCCTACCCGCACCCCTTCAAGAGCTGCATCTGTCTGGGGCATATTATGGGCGAAGACGGGCTGAAGCTCTCCAAACGTCTCAAGAATTACCAGGAGCCCGGGCTGCTCTTTGACCAATACAGCGCGGACGCCCTCCGGTGGAGCTTCTTCGCCAAGAACCCCCCCACCAGCACGGGGCGTCTGTCTGAACGCAACGTCGAAGAGGTCCAGCGCGAACTGCTGATCCGCTGGTACAACGTCTACAGCTTCTTTGTAATCTACGCTAATCTCGATGGTTTCAACCCCTCGACGGCTCCGGCCGCCTTCCTCGAACGGATGGACCTGGATCCCGCAGGGGCCACCGGCGATGGAGGAGACGCGCCGTATGCACCACGCGAGGATCGCGCCGAACTCGACCGCTGGATCCTCCATGAGCTCGACCGCACGACGCTTGATGTCCGGGAAGCGATGGAAGACTACGGCTGCAACCCGGCCGCGCGCAGCATCCAGGCCTTTGTGGAAAGCCTCTCCAACTGGTACGTGCGCCGCAGCCGCGAGCAGTTCTGGGCCAGCGGATGGTCCCCTGAAAAGGCCAATGCCTATTGGACTCTCTACGAATGCCTTCTGAAACTGGCTCAGCTGGCCGCGCCGTTCGTGCCCTTCTTCGCAGAGATCACGTGGCGCAACCTGAGCAAACCCTTGCCCGGCGCGCCCGAGAGCGTGCATCTCTGCGCCTATCCCAGCGCCAGCAGAGACGGCATCGACATACAGCTTCTCGATGAGATGGCCGCCGCGCGCGAAGCCGTTACCCTCGGGCTCAGCGCGCGCCGCACCGCCAACATCAAGGTCAGGCAACCCCTGAGCCGTTGCGAACTCGTTCTCAGCAGCGACGACTTGCGCCGCGGACTCGAAAAGCATATTGAAATGGTCAAGAGCGAATTGAACGTCAAAGAAATCGCGTTCACCGACGATCCGGACGCCTATGTGTCGTTCGAGCTCAAACCCAACTTCAAGCTGCTCGGGCCCCGTCTCGGAAAGAAGGTCAAATCTCTCGGCAAGGCCCTCGCCCAGGGCGATACCGCCGCCATGTGCGCACAGCTCCAGAACGGAGCACTCACCGTCGATCTCGACGGCGAGACCGTCGAGCTGACCGCAGACGAGGTCGAGGTCCGGCTTTCCCCGAAAGAAGGTTTCGCCGCTGCGCAGGGACGCCACATGGTTGCCGTCATTTCCACCGAGATCACCGAAGAACTCCGTCAGGAAGGCTGGGTGCGCGAGTTTATCCGGTGCGTTCAGGATATCCGGAAGGATCAGCGCCTCGCCTACGACGCCCGCATCTCGCTGGCGGTCACCCTGGACGACGGCCTGCTGGCCACGGTGCTGACGGCATACAAAGACAAGATCGCCGGTGAAGTCCTCGCTGAGGCGTTCACGATCGGCCACGGCGCATCCAACGAAGGCAAGCAGGTGGAGATCGACGGGGTCGCTGCGTCCGTGCTGGTCAACGCCCTGTAGGCTGGGTGCACGGGGGCATGCCGCCGGGCCGGAGATGGCGCGATGCGCCTGCCTGTGCGGGCTCGCGAGCCGTTTTCAGCGGCACGTTCGAGCAGGAACGGGTTCTCGTTCCGCAGCCTCAACAATGCGCGAGGTAGGCCTCTTTGATCTTCTCCACGAAACTGTTCTGATCGGTGGCCCACCACGCATCCGAGAAGATCTCGACTTCGATGTCGCCCGTGAAGCCCGCCTGTTCGACCCAGCCCCGGATGCCCCGGATATCGATACAACCCTCGCCCATCAGCCCGCGATCGTTGAGGAGATCGCGGGTGGGTGTGCGCCAGTCGCAGACATGAAACGAAAGGATCTTGCGGCCCGCGCGGGCAATTTCGTATTCGAGCCGGGCGTCCCACCAGACGTGATACACGTCCACCGTCACGCCCACGTGGTCGTCGTCGAGCTCCTCAACCATGTCGTTTGCATCCGTGAGTGAATTCACGGCCGAGCGCGCGTCGGAGAACATGGGGTGCAGCGGTTCAATGGAGAGTTTTACCCCCGCCGCGCGGGCGTCGGGCAACACTGCGGCAATGCCTTCAGCGATCTGCTTGCGGGCTTCTGAAAGCGGTATGCCCGGTACGGCCCCGCACACCAGCACAATCAGCGGCGCACCGATGGCGTGCGCCTCAGCAATGGCGCGGCGGTTGTCGTCGAGCGCTTTGCTCCGTCCGTCTTCCGTTAGAGCGGGGAAAAACCCGCCGCGGCAGAGGCTGGTCACACGCAGGCCCGAATCCCGGAGCATGCGCGCCGATTCGTCCAGGCCCTGCGGTTCCAGCCATTGGCGCCATACCGTCACCCCGGGCACCCCGGCTTTACGGTAATTGGCGAGGCATTCGCCCAGCGGCCACGGTTTCGTTGTGATGGTGTGAATGCACAGCCGCGAGAAATCGGTCAATGGTTCCAGCACGGCGCCCGCTCCTCAGTCCAGGGCCGGGACATCCACCCAGCGCCGCTCCTGCCACGATTGTATCCCCAGCTCGGCCAGCTGCACTCCTTTCGCGCCTTCCTTGAGATCCCACCGGAACGGCTCGTCTGTGATCACATGCCGCAGAAACAGCTCCCATTCCGCCTTGAACGCATTGTTGTAGGCCTGGTTGTCGGGCATCCGCATCCAATTTGAGCGATAATCGATGGGACTGGGGACATCGGGATTCCATACGGGC
>DAOSJS010000437.1:0-3090 GCA_035367355.1 Candidatus Hydrogenedentota bacterium
GCTGGGAATCCTCCTATATGGCATCGTGGCCGCCGCCGGAACGCTGGTCCCCGAGTCCGAAATCCTTGCACGTATTGGATTTGTAAAGCCCGACAGCCCGGCGGCCAGCGCTCCTCTCTATCGAGTCCCCTCTACGGGAGATTCCGAAAACCTCTCGCGCGAGCCCGACGGCCAGGGATGGAAAACAGGCGACAAGATCATCTCGATTGATGGAAAATCGGTGCATAGTTTTTCAGATGTCAGCTTTGCCGCCATCCTGGGCGCAGGAAAAACCCTGGATGTGCTCATCGAACGAACTGAACAGGGCGGACCAGTCCGCTATTTGTCGCGGATCGAGCCAAAGCTGCTCGATGGAGGCGAACGCACGCAATTTGGCGTCGCGCCGTTCCAGACCGCCCTGGTGGATCGCGTCCTGCCGGATCTGCCCGCCGCGGAAGCCGGACTTCAGGCGGGTGATATTATCCAGCGCGTCAACGGGCAGCTCATTGACACGGCGACTTTTGTAAAGTTTCTGGAAAACCTGAAAAGTGGAGACAGTGTGGTTCTTGACGTCCACCGGGGCGGCGAAAACCTCTCCTACACGCTCCAACCGGCCACGCTCGGCCGGCTGGAAGGCGTCGTTTTCTACCCTTCGCTGTACAGCGACGCGGAAAGTGACCAGGACACCCCGCCCACGATCGGGTACGTGACCGATGAAGTAGCTGAACGCACGGGCTTGAGGCGGGGCGATGTCATTCTGGAAGTGAACGGCGAACCCGCAACGGCTAAGACGATGCGTGAGGCCGAACGCAATAACGCGGGCCACTCCCTGACGCTCAAGGTGCAGCAGCAAGCAGTGCTGGCCGGCCTGCGCCAGCGGGCGGAGATTAAAACCATAGAAGTCACGCCCGAGCCTGCCGGGCAGATCGGGATTATCTGGGGGCAAATCCTGGTACACTACCGTGTTCCCCCGCTCCGGGTGCTTCCAGAGGCCGTTCGAGAGGGATATTCGGCCCTGTCGAAGACGGTCGAAACGCTGGTGATGCTCTTCGCGGGAACGGTTAAGCCAAAAGACCTGGGCGGCCCGGTCTTGATTTATCAGGCGACGACGACGGCAGCGAGCATGGGGCTGACGTGGCTGTTCAAAATTACGGCATTCATCAGCGTGAACCTTTGTGTGTTCAATCTGTTGCCCCTGCCGGTTCTGGACGGGGGGCACCTGCTGTTTCTAACCTGGGAGGGTGTGCGGAGGAAACCGCTTCCGGTGAAAGCACAGGAACGCATTCAGCAGGCGGGGCTGGTGCTGATTGTCAGCCTGCTGCTGTTTGTAACGTACAACGACATTCTACGCTGGTTCGCTTCGCTTTGAGTGTGGCTGGAGTGAACCGTGCACACGCCCGCTGGCTCGCCCGTAAACAATGAAAACAGGGCGAAGTGCGCGGGCCCATCCGGCGTCGTATCGCAAATGAAAGCGGAAAACGGGGACATGTCCCGGGCGCTGTGCGTGGCGCCGCCATGCGTCCCCGGCTGAATACAGCGTCGATACCAGCCGCGCGGCATGCGCGAAGGAAGGAGAAATCGGTAGACCATGGGACTGATCACCTGCAAATTCGGTGGATCTTCGCTGGCGGATGCGAATTGTTTCCGCAAAGCCGCCGCCATTGTCCGGGCCAATCCGGACCGGCGTTTTATTGTGCCGTCGGCGCCGGGAAAACGTACTGACGACGATAAGAAGATTACGGACCTCCTGTACGCGTGGCACAGCCTGGCTCAACAGGGCCTGGATGCGTCCCAGCCGCGGGATATCATCGCCACCCGCTTCAGCGAGCTGGCCGCCGAGCTGGGCATCTCCTTCGACGTGGATATGCACATGGCGCGAATTGCATCCGAAGGCGAGCAGCGCGCTGAACCGGACTATATGGCGTCACGGGGGGAATACCTCAGCGGGTTGCTGCTGGCCGAATTCCTCGGGGCGGCCTTTGTTGATCCGGCCGAATGTGTCCTGTTCAATGACGAAGGAATGCTCGATTCCAGGACGTACGGAGCACTGGGGGCCCGTTTGTCGGGCGACGGTCTGTGGGTGGTGCCGGGTTTTTACGGCGCTATGCCGGACGGGCGGATCCGGACGTTATCGCGCGGTGGCAGCGATATTACCGGGGCCATCGTGGCTCGCGCCAGCCAGTCGGCCCTGTACGAAAACTGGACCGATGTATCGGGATTCCGGATGGCTGATCCCCGGGTTGTCCCCCAGGCGCGCCGTATCGGGGAAGTGACGTACCGGGAGCTGCGGGAGCTGTCGTACATGGGCGCCAAGGTGCTTCATGACGAAGCCATTTTCCCCGTGCGCGAAACCGGCATCCCCGTCAATATCCGTAACACGCACAACCCGGACTCCCCGGGCACGATGATCGTCGCCTCGCGTAAGAGCAGCGAACCCGTCTGCGGGATCGCGGCGCGCAAAGGCTTCTCGATGATCACCATCGAAAAGGCGCTCATGAACCATGAACTGGGGTTTGGCCGCCGCGTGCTGATGATTCTGGAGGAGTTTGGAGTCAGTTTTGAGCACATGCCGTCGAGCATCGACACGATCTCCGTCATTGTCAGAGACGACCAACTGGGCGATCGCGGCCCTGCGGTGCTTCGAGCCATCGAGCGTCAATGCGAACCCGACCGGATCGATCTGGTCCCGGGGCTGGCGCTTATTGCGACAGTGGGTCAGGGAATGGCCGGACATGTGGGGATTGCCGCGAAACTTACAGGGGCACTGGCCAAAGCCCGGGTGAATATCCGCGTGCTGGACCAGGGATCTTCCGAAAACAACATTATTGTGGGTGTCGAGGACGGCGATATGGAGACCTCGGTGCGCGCAATCTACGAGGTGTTCGCCAGCACCCAGGAGTAAGCCGCTATGCGACGGACCAAAATCGTCTGCACTCTGGGACCCAGCTCGAACGATTTACCAACAATTGAGCGGCTTTTATCCGAGGGGATGGACATCGCGCGCCTAAATTTCTCGCACGGCACCCACGATGACCACCGCATCGTATTCGAAGCGATTCGCCAGGCAGCGGCCAGGCTCGGCAAACCCGTAGCCGTGATGGCCGACCTGCA
>DAOSJS010000438.1:0-3086 GCA_035367355.1 Candidatus Hydrogenedentota bacterium
ACGGAAAGCCATTGGGAGTATTCCAGCCCTCGCGGGTCTATCCCGGCGAGACAATGCAAGGCGTTGTCCCGGTCGGTGCGCCACAGGGTGCGCCGATGTTCGGCGCGAGCGGCTTCGATATCGCCAAGTTTTGCGCCGCTCATCGTTCCGCCCCCCTCTCAAAACCGTTGCGTTCTGCAACA
Source organism: Candidatus Hydrogenedentota bacterium (assembly GCA_035367355.1). Lineage (GTDB taxonomy): Bacteria > Hydrogenedentota > Hydrogenedentia > Hydrogenedentales > SLHB01 > UBA2224. The sequence goes on from DAOSJS010000438.1 coordinate 183, forward strand.
CGTTCAATCAGCACCCCCAACGCCTCGGAGGTCATCCACGGTTTGCCGCAAAGGTGGTCCACCCACCACAGCAGCTTGTGTTCGGTATCAATGCGCCCGGCCTCAATTGCGTACTCATGCGGAAGATTCAGCACCAGCCATTCGGTGCCATCTTCGACGGTTTCGTATTTGATGCGGTCAAGCAGGTCGCCATAGGATTTGATGCGCCCGTGCCATTGCGGGGGGACGTGGAGCAGTTCCATCTGGTGCGGAGTCATCTCCATGAATTCTCTTGCGGAGATAATTTTCATTGTTCGACCCTCCCAAACGGATACGCCCGACGAAGCATCGTCCGCGCCAGCATATCGGCCATTTGTGCGGTGTCGCAGTCTTGGCCCACGCAGGCAGAAAACACTTGGCGGCGGTTCTTCGACGCGGCGATGATTCCGGCCAGCGCACAGCCCCGGAAGAAATCAAGGCGGCTAACGCCTTGCCCGAGGGCCGCGCGTAGTGCTAAGTTATGGGTGTCGGTTGATTCTGCCGCCCCCTTGCACGGGGCGGCTTTTCCGTCGGGGGTTTTCATGCCGCACCGCCTTCCGCGATCTGGCGCAGTTCGGAAATCCGGTAGCGAACCAGCCCGCGAATGTTCACGGGATGCAGCACCCCATCCGCGACCAACCGACGCACGGTAAACCGGCTGCAGGAAAGCATCCGCCCGGCTTGCGCCTGGGTGGCCAGCAAGGGGTCCGCGTCGCCGCGCAGCGCGGCCTCGGCGGCCAGTTCCGCCGACTGCCGCAGGCGCTTCGGTGCCATCAGCATTTTTTCAATTGCTGTTTTAGACATGGCGCACCGCCTCCGGCCCCTTGCTGGCCCCAAGCTGTTTCAGTAGCCTCTCGATGCTCCGGCGCTTGATCCCCGCCGCCCTGGACGACCCGGGCAGGTATGCGCGTTCAAGCAGTCCGCCAGGGCGCGAATTGCTGCGCACCCATGCGACCTTTCGCCGGAATATCCGCGCCGTTTCTTTGTATGATTCGATTGTCTCTCTCATAACCATCTCCAATCTTTCAGCATGGAAAAAGATTAGAGCGGCCTGTCGTTTTCCGTCAAAAAACGAGCGCGATATTGCGGGATAGGCCGATAAACATTGAGTTTTATGAAACCAATTCCCGCAGCATCAAAGGCACGAAAAGGGCCAGGAAGCAATGCCTCCCGGCCCATCTTTTCACGCTATGCGGGAATTATTTTTGCGGCGGATTGAACACGTCGGGCAGCAGCTTGATAGCCGTCTGTTTCGCCGCGTCCTCGGTGTGCGCGTAGTAGGAGGTCATGGCCAGAGCCTCATGTCCGACAAACGCTTGAACCGTCGTAAGCGGGATATTGCTCGCAGCGCACATGGAAACGAAACTATGCCGTAGCGCATGAAAGCCCAGGACGTTCGCCCGCCGCTTCCGCTGTACACCTTCCTCTATGTCCGCGGTTGTCTCGATACCGCAATCGTCTTGCAGGAACCGGATGAACGCCGACGCAACATAGGTGTTGCCTTTCGCGTACTCCCGCACCAGCCCGGGGAACAGATAGCCATCGGCCTTGTTCCCACGCTTCCGGCGCAGTTCGGCCAGCAGAACCGCCAGCGCCGGATGTATCGGGATTGTGACCTCCCGCTTTTTCCCCGGCTTGTTCTTTCGCCGTGCCACCTTGACCGGGATCACGGTAATCGTATTGCCAGAGATGTCCCCCCATTTGAGATGTACGGCGTCCGACAGCCGCAGGCCCGTATAGATGCCGATGCCGACAAGATACCGCCAGTCGCCCTTTGCCTTGCCGCAGATCGTCTGCAGTTGATCAGGAGTGAACGCCTGCCGCGATTGTGTCCCCAACTCCATCGGGGTAATATCCGCGAACGGGTTGAACAGGATGCCGGCCGACAGCCTGAGCGTTTTAAACATGGCTCGAAGCTGCTTCAAGTGCGCCATGTAGGTCCGCTCGGAGATCCCCGACGCCCAAAGGTCGGCCATGTAATCTTCGGCGTGTTTCTCGGTCACCTCATGAAGATAGGCGATCTTCTCCCTCGACGCCCACTTCTCGAATCGCCGCCAGATGGCCGCGTATCCGTTGAGCGTGTTCGGCGCCGGATTGCCGTGCTTGCTCTTGTTGGGCATGGCCAGCCACTTCGCCCAGGCTTTGGAAAAGGCCAACGTCTCGGGCTTCACCTGCATCAGCCGCTGGCCATACTCGATCCGTTGCGCATCGCGCAGCTTTTCCGGCAGGCCGTCCAGCTTGTGGACGAGCAGCTTGTACGCATCCTCGACAGTCACGCCGCCCTTGGTCGCCTTGGCGTGTTCCCTTGCAATCGCCTCGGCCTTGTCCTTATTCGTCTCGAAAGTGCATACCCACTTTTTGCCCCCGGCCCCGGTGCGATAGTAGTAGTAATCCCTCCCCTTGCGCCTGAACACCTTCATCCGGCCCTCCATGTTGCTCGATGTTGCACACGCATTTCAGCGCGAGCAGGACAGAATAGTCAAGCCTTTTGCGTAGCCAGGGTGTAGCCTATTCAGTATTTCAAGACCAATAAGGCCCCCATGAATCAGCGTAACTCAGTGCAAAAAAATGGCGTACCTGCAGGGAGTCGAACCCCGAACCTTCTGATCCGTAGTCGCCGAAAAGCCCGTTTTTCCTCTGAAATATGCGTATTTTCACGACTTCCGACAGCCGTGCAACACCCTGCAACGTAGCCAGAGTGTAGCCAGAGGGGACCGGCCCCAGCTTTTCCCGCCCCACCCCGCGCCGCCGACGCGCCAGCGGCGGCGCAGGAGGCGCGGACGGACTGCACGGGCCAGATGGGGCCCCTTCCGCCGCCCGCCCGCGCACGCCGCCCAGCCCCGGCCCCCGGGCCGTCACGCCCCCAGCTTCGCCTGTCGGCGGCAG
>DAOSJS010000439.1:0-3083 GCA_035367355.1 Candidatus Hydrogenedentota bacterium
ATCGTGACGGTCTCGGCCCAGGGAACCCCCGTGCGGAACGAACTTCGATACCGGCTGTGAGCAGCGGGAAACGGGGATCGGCCCCCGAAGGGGGATAAAAAAGGCGCCGGGAAACCGGCGCCTTTTTCGTTCAGGTTGTCCGCGTCACTTCACGGGCGGCACGAAGGGAATGGTCAGCGCGAAGTACCAGCACAGGAAGAAGACAAGCGGGATGTGGAGAATCATCTGCAGGACCGAATAGCCGACGAGGTCCCTGGCCTTTATGCGGAGAAGGCCAAGCAGCGGGAGCATCCAGAAGGGGTTGAGCAGGTTGGGAATGGCCTCGGCGGCGTTGTAGATCTGGACGACCCAGCCGAGGTTGACTCCGTGTTGAATGGCCGCCTGCAGCACGTAGGGCGCCTCGATGACCCACTTGCTGCCGCCGGAGGGGATGAAGACCCCGAGCACGGCCGAGTAGAGAGCCACCAGCAGCGAATACGTGTTCGGAGTCGAAATCCTGACGAAGAGCTCCGCCAGCCAGTGCGTGATCCCCGTGCCGACGATCATGCCGAAGATAACAGCGTAGAAGGGAAACTGGATGAGGACGCCGCCCGTTGCCGGCACGGCCTGGGCCACGGCGTTCAGGAACCGCTTGGGACGCCAGTGGAGGAACATGCCCACGGTGATGAACATCAGGTTGTAAGTATTGAGATCGAGCGCGGCGAGCGGACCCATGGGCGATTTCTGGAACACGTCGGCGAGGTACCAGATCAGCAGGGAGCCGACCAGGATAATCAGGACAGGGCTGTACTCGAGCCACTCGCCGGGTTTCCGCCGGGGCTCGATCTTCATGTCGATGGGCTCGAACTTAAGCCCGAAATCCTCCGCCGTCTTGGCCCTTTCCGGGACCGGCGCCGAAAAGTATGCGATGAGGACGGAAACGATGATCAGGGAAACGGCCGTCCAGAACGTGGGCCAGATGAACAGCGTCTGCGTCAGCGGGATGAGGCCGCTGATCTCGTAGAGCTTGGGCGGGATGGCGCCCTTGGTGGCCATCATGAGGGCCGCCGAGGACGAGAGGCCCAGCGCCCACACGGCGCCCAGTCCCAGGTACCCTGCTGCGCCGGCGGCCCGGTAGTCCAGCCCCTTGATCGACCGGCTCATCTCTCGAATCAGCAATGCGCTGAAAATGAGGCTCAGGCCCCAGGAAATGAGCGATGTCATCATCGAAAAGAAGGCCACCCAGGCGATGGCCGCCCGGGGGTTTGTCGTGATGCCCGCGATCTTGCGGATGACCCAGTAAACGGCGGGCGTGGACGCCACGACATAGCCGCCGATGACGATAAACGCCATCTGCATGGTGAAGGGGATGAGAACCCAGAAGGCCTTGCCGCCTTCGATGGCCAGCTTCTGGGGACTCTCCCCGATGAGAAGGCCGATGATGAAGACAACCACCACGCCTACCAGTGCGAAGACCCAGGCATCGGGAAACCACTTCTCGCTCCACGCAGCCAGCCAGAGGCCGAAACGTTCGAGACCGCCTACCCTCACTTCCGCCTGATTCTTGTTGCCTGCCATATGAAAATCCCTCCTTCCAAACCGTCACAATTCGTCGAATAAGGACATCATGAATCCCGAACTGCCATGATGGAGCATAGGGACCGACCCTGATTACGACCGGGCCGCGGCCCGATCCCCAGGCAACGCCCCGGCAATCGACAGCGCAGCGGGACCGAACGGCCGATTTCCGGGCGCTGCGATTGCCTTCCTTCGCGGGCCATCATCACCTCCCATCCTTAAAATAAAAAAAACCCGCTGTCCGATGGACCATAGCGGGCTGCTGTTCGGTAGGAGACGACCAATACGGTCAATCCCAGTCTATTCCACGCGCGCAATCTGACTTCCTATGAAAAGCTTCTTCGCGGCTCTCGAAGCCGTCATCAGACGACAACCGCGGGGGATTATACCAATTCGAACTTCCACTGCAAGAAAAATATGCGGGAGTAACCATGAATTATTCACTAGACAAATCTCAACATACTGTTTATACGTATGTTTCAGCGCATAAAATAATCGACCATGAAGATTCAGTCATTACAAGAACCTGTTCCGCCATCGACCCGGATTTTCGACGCTCCTGCAGCCCGGGTGCCCGTGACTGCCGGCCTCCTTCAAAGTCAGACCCGGACACCTCGCGCGGCTGCCGGGTCTATCCTGTGCGACGGAGCGGGAACAAGGGAAGACCATGCTCCGCCCTGCCGCACTGCGGCTCGACGGCGCGCTGAGTGAAACTTTGACGGATCTCCAAGTCTCACCCCGCAGTTGCCTGTCGAAATAAATTCATCAACCATTATGAATACTTGCACAAACTTTTCTTGACATGCCGGCATTTGTCCTGTAGAAGTGTGAAAAATCTGGTTGGGTGAAGGGGTCCAGAAACCTGCGTTTCTGGAGGTTAAAGCCAGGGATTGGTCGGGCCGCCATCCGGACGTACAGGTTCGGATGGCGGCTTTTTTCATGCCCATTGCCCAATCGCATGCCGATGGCTGTTCAGCCGAGCGAGTCGCCGCATGAACGAAAAGCCCGACATACTCGAACTGAGCCTGTGCCCGCGCTGCGAAAGCGCGAAATTCTGGCTGCTCTCGACGGGGCAAAGACGTTGCAGCCGGTGCGGACTGACCCGCAAATTCGACCGGAAAATCTGGGAAGCAACGAGAATTTCGCCGTACTGGAAAGGCAGACTGGCCGAACTGTTCTGCTTCGGTGTCCCCGCCTACCGTCTTCGCTTCCAGGTGCCTCTTGACATCAAAACGGTCCAGCGGTGGTTCCGGATCATGCGCGAGGCCATCTATGTCCACGAGCTCGGGGACGCACCCGCGAAATACAGCCCGATCGAAGGGGAGCTCAACCGGTCAGACCCCGCGCCCCGTCCGGGGATGAAACAGTCGGAACCTTACCTCGTTTGCGGGATACGGCAGGAGGAAGGGAAAATCCGGACCTTTCCCGTGAACAGGGAAACGCACGGCAACTCCCCTCTGTTCCTGCTGACAGAGGATGGAACGGGCAACCTGCGTTTCACCGACGACTGTCACGCCTATATCTTC
>DAOSJS010000440.1:0-3078 GCA_035367355.1 Candidatus Hydrogenedentota bacterium
GCCGGCAGGAATGGCCGCGATGGTGGAGATCGCGGCGCAATGGGTCGTGCGCAGCGCGTGTAACTTTGGGGTAAGTCAGTAAGAGGTGGTGAAAATGGGGGAAAGCGCGGAAAACGTGGCGGTTGAGTGTGTCCGTCATGGGGATATAGCTTTCCGCACGGCGACGCTCGAGGATCTGGCGGCAATTGTCCGTTTGTGGAGACATGCGCACTGGTCGCAAAAAATGCTGTGTGGTCCGCGCTGTGTGAAGCGTGAATTTGCGCGGCGCGCGATTCTCTCGGATTCGGTGGAGATGTGGCTGGCGGAGTGCGACGGGACGCCTGCGGGCGTTAATTGTATCGAACTCGATCGAGATCAGTGGGCACAGGATCGAAGGCTGCCGTTTTTTCAGCGGGCCTTATGGAGATTTACGCTGAAAATAATGGAGATGACCATATTTCGCGGAGACAGGGAGCGGAGTGCTGAGCCTGGCGCTGTTCCAGCGGCCAGCCTGCCGGGGAGCGTGCCGCCGGACGAGGAACTATGGTTGTCCTATCTGGTGATTTCTCCAGATGTGCGTGGGCGGGGGGTGGCTTCGGCCTTCGTGGCCCATCTCGAAGACTGCGCGCGCGAGAAGAAGAGGAGCGTTATCCGCATGTATGTGCATCCGCGCAACACCGTCATGCGGAAATTTGCTGAAAAGCACGGGTATGTTGACTGTGGCCCGGCAGTAGAGGGCTACAGGTACTATGCAAAAGCGTTGAATCCAGGTTGCGCGGACAATGGTTAGTTGCGCCCGGACCAGAACCGGGTTTTCCGATCTTCGCAAAGGCCCCAGGGAGCATCTTGATGAATGTTCTAGTCGTTGATGTGCATGACCCGCAATGCCTGAAAATAATCCGTTCTCTTTCAAAAGATCCCACGATTCGCAGTTTCGTGCTTGGCAGTAAGAAACGCGCCCCGGTTGCCCGATCCCGTTATTGCAACGGCTATTTTTCGCTTCAGGGGGTGTCAGGGGGCGAGCCCTGGTTTGAGCGGGTGCGCGAGGTCGCGAAAGAGTGTGAAGCTGATTTGTTGATGGCGGTAACGGAAGACACCCTGCGCAATCTGCTGCATTATCGCGAGAGGTTCGCTCAGTCCGGGTTCAAGGTCATGGAGATGGGTTCCGAAGAGAGCTTTGAGCGCTCAACTGACAAATGGCTGTTTTACGAGAGACTGGCGCGAGCCGGCATTCCGCAGCCTCTGACTATCGCGCTTGAAGATGCCATGACAGCGGACGATTTCTGGGCGGCGGTCTCCTCTTCGGGGGCGGTCCTCAAACGCAGACAAGGGTGTGGGGGAGCGGACGCTCAGTTTATACGCCATCTTGAGGAATTGCAGCCTTATCTCGAATCTTTAGAGAAAGATCGGTGGATCCTGCAAGAATACGTCGAAGGTGTGGATATCGCCGTGAATTTTGTCAGTAAATCCGGCAATTTCATCGCGTGGTTTGTGCAGGAGGCGCTCAGCACTCTGGGTCAGTTCGGATACCAGATGCACATGCGGATCAGCACCGAGCACACTGAAGCTGTCGCTATGGCGCAGCGTGTTGTAGACGCTTTGGAGTGGGAGGGGCCGGGGTGCGTTGATTTTCGTGTGGACAAGCGCACGAACCAGCTTCTCTGCTTCGAGAACAACCCGCGTTTTGGCCGGGCCGTATTGATTGGCACTGTGGCGGGGGTGAACCTGCCTCTTGCGGCGGCCGGGCGCCCTGTGCCGGATGTTGAGGCCCAGGTGGCTGAATTTCAGCATCTCTCAAACCTGTATCGCTCACCAACGCAGCTGTTTCGGCCGTGGGCTCAAAATGGCATCAAGCGGCGGACGATTCTTCCAGAGATCTTACGGGATCCGATTCCGGAGATGGCGCAGAGCTTCACCCGCTTCGTGAGCCAGTTATCTCCCCGTGGGAGAAACGCAGCGCGCGGCTAACTTTCCCTGGCTCCGCTGCTGGTTTGCTTCTGCCGTTGTTTAATGACCTCGATGTTGTCGCGCCATTTTCGCTGATTCGGGTCCAATTCGGCGGCTCGGGTGAGGGCCTGGATGGCGTCGTCGTAGTTTCCGAGGGCAGCCTGGGCCTGGGCGAGCGTGTCGAGGTAATTGGCGTTGTCGGGTCCGGCCTGGACGGCAGCCTGGGCGAGTTTGAGGGCCTCGTCGAGGCGGCGCTCTTCAAGGACGTAACGCATGGCCAGGTTATTCTGGGCGACAGCGAATGCAGGGTCGGCGTCGAGTGCGCGGAGGTAATAAGTCTCGGCCTGGGCATAGTCTTTGCCAAGATCCGCGACGACTGCGAGTTCGAAGAAGGCTTTTGCATCGGCGCCAGGCCGGTCGGCGAGGGTCTGGAGGATAGCGCGGGCACTCTGGCGGCTGGAGTTGTCGGGGTCGGCGCTGCGGTTGGCGAGGGTGTACCATCCGGAGGCGAGCATGAGGCGTTCGCCGAGTTCGGCGTCGGGGATGCGCGGGGTGACCTGGAGAAGCCATTCGGCGGCGGTGGTATCGTCCTTGATCTCGGAGGCAGCAAGGCGTACCCAGGCCATGCGCCATTGGGCGGCGGCCCTTTGGGCGTCGGCGGAATCAGCTGAGGCGGTCAGGCGCGGCTGGATGAGCGCGGCGGCCTCCGCGGGCTGTCCGGCCGAGATGAGAGCCCGAGCCTGCTGCGCGAGGGCTGGTGAATAGCCCGTCTGTTCAGTTTCGCCGGGGCTGTCGACATAGGAGCGAAGCGTTTCCAGGGCCTGAGAGCCTTCACCGAGCTGGATTTGTGCTTCCGCGATAAGCATATCGGCGCCCACGGCGCGTCCCACGGCGCGATTGCGCCAGGCTTCGGCAGCGCGGAGAGATTCCATCCATTGGCCGGTTGCGGCGTAGGCTTCGGCGGCGAGCAGGGCGGGCTCGTATTCGCCGGGGAAGTCGTGCATCGCCTGGGCAGCGACCTTTGCGGCGTCGTCATGCCGGTTGATACTGGCGTAGAGGCGGACGAGCTGCATTTTCAGCGCGAGAAACTCGGGGTGGCGTTCGGAGAGCTGGCGTAGTTGCATAGCCAGGCGCTCCGGGTTGTTCTCGGGG
>DAOSJS010000441.1:0-3077 GCA_035367355.1 Candidatus Hydrogenedentota bacterium
GCCTTTTGTTCAAGCGGGTACGCGTCGAAGGCGTCGCGGTGGGCGCATACACCCCCGCGGAAGCGCAGGAAGCCTGGCGGCAGATCGTGGCGCGCCTCGACGCGGCAGAGGCAAAACCTCCGATCCATGCCATATTTCCCCTGGAATCTGTGCCGGAAGCGTTCGCCAGCCTGGAGCGGGGACCTTTCGGGAAAGTCCTGGTACGGATGGGCGCCTGACGTGGCGGTGCCGGCCCAGACTCCCGCACAGGCGGTGCTGGTTCGCCCCAGCGCCGGCCTTCGCCTGTCGTTTCTCGATGCGGCACGCGAGTATCGCGACGTGGGCGAAGAACTGGATCCCGCTTTCCCCGCATACTGGAATGCCTCTTTTGAAGAGTACGTCAGTCAGCTCGACGATCTGGCCCATGGAAGGCACCTTCCCTTTACCATGGTGAAATCGGACACCTTCTGGCTGCTGAATGACGAGGACCGGCTGGTGGGAATGAGCCGTTTGCGCTACCGTCTGTCACGGTCGCTGCGTATCGAGGGCGGCCATATCGGATACACCATTCGGCCCTCCGAACGGCGCAAAGGCTACGGAACCCGGCTCTGTGCGCTCACCATCGACGAAGCGCGTAAAACGGGCAAATTCTCGCGGCTTCTCATCACCTGCGATACCCGCAATACCGGCTCGGCCAAAATCATCGAAAAGAACGGTGGACTCCTCGAAAATTATGTCATTTCTCCCCGGTCGGGCCGGCAGATCTCCCGGTACTGGGTGAACCTGTAACCATCAAGGAGCAACCCATGAAGGTCATCGTAACCGGCGCCAGCAAGGGCATCGGACGCGGCATCGCCACGGTGCTGGCCAGGGAAGGTTTCCAAGTCGGCGCGCTCGCCCGGTCCAGCGAGCTGCTGGACGAACTGCGGGTGGAGATTGAGGCCGCCAACGGCGTCTGCCACAGCGCCGTATGCGATCTCCGCGATCCCCAGGCCACGGAACACGCGATCGGGACCCTGCAGAGACAGCTCGGCGGCCTGGATGCCCTCATCAACAACGCGGGGCTCGTCGTCCGGAAGAACGCATTCGACCTTTCGATGGAGGAATGGCACGCGCTGATCGACACCAATATCCACGGCCTGTTTTATGCCACCCGGGCCGTATTGCCCGGTATGCGCGAGCAACGGCGGGGCCACATCATCAACATCTCCTCGATCTCGGGCAAGATGCCGCTGCCCGGCGGCAGCGCCTACGCCGCCACCAAGTTTGCCGTCACCGGATTCTCATTATCGCTCCTGCAGGAAGTCCGTGAATACGGGATCAAAGTCACGGTGGTCTACCCCGGTTCGGTGGACTCGCCATCGCGCCATGGCGCGGCAGATGGCGGTGTTTCGTGGAAGCTGGCACCGGAAGAACTGGGTCAGGCCTGTGCCGATATTCTGCGCACGGCTCCAGGCACCCTGATCAGCGAGCTGGAGATCCGCCCCCTGAGCCGTCCGCCGAAACCGTAGCCGGGCGCATGCGACGAACAGAGGAATCCTGTCGCTCCGATTCCGGGGTCTCGTGCGGTCAGGCGGCTGGCTCGTGCTACAAGTCGATGACACCCAACTCGGGGATGGACGACTCGAGCGGGATGGTCTCAATGCTGGTTGCGCCCAGTTTGGCCAGTTCGTAGCGCACTTTCGGCAGCGGCAGGCCGGCGCTGCCGGTCTTCACCTCAATGCTGTACTCGGTGTAATTCACGCCTTCATTGATCGTGGGCTCTTCCCCGAACAGGCGATTATCGCGCAGGTATTCAAGGATTTTCCCGGCGTCTTCTTTGTGGGTATTGAAGGTCACCAGCACCTTGTCTTCGGCGTAGATGGAGCCGTATAGATTCAGAAGAAACATCCGCGCGATATCGTACTTTTCGGGATCATCGCGCAACGACGGGCTGATCCAGATCCCCGCCTCCGAGGTCATCAGTTCATCGAAGATACACAGTCCGTAGTTTTCGAGTGCGCGGCCTGTCTGGGTGATCTCGAGACCAAAATCGACGGAGCCGTGTTTCACCTTCGCCTCCGTTTTGCCCCAGGTCTCGTAAATAACAATGCCGCGCTCAATTCGGGGAGGCGTCTTGAACTTCTGCACGGAAAATTCCCAATGCGACTCCTTGAAACCGAGCGCCTCCGCCTTGCCGCGGAACCATTCGAGCGCCAGATACGGCATCTCCGACACCATGCTGACCAGCGGCTTAGTCGACAGGAGGTTTTTGAGCCAGTCGTCCCCGGCAGCAGCCGTTTCCCGGGCGCCGATGATGACAATGCGCACTTTGCCCCGGTCGAGTGCCAGCACTTTTTTCAGCGCAATCTCCTGGCCGTATTCGTATTTGAATTCGAGCGTCCGTTCGCGGATCCAGTCGTCGCCCCCGATCGCCACGTCGATCTCGCCGATCGCCAGTTGCGACCCGAATTCCTGGGGGCGCCCATCCCAGCCGACCAGAAATCCCGCCAGCGGGAAACAGCTTGGACCGCCCTTGTCATAGCCCTGGACATGGAATCCGGCACGCTTAAGCAACTCGATCAGGCTGCCGCCGCGGTTGGGATCCGCCAGGGAACCGGCGGGCAGACCAACGATTAGTTGCGTGTTACTCATGATGCGCCTCTGGTCTGTTGATGGTTTCGGTATTGTTCGTCAGGAAAATCATCTTATACGCATTTGCCCCCGTCGAGATCAAGAACGGGGTGGGCAGGACGGCATTTCAAGCCATTTGCTCATCTTCCCGGAGCGCACAAATTCTTGCGCCACCCCTGCCCGATTTACTATGATCTGCCGGGAGTAACCTCGCATTAGCAAAGGCCATTTCACCCGATGATAGACGCGTACATTTTTGATATGGATGGGACACTGCTGGACTCGGAGATTCTCTGGGTCGAGGCCATCGAAAAGTGTCTGGTGGATTTCGGATTTCCGGTGTCTCATGAAGAGGCTGTCGAAATCGTGTATGGCGTTTCCTGGCGCGATATCTATGAGGACCTGCGCCGGCGCTTTCCGGGGTTCAGCCTGGGTTATCAGCAGTTTGTGTCGGTGGTCGACCCCATCTTCGGTACGTTGCGCCA
>DAOSJS010000442.1:0-3074 GCA_035367355.1 Candidatus Hydrogenedentota bacterium
ATGAACGACGTGGGCGACGTGTTCCCGGCGTTTGCGCCGGATCGTGCGCCGTCGTGGGCACGCTGGCTTCTCGCCCGCTGCACGAGCCCGATGGCAGGCGCCCTGGCAGCCCGGGCGTTTGCGGACACGTCCGGAAACACAGCCTCGCGGGCCAGGGAGTCCCTTCTGCTCTACACGGCAGTCTGGCACGACGCGTTCCGGTGGAACGCCGCGTTGTGGGGCACGGGATGGATGTTTATGATGGGCGCAGTTGCGCTGGCGGCCCTGCCGCTGATGTGGGCGGCGGCGGCCAGTGTCCTGGCAGTGCAGGCCACCGCGGCCATGCTTGCGCTGTGGACGGGCTTTGCGCTACAACGCCTCGTTATGAGGCCGATACTCGAAGCGGCGGCCCTGGTGATGCTTGAGGAGATGACCCAGGGCAGCTCGGCGCCGCCGGATGCCGAGCCGCGGTTGCGCGAGGTCAGCGCGGCGTTTCGTGAACTGGAAAACCGGGCCCAGGAGGCCTCTGAGTTGGAAAACGGGCAGTCTGTCTGAAAGGAGCGGGTATGCACAAGATGATCGCAGGGCTATGCGCGGCGCTTTTGATTACGGCGGGATGCGTGTCAGCCAAATCGGCAGGCCCTGTGCGCCCGCCAGCGGCATCCTTCGCGGCAAAAACGATGTATTCGGACAACACCGGGCAATGCCTGCGCCATGTGGTGTTATTTAAGTGGAAAGACGGCACGCCTCCGGAGACGGTCAGCGAAATTGAGCAGGCGTTCCAGGCGCTGCCCGGCCAGATTCCGCAGATCCTCGCGCTGGAATGGGGCACGGATATGAGCGTGGAAAACCTGTCGCAGGGATTTTCGCACTGCTTCCTCGTATCGTTCAAAAACGAGAACGATCGCGCCGTGTACCTGCCGCACCCCGCACACAAGGCCTTTGGAGAGCTTATTGGCCCTCATCTGGACAAGGTGCTGGTTTTTGATTTTTGGGCCCAGCGCTAGCTGCAGGCTCGCGCAGTGCACCCCACTGGCCGAGGATGTCGTAGAGGACGATCCCGAACGCCGTAGCGACGTTGATGGTGTTTTTATAGCCCAGCATCGGAATACGCACAATTTCGTCGCATTCGCTCAGGAGTTCCGGCGAGATCCCTTTGACCTCGTTTCCGAACACGATGGCCACGGGCTGCGGCCAGATATACGTGCCCACCGATCTGGCGTTGTCAGCGGTTTCAATGGCGACCACGGGGATGCCCATCCCGCGCAAGTGTTTCACGGCATCGGCCGGTTCTTCGTGATGGGTCCACGGGACGTAATCAAACGCGCCCAGAGCGGTCTTGGCAAGCTTCAGGTTGGGCGGATGGCAGGTGTAGCCGCAGAGATGGATATGTTCGACCGCGCCCGCGTCGGACGTGCGGAAGATTGAGCCGACGTTGAAGGCGCTCCGGATATTCTCGAGCACGATGTGCACGGGATGGCGCGTACGCGCTTCGAGATGCTCCCGGGTGAGCATGCGGTAATGCGGTTCAAGGTTATGGCCTGGCGTTTTCTTCATGGCACTGATTCGCTTTTTACATTTTTCCCCCCGCTGCGGCAGCATAACGCAGAAGCGTGACTTGCTATCCAGGCGTCATGCGCCGGGACGGGGATCAACCCATCAGGTCTCGGCGCGAAACACCTTTTTCAACGCGTAATACGCGGGTTTGGGGTTGCGGTCAAAGTCGATGACGGCGTTGTTGGCGGGGCAGGGAAAGGCGTCGTGCCCCATCCAGACCAGAAAGCCGCCGCATCGTGGAAAGCGGTTTTTGCACGCCGCGGCGGCGACCGCGTATGCCTCGGCCTGCTCCTCCTGTGTCAGCCGGATGTATTCGGCCAGGGCCTCGTCCTCCGGCATGCCGCCAAGCGTTTCCCGATACCGATCCCATTGGCCCCACCAGGCGGCGGTGTGACGCCAATAGTCCGTGATCGGCGGCCAGATATTCGCTCCCCCGTACTTGCGGATCATCTCGAGGCTGTGCGCGGCGGGCATGCCGGTTTCAGAGCGGAGCAAGGCGTCGTCGCGGGACCAGTACGCGCGCCACTCCTCCAGGTCGCGCAAGTCAAGTCCGAAGCCCCAGGGCCCGTGGACATCGTGGAGGGTACCCGTGCCGAAACGATCGGCCGAACCCCATTCCCAGGGCCCGCTCGCCGACGTGGGCAGAAAGCGGCGGCCGGGATCCCAGCGTTCGACCACCTCCTTCATCGCGGCGAGGCAGGGATGGGTATAATCGCACGGGACGTTGTCCACGCCTTTGCCTCCACCGCCGAAGAGTTCGTTGCCACCGCACCACAAGAGGAGCGCGGGATGGTGCGCGCGCCGGCGGATATAGCTCATGCAGATGTGCGACAACTCCACGATCGTCTCAGGGTCCTCGGGCGGCCAGTTTTCCACCCCCGAACTCGACAACGGAAACTCCTGCCAGACCAGGATGCCCGCTTCGTCGCAGAGGCGGTAGAAGATCTCTTTTTCGAGGATGGCCCCACCCCAGACGCGGAGGCAGGTGCAGCCCATGTCGCGGTAGAGTTCAATAAGCCGGCGGTACTCCTCGTCGCTGCTGTCGGGATAGCTGGTACGCGGCGGGACCCAGTTGGCGCCCTGAAGAAAGAGGGGCCTGCCATTCACTTCGCAGATCCAGGGTTCAGCATCGTCGGGCGCGCCTTCACAGGGAAGCCACCGGACGCGTTTGAACCCCACGACGCGCTCAAGCCGCCACATCTCGCCGTGAATGACCGATTCCAGCCGGAGCGTGTACGTTTTCGCGGGGCCAAAGCCGTTGGGCCACCACGCTTCGACAGCAATGCCTTCCAGGACGATGTCCAGGCGTTCGCGCGTAAAACGGCCCGAACTGCGGGCGAGCGCGGCATCGCCGTTGAGGAGGGTCACGGTGACCTCGCCAATCTCAGCCGGCGGCACAATGAGTGCATCGGCCTGCAATGCCACTTCGACGCGGCCCGTCCGGTGGTCCTCGGCGAGCAACGCGCGGGTATGAATGGGATCAATCGCGCATTGCGCGGCACTCTTGAGGCTGAGCGTGTCCCAGACGCCGATCGGGA
>DAOSJS010000443.1:0-3064 GCA_035367355.1 Candidatus Hydrogenedentota bacterium
GGCCGTCTCGGTTGCATGCTCACCTGTAGGCTCGATGATGCCGGTATGCCCGGCATCGGCAAGATTTTGCTGAATATATTTGGCAGTCTGCGGATCATCTTCTACTATAAGAATAATAGCCACATCCCTCTCCTGGCAGGTCTACTGAAAGCTTCGCTGTAAAGCCAGGAATGCTTCAGTTGGTGCCCTGCGCCGCCCGCTTAGATAATCTGGACGAATCATTCTAAAACTAGCACAGCTGCACGAGAGAACACAAGACCTCTGGCACCGGGCATCCCCGAGCCGTATAGCCGACTTCTTCTGCCCTAATTGCCTTTGGGGCCTGCATTCGTCGCTCATGACAAAGGGTTCTATGACGTTAACATCAACTTCAGCGTGCGTATTTGGTAAGGCGTGAAGTCCAATGCCAGCGCCCCGTTATGGAAACGCAATTCCCGCTCCTCATGTTCCATCAGATCGGTTTCGACCGCGCGCGCAACAGGCAGGGATGCACGGAAAACGTTGCGGGTTCGCCAGCCATGAGCTTCATACATCCGCACCACGATGCCGTCATCGTCTTCGGCTTTCTTGACGGCCTCCACGATGACATTTGTGCCGGAGACTGAGAATCGGCTGATCTCTGCCGGGCCGTGTCCCGGCGATGCCTTCACCGTGCGCGCCAGGACCGGTGCATTCAATTCGTAGGCCGCCCGCACCACGCCGTGGGTGAAATCGCCCTCGTGCGGCAGGAGCGCATAGGTGAACGTGTGCGTTCTGTTGACGTCGGTGCTCTCCCCGGGGTCCTTAGGCGCACGCAGCAGGGTGATTCGCATCACGTTGTCCCGGATGTCGTATCCGTATTTGCAGTTATTGAGAAGGGCCACACCATAGTTCCCTTCCGATAGATCCACCCATTTGTGCGCAGGCGCTTCGAAGCGCGCGAAGTCGTATGGGAGGTTCCAGTGTGTCGGGCGCTCGAGGTTGCCGAACTGGGTCTCGTAACGGGCGGTTTCCGAGCGGACGTTCACGGGGAATGCGGTTTTGAGCATGACATCATGCTCATCGCCCCACTCCACTGTGGTTTGAAAATCAATGCGCGGGGACTCTGCGCTGAGGATCACGTCCTGGGTGATCCGGGATTTTCCTATCGCCCGGTTGAATCGGAGCACGGAGCGCACGGGGCCACGTTCGGCCACTTCCACCGAAAGCAGTTTTCCGTCGAATTCGAGAGGTTTATCGTTGTAAAAGATGTCGATGTCCCACGAAGCGCCGCAGCTCGCCATTTTGTCCTCAAACAAGATGAACTGGTTGCCAGTCGCTCCGGACGCAAGCACTTCCCGCCGGTGCCGTTTGTCGTACACGCTGCGAAGCCGGCCGCGCGCATCAAAGCGAAGCCGGATGAGCCCGTTTTCGAGAGACCGCTCGCTCACTGCGACTTCGGGCGGAAGGGCATCGCAGGGGCGGATATGGAAGACTTTGCAGCCAATGGACGGTACGCTGCCCACAAATCGAGCTTTTCCGTCCTCCCCCACCTGAACAGGGGAGATTTCTCCGTTCGAGCCGGCCGCCTCCCAGGTCTTGCCCGTGTCCAGCGTGTGGGCCTCGACTTCGAGTAGGTCGCGGCGAGCCCATGAGAGCGCGTTGAAGGCCAGGACAGGTTCGCCGGCGCCCTGAGTATCAACGTGGCCGGCAAGCCGCTGGAACGCCGTGTCGCGAATAGCTCCGACTTTGGAAAACACGGTGACGAATTGCCGCTCGGATTCGTCATAGACCTTGTCGATGGAGCTCCCGGGCAGGATATCGTGGAACTGGTTCAAGAGGACCAGGCTCCACGCATCCGCGAGACCGTCCTGGTCATAACCTGCGCCCTCCGCCATGGCCAGAGCCGCCAGCAGCTCGGTATCACGCAGGAGGAGTTCAGCCTGCCGGTTATTCTTTTTCACCTGCGCCTGAGAGGTGTAGGTCCCCCGGTGGTTCTGAAGGTAGAGTTCCCCCCGCCACACCGGCAATTTTCGACTTTCGCGTTCCAGTTCTGCAAAAAAGGTGTCTGGCGGCATGGAGACAAGCCGCGGCATGGCTTCAAAGTCGGCGAAACGCCGTAACCGTTCGAGGTGTGCGCGCGCCGGCCCTCCTCCGCCATCTCCGTGGCCAAACGGCATCACCTGCAAGGAGCACCGGTCCTTCTCGGCATAATCATGCACCGCCGTGCGAATCAACCAGGGTTCCAGCTCGGCGCTGTACTCTTCCCCCGGCATGAAATGGGAAAGTACCCGGCTGCCATCGAGTCCTTCCCAGTGGAAGGTGTGATAGGGAAATTTCATGAATTGATTCAGGGCGAGTTTTGTGGTGAAAAAGTATTTGATCCCGCTGCGCTTCATGATTTGCGGCAGCGCCGCAGAAAATCCGAAGACATCCGGGAGCCAGAGCGTTTCCGCACGATATTGAAATTCCTGTTGAAAAAAGCGCGTGCCAAAGAGAATCTGGCGGACGAGGCTTTCGCCGCCGGTGATATTGCAGTCGGCCTCCACCCACATGCATCCCGTGGGGATCCACCGCTTCCGTTTGACCATCTCACGCACGCGTTTGTAGAGCGAAGGGTAGCGCTCCGCGGCGTAGGCATAGAGCTGGGGCTGGCTCTGCGCAAAGACGAAATCATCGTAGCGCTCCATCAGGTCGAGCACGTTTGCAAAGGTGCGCCCGCATTTACGCACCGTCTCCGCCAGGGGCCATTTCCAGGCGACGTCGATGTGGGCGTGGCCCATCGCGGCAAAGGTCTGGGCGGCGTCGGTGGCCTTGCAGTCATAGATCGGCTTGAGGCGCCGCCGCACACGGCCCGCCTGCGCCCGCAGCTCTTCCCGTGACGGCTCCCGGTAGTCGAAGAGGTCGACGGCCTCATTGAGTGCAAAGACAATCCGGGCGAGGAGCGTGTCCCCGTCAAACGGCAGGTGGTACGGCTTCCCCGTCCAGTCTTTGTGGAGTTCGGGATCAACGATGTCGGCCAGCGCAGATATATCCCAGAAGGCGTCCCAGACCTCGTGATTGAGCACGGCAATGTGCGGCAGATGGACGGCCCGTTCGACAAATG
>DAOSJS010000444.1:0-3057 GCA_035367355.1 Candidatus Hydrogenedentota bacterium
TCGCAAATGGCAGGACGATACCATCTCCGGTAAGATCTTAGATGGCGCGATTCGGGCCCTTGGACAATTTTGGGGACTCGTGCTAGACTGACGGCAACGTCTGTGATCGAGAAGGAACGCGACATGGATTGTTCGAGGTGCCAATTCCGGAGTGCCGTGGGCTACTGCGGTGTCACACACGATCTCCTGTGCGAAGAGTGCGGCGTTCATTGCGACCAGTGCGGGTGGTTTGTGGGTGAGGAACACATCTACGAGACCAGCAAGGGCGTCCGGCTCTGCCCGAAATGTCAGGAAGAGCGCAAGGCCCGCAAAACCGCCAAACACAAACAGCAGCGCGCCCGCGACCGCGAACCGGCGGCCACTCGCCATGCTGCGCCAGACACCAGCCTGGCGGCCCTGGAAAGCACAGCACCTGCGCCGGGTGAGCTTGACGACGACGAGGCGCTCATCGATGAAGATGCGGCGTTGGCCGCCAGCGGCTATCAGAAATGGCAACCCTGGCAGTTCAGCATGCTTCTGGCCGTTTTCGGCATCATTTGCGCCACCCTGATCATCATCTTCCCTTCGTTTCGAGGCATTAAGGTGGGCGGCGGCGATTATTTTCCGATGGCGTACATCGTCGTCTTTCTGCCGTTGCTGGCCTTTGTGTGGGCGCTTATCGGCCTGACCTATGCCAAATTCTGGGAAGACCGCGAGAAATGTCTCGTCAGTACGGGGCTGGGTATTCTGGCGATCATCATGCTGTTCGGGTCGTGGTTCACTGACCCGGTTCGGCAGGCCGAAGAGCAGACCGCCATCGCGATCAGAACGCGCGACGACATGAATGCCCAGGAACTCGCCGAATGGCGGGAAGGCATCCTGAACCGCTACCGGTATTGAGTGAGGGCATCAGGATGACCTGGTTCGCGGAAGCGTACGCCTTCATTCAAGCGAATTCGTGGTGGCTCATCGCCCTGGTTCCCGTGATTATCGTGGTCTTTTTTGTCAAGATCTCCCGATAACACCTGCGCTGCTGGGTCCCCGGATCTATTCCGCGGAGGATCGCGCATCACAATACAATGTGACGGAAGGAGAGCGGCTTCGTCATGAAGCGCACCGTGTTCGCACTGGCCGGCATGGCTCTGCTCAGCGCGTTCTTCGGGTTCGCGTCCGTGGAAACGCTGTCGATGCCCGTTGGCTGGACCACGGCGATCGTGCGCACGGCCTATACCAGCGCCGTGCTCGCGGCATTTTTTCTGCTCCTGCCGCGCTGGTTCGGCATCCCCGCGCGGATCTTTCTGGCGATGGCCTCGGGGGCGCTTGCCGGATGGCTATTCCAACGGGCGGGAGCCACGTCGTTCGCGGTCGATTACCTCAACCTTTTCGGCACCGTGTTCATTCTTCTGCTGAAACTGGTCGTCACGCCCCTGATCTTTGTCTCGATCCTCTGCGGCGTGTCGGGGATTGGCGACCCGCGCCGGCTCGGCTCCGTGGGTTTCAAGGCCATCGCGTACTATCTCGGCACCACATCCATTGCCATACTGATTGGGATGCTCTGCGTTAACGCCATTCGTCCCGGCACAGGGAGACACGACCTCCAGACTGCCGTCACCAGCAACGCTCTGACGGAATCCAGCCCGGAAAAATCCGCCGGGGCCCACCCAACCCCAGGCCGGCTCCTGCAGGATACCGTGCTGCCCACAATCATCGACAATCCCATCATGGCTGGACGGGACCCCCTCTCGATCATCTTTCTGGCCATCCTGCTCGGAGCGTCGCTTGCCTCCCTGGGCGACCGCGCCCTGCCCGCCCTCGAGACGTTCCGCTCACTCGACCGGGCGCTGATTCAGCTCGTACTGTGGATTATGCAACTCGCCCCTATCGGGGTCTTCACGTTGATGAGCAAGGCCATCGCCGAGCTGGGCGTCGAATACATCCTTTCACTCGCCTGGTACTGCCTGACCGTGGTGACGGGTCTCGGATTGCATTTCGCTCTGCTCATGGGTCTCCTGCTGCCGCTTGCCGCGCGTGTTTCGCCTCTGCGGTTTCTCAAAGGCTTTGCTCCGGCCATCGCGCTGTCCTTCAGCACGTCGTCCAGTTCGGCGACCCTCCCGGTGACCATTGAGTGCACCACGCGGCGCATCGGAGCCGATGAGAACATCTGCAATTTCATGCTTCCTGTCGGCGCCACCTTGAACATGGACGGCACGGCACTGTACCAGGCGGTTGCGGTTTTGTTTATTGCTCAGGTCCTGGGCAAAGATCTCAGCCTGGCTCAGCAATTTGGCGTGTTTCTCACCGCGCTCATGGTGTCCGTCGGGTCTGCGGGCATACCGGCGGCAAGTATTGCGCTGATGCCCCTGGTTCTGAAACAGGCCGGCATCGGAGCTGAAGCCATCGGGATCGTCATCGGCGTGGATCGCTTCCTGGATATGTGCCGCACCGTTGTGAATATCACCAGCGACAGCGTCGGCGCGCTCGTGGTATCGCGCTCCGAAGGCGCTGTCCTTCAGCCTCATGCTGCCGAGGAATAGACTTTCATGGAACAGCTCCGCATGATCCGCCATATCGTCTGGGACTGGAACGGCACCTTGCTGGACGATCTGGAATTGTGTCTCACCGTCCTGCACGAACTGACCAGCGCCCGGGGCATTCCTCCGGTTACGCTGGAGACTTATCGCGACACATTCACGTTCCCCGTGATCGACTACTACAAAGCGCTGGGGTTTGACGCGTCGCCTCGGGAATTTGAAGAAGCGGCCCGGGAATGGGTCCGCATGTACACCGGGCAACTTTACTCGATGAGCGGGCTGTACGCGGGCGCCGCCGATACCCTCGCCCGCCTGCGCGACGCCGGCCTTCGCCAGTGCCTGGTGTCTGCCCATCAGCACGACATGCTGCTGGAGGCGGTCCGGCATTTCGGCGTGTTCCCGTATTTCGATACCATTCGCGGGCTCCACAACCATTACGCCGAAAGCAAGGTCGATCTGGGACGCCAGTGGCTGGCTGAGATCGCGCCACCGCGCGAATCGATTCTGTTTATCGGCGACACTGTACACGACCTGGAAGTGGCCCAGG
>DAOSJS010000445.1:0-3053 GCA_035367355.1 Candidatus Hydrogenedentota bacterium
CACGAGGACGCATTGCGGATTCGCGTCGACGTGCGCGACGATATTCACGTCCAGAAGGAAACGGCCGTGAACCTCTGGCGGGCAGACAGCATTCAACTCGCCTTTCAATTGCCGGGCGAGAAGGCCTACTGGGAGATCGGCGCCGCGCAGACCGACACGGGGGAAACCCTGCGCGTCGCATGGATCACTCCCCCGGGGTTCAAGGATGCGGAAAAACTGTTCGACGTCACATGTGCCGGCATGGACGGCGGCCTGCGCTACGAATTCACCTTGCCCTGCGCCCGATTCGGCCTCACGAAGCAATCCCTCGAGCGCGGCCTGCGATTCAACCTGATCGTCAACGACAACGATGGAAAGCTTCGTGAGCAGTTCATTCGCATCGCTCCCGGCATCGGCGAATCCAAGGATCCCAGCGCCTTTCCCGTCATTCACTTTCAGGCACAAACCCCGCCCTGAGTCGCGCGGTTTGCAGCGGCCGCAGCAGTTCGGAAGTCGACCACAGCATTAGGTTATCCCTGTGCTGCCGGGAACCTTGTGCAGGGAATGTCCCGCTTCTTTCACACTTTCTTTCATGAATAACCATTGCGCCGGCGCCTTCGCAGGGCTTGATTGGAGCCCCGAAGGGACGGAGAGCATGCCCCGCGATCGCGTCGCCGGTTATCCCGCCATCGTCAGTTCCTGCGCCGCCTCGTAGAGCTTGTCCATGTCCAGGTACATCCGCCGGACCCAGCCACTTGACATCGCCAGTGCGCGGGACGTATCGGACAGGCGACGTAGGTGATTGCCGTTAGGGCAACCTTGGTCGAGTGGCTACTTTCGCCCTTGGTCGAGAGTTCACAGGTATGCTTGCATGAGAAAACAGGCGGTTTCGAACACGGCACTGGAGCAAGTTCCCCCGTAAACAAACCACCTCTCTGGTTTCCTGCGACGGGTTTTTCATGTCAGCTTGGCCGTCGGCCTCGTTCCTGTTTGTCTTACGTGTTTGACATTTGGCCTAGATATAGATAATTTTGAGAATATCTGTCCAAGGTTGTCCTATTACTCATTTGAAGAAAAGCGATCGCAAATGATCCTGAAAGTCAAAGACGCCGCGGAACTTCTGGGAGTATCCGAGAAAACAATCTACCGCTGGATTTCGCAGAAAAAGCTTCCGATCCACCGCGTCAATGAGCAATATCGTTTCAACCGAGCCGAGTTGCTCGAATGGGCCACCTCGGAACGGATCGCCGTCTCCCCCCGGATTCTGGAAGAGCCCGAGGACGCCTTCATTCCGTCGCTTGAGGCGGCCTTGCGTGCTGGCGGCATTCATTACCGCGTCGGCGGCCTGGACAAACCTTCCACCCTGCGGGCTGCCGTGGAAATCCTTCCCCTGCCCGAGGAGGTGGACCGGGAGTTCCTGTTGCAGGTTCTTCTCGCCCGTGAGTCGGTAGGCTCCACGGCAATCGGCGACGGCGTCGCCATTCCGCACGTTCGCAATCCCGTCACGCTGCACGTGCCCCGCCCGATCGTCTCGCTTTGTTTTCTGGAAAACGACATCGACTTCCAGGCGATCGACGGCAAGCGCGTGCACACGCTGTTCCTGATCGTCAGTCCCACGATCAAGGCGCATCTCAGCCTGTTGTCGAAGCTGGCGTACGGACTTCGCGCTTCGTCGTTCGCCGACGCGGTGGCCCGCAAGGCTTCGCGCGAGGACATCCTGCGGGAAGCAAGCCAATTGGAGGCCCAGATTGCGTCTACCTCCGCCAAGAGGGAGGGTTTGTCCCAGTGATGGCCTTGCTTCTGTTGTCCACGGTGTGGCTCCTTCTGTCCGGCGGACTGGTTTGCGCGATCCTGGGCGGGCGCACAGCCAACCGTCTCGGTCCAGCCATCGCTGTCGTCGGAGCCGCCCTGGCGGGGATTGCCGCCGGGCGAGTGCTCTGGACCGGCCAGGAGTCTTCGCTCTGCCTCGCTTGGAGCGTGCCTTTCGGCTCGTTCTGCGTCACAGTGGACAGCCTTTCGGCGTTCTTTCTCCTCGCCATCGCCGTTGTCTGTGCCTTGTCGGCGGTGTATGGCGGCGAATATCTGAAAACCCATCTCAGCCGGAGAAACCTCGGCGCGTCCTGGTTCTTCTACAATGTCCTGCTTGCCGGCATGTTGCTGGTTGTGACGGCGCGAAACGGCGTGTTGTTCCTCATGGCCTGGGAATTGATGTCGCTGTCGTCATTCTTCCTGGTGATGTTCGAGCACGAGCAGGCGGAGGTTCGCGAAGCCGGCTGGACTTATCTGGTGGCCACACATCTGGGCACGGCATTCCTGCTGGCGTTGTTCGTGTTTCTGGGCTGGCGGAACGGGACGATGGACTTCGACCAGTTTGCCTTGCCGGGCGGGGCAAACGTCGCCGGAATGATGTTTCTTCTGGCTGTCGTGGGCTTCGGCGCCAAGGCGGGGTTCGCGCCCCTGCACGTCTGGTTGCCGGAGGCCCATCCGGCGGCGCCGTCGCACGTTTCCGCCGTGATGAGCGGCGTGATGATCAAGACGGGCATTTACGGCCTGCTGCGGGTGCTGACGTTCCTGGGCCCGCCTCCCGCCTGGTGGGGATGGACTCTCCTCGGCATCGGCGGCGTTTCGGGGATCGCGGGCGTCCTGTTCGCCCTGGCGCAGCACGATCTCAAGCGGTTGCTGGCCTATCACAGCGTGGAGAACATCGGCATCATCTGCCTGGGGCTGGGCCTGTGGCTGCTGGGCACGAGCACGGGCAACAGTACGCTGGCGGCGCTGGGCCTGCTGGGCGGTCTGCTGCACGTGTGGAACCACGCGATTTTCAAAAGCCTGCTGTTCCTTGGCGCCGGGGCCGTGGTGCACGCCACGGGCACGCGCGACATGGAGAAGTTGGGCGGTCTGCTGAAACGCATGCGACATACGGGCCTGTCTTTCCTGGTGGGTTCCGCCGCCATCAGCGGCCTGCCGCCTTTGAACGGTTTCGTGAGCGAATTGCTCATCTACCTGGGCGCCTTTTCGGCCGTCGCTTCGGGGGGTCCGACACACGCCGCCGTCGCGGGCGCGGTGGGGATCGG
>DAOSJS010000446.1:0-3048 GCA_035367355.1 Candidatus Hydrogenedentota bacterium
TTCCAGCCGAACTCCCTGATGGATTTCGCCACAGCGTCGATGGCCTTGTCGTTGTGGCGCGGGTTGCGCTCATAGGGTTTGACGAGGGATATGTCGAGGTCTCGAATCAACATTATTGGTCACCTCCTTCATCGACCGTTGGCGTGAGCGCCTGCCAATCGCAATTTTCGCCCTGTGTGAACTCCGCCCAGCGCCGCCGGATGACATCGCAAAAGCGCGGGTCTATCTCCATCATGCGGCACTTCCTGCCGGTCTGCTCACAGGCAATCAGCGTCGAACCGGAGCCGCCAAAGTTGTCCAGAACAATGTCCCCGCGCGCGCTGCTGTTCCGGATGATGTACACCAGCATCTCGACTGGCTTCATTGATGGGTGAACGGTGTTACATTTGGGCTTGTCGAAGTTCAGGATGTTCGTCTGGCAGCGGTCGTTGAACCAGCGGTGCGCTTCCCCGGCTTTCCAGCCATAGAGCACACTTTCACTCATGTAATGGTAGTCGAAGCGTCCCAGGACGAAGCTGTTCTTGACCCAATAAAGCGTCTGGTGGACATCCAGCCCCGTGTCCCGGCAGGCCAGCCGGAAGTTGGCCGACTCGCTGTCCGAATGGAAGATGTAGAACGAGGCGCCGGGCTTGATGACATCTGCGGCCGCCGTGAACGCCTGGGTCAGGAAGCTCCGGAACTCCCCGTCGCCCATATCATCATTCTGGATGGTCAGGCCCGTCGAGCCGGTCAGGGCCACGTTGTAGGGCGGGTCAACGAGATACAGGTCAACCCTGCCGCCAGCCATGAGCTTCGCCGTGTCAGCTTCGCTCGTGGAGTCCCCGCACAGCAGGCGGTGTTCGCCCAACTGGTAAACCTCGCCAGGACGCGATGAGGCCACCTCCGGAATATCCGGCACCGCATCCGGCTCGGTTTCGCCTTCGGTCACCTCGTCCGCGCCTGAGAGGAGCTTCTCCAGCTCGTCCGTATCGAAGCCCAAGAGCGACAGGTCAAACTGAGCGTTCTGCAGCTCACGCAGTTCCACCGGCAAGAGCTCGTAGTTCCACTCCGCGATCTCACCGGTCTTGTTGTCGGCAATCCGGAACGCCTTGACCTGTTCCGGCGTCAGGTCCTCGGCAATGACGCAGGGCACATCGGTCAGGCCGAGTTGCCTGGCGGCCCGGTATCTGGTGTGGCCGGCCACGATGACGTGTTCCTGGTCCAGGATGATCGGGTTCTTGAAGCCGAACTCCTGGATGGACTTGGCGACCGCTTCCACCGCCGCGTCGTTGTTGCGGGGGTTGCGCTCATACGGATGGATGTCCACGAGCTTCATGTTGATGATTTGCATGGGATAGGTTTTTTCCTTCGTTGTGTTGTAGTTGGGAGCGCACGAGAAGCGCCCGTAAATGCGCCTTGCTACCCATTGGCGGGCATTAAGCAGTCCGATTGCAGTCAGCGCTCAAAACAGCGCTCACAGGCACGGAAACGACCCCTGCGGCCGTCCTCGGTCGCTTGCGGAAACTCTCTTGAACAGCCTGGCTCCTTCCGCGTGCCTGGGAGGGTGGGGATCGCTCGGAGGACCCATGGCCTCGGAGGGGAGGCCTCGCCTCGCCGCCCAGGAGGCCCACGGAGGCCGCAGAAACGCGCTACGTTGCGCGTTTGCGCCGCCGTAGCGTCTTTCATCGCCCCGCGCGCATCGCGCCGCATTGCGCGTTTGTGTGCGTTCTGGCCTCAAGCGCTGGCTGGCCGCCTCAATGCTGCGATGGCTGCCGACGCTTCTCGCGTTGTTCATACATGAATTGATGATACGCTTCCCAGTCCATGTGCTTCCAGGCTTGATGCGTGGTATCAAGCCATCCTTCCCCGCGATCATAGGCAAGCGTCCTGGCCGTGGCGGCCTTCCATACGGGATAGAACGCCTGCTCAAGCAGGGAAACGATGTCTGCCCGCGACAGGAAGTTTTTGCCGAACGAACGGACTGAGCAATTCGTTGACACTACCGGCGAGATGTAGTGGGTTCTCGGAATGTTCTCCCACACGACGTTGAACTTGTCGTCGAAACCAGCCAGATCGCAGTAGGCAGGAAAAACACTATCAAACATTGAAAGGTCGAACTCCAGGTCAGGCTCCGTGGAGAATCCCCACGACTTGCCGGACTTCGAGCGCCAGATGGTGACCTTCATGCCAATGTCCTTTCCTTTGGATTCAGCGAGCTTGATATGCAACTTTTCGGATCTCATTGTAACCTCCTCGTTGGTGATTGTTCTGGACTCATAGGGCAACGGTGCGCGGACTCGAAACGAAAGCCCTGTAACCCCACGTTCTCGACGTGCCGTTCCCGCGGCCCTCGCGGCGTATGTCGGGAGAGATTTTTTCTCGCGCGCGCGATACCTCGCGCGCAAAAATGGGCGTCTACGCAGGAAGGGGTCAGAAAAAAAGTCGCGCGAGAGGGGGTATAGGGAAAACAGGTAAAAGAGAGAGAGAGAATTATATATATATGTTATTTATATATAGTTACAACTTTTCTCATTTGACGAGCAATTGATTTTCTTTTGACCTTTTTGTTTTTTCCCGCTTTCTTTTTTCATTTGGCACCATTTTTCAGAAGCGTTTCAGCGAATACTTGAAGCCCCTTCCGGACCTCATAAAGAACAACCGTTCCTGGGCCAGCAAGCTCTCGGTGACAGCTTTTACGACGTTTGGAGGCTGCCCGTCAAGGAGCCGGTTGAATTTCCATCCTGGCATCGGTACACCCAGTCCGTGTTCCTTGTGCCATTTCCGGATGCCCGTCAGAGCGCTGTCCTGCAGTTTGGAGAAGTCGGTCTTGAAGTAGTTCTTGTCGGTCATGTAGAACTTGTTTTCCATCTCCCATTCCACGAATTCTCCTCCCCAGCGCAGGGCATCGGGTGTGAGGACAGTCAGCTCCGGCCTGGATGCCACCGAACAGGCGTAGATGAGCGCATAGCGCAGCGCCGTTTCGCAATAGCGGTTCCAAATGGTACACTTCCATTCCGGCGCATCCATGCAGCGCATCTCGACCAGGCGTTTCTGTTGCTTCTGAAACAG
>DAOSJS010000447.1:0-3047 GCA_035367355.1 Candidatus Hydrogenedentota bacterium
ACGCAGATCCATCAGGTATTGCCGAGCCGCAGGGGTCAGCCGGGCGTCCGACGGCGTGTCATAATGCTCCGGAACGCCGCCCGCAAATTGATCCCGCAGTTCTCGCTCGGTAATGTAGCGCATGGTTGATAAGCCTCCTTAAGCAGGGGCATCGCTGCATGTTTTAGAAGAATCGATCAACCGATATGCGGCAGAATGCCTTCCACTTCGCCATGAGGCCGGGGAATGACATGCTGGGAAATCAGGTTGCCCACGCGCTGCGCCGCGGCAGCGCCGGCGTCCACCGCCGCCTTCACGGCCCCGACTTCTCCGCGAACCATCACGGTCACCAGTCCGCCGCCCACATGCACCTTGCCGATCAAGGTCACGTCGGCCGCCTTCACCATCGCGTCGGCCGCTTCGATGGAGCCGACCAGGCCGCGGGTTTCAATCATGCCCAGAGCGATTTTATCCTGATTCATGTGTTTCTCCTCCACGCTTGACGCGTTCTTTTACTGCGGATCGATATGGGGCAGGATGCCTTCCACTTCGGGATGGGGACGGGGAATCACATGGACGGAAACCAGCTCGCCCACGCGCTGCGCGGCAGCCGCGCCCGCATCGGTGGCCGCCTTGACCGCGCCCACGTCGCCGCGAACCATCACCGTCACCAGACCGCCGCCCACATGCACCTTGCCGATCAAGGTCACATTCGCCGCCTTGACCATGGCATCGGCCGCTTCCACAGAGCCAACCAGACCTTTGGTTTCGATCATTCCCAGCGCAATCTTGTCGTAATCCTGAGCCATTGCAGAAAACCTCCTTTAATCGTTAGCAGAATCATCATTCACGCCGATCCAGGGCGGGACGTTCAGCCGCCGCGAACCTGCTGCAGCACGGCCTGCACAATGCGTTCCACATCCTCCGGGCTGATGGCGCCGCCGTCCGCGGGACAGCGGGCTTCCGCCTGAACCGCGCCCAGGCGCTCCCCCACTTCCTCGGGTTCAAATAATCCATACGCCGCCCGGCGGATCTGGTAAAGGTGATGCACCGTCACGTTGTCGCTGGTGGCGGAGCCGCCCACCGCGCCGCAGCCCAGCGTGAAGGACGGGGTAATGCCGGTTGTGGCGCCGATGCCGCCCTGCGTGGAGCCTGTGTTGACCAGCACGCGGGACACGGGCTTCTTGAGCACAAAGGTGCGAACCAGCTCGGGATTGTTGGTGTGAATGGCCAGACTGTGACCGATGCCCGTGTAGGCCAGCAGCTGCAGGCAGCGGTCGCAGGCGTGCTGCCAGTCCGGCGCAGTGTAGAAGGCGAGCAGCGGGCACAGCTTCTCGATGGAGAAGGGCGCGTTCCGGCCCACGTCGTCGATGGCGCACAGGATCACCTTGGTGTCCTGCGGAACGGTGATGCCCGCCATGCCGGCGATGTCCAGCGCGCTTTTGCCGACGATCTGAGGATTGACGGTTTCCTGGCCGGGGCGGCGGATGATGGCCTCCAGCTTGCGCTGCTCCTCGCCCGAAACAAAGTAGCCGCCCTGCCGCTTGAACTGCGCGACCACCTCGTCGCGGATGCAGTCCTCCGTCACCACGCTCTGCTCGGACGCGCAGATCGTGCCGTTGTCGAAGGTCTTGGACGCGATGATCCGGCGTACCGCGGTGGGAATATCGGCGGTGCGCTCGATGAACGCGGGCACATTCCCGGGGCCGACGCCCAGCGCGGGCGTACCCGAGGAGTAGGCCGCCTTCACCATGGCGCTTCCGCCCGTGGCGATGATCATGTTGGACAGCTTCATCAATTCCGCCGTGCCGCCCAGCGTGGGCAGGGTCATCATGGTGACAAGGCCGTCGGGCGCGCCCGCTTCCACGGCGGCGGCGTTCAGAATGCGCACCGTTTCGCCGATGCATCCGAGCGCGGAGGGATGGGGCGACACGATCAGCGCGTTGCCCGCCTTGATCGAGATCAGCGCCTTGAAAATGGTGGTCGACGTTGGGTTCGTGCTGGGGACAAGCCCCGCCACCACACCCATGGGAATAGCCACCTCCAGCATCTTCTTCTCCGCGTCCTCCCGGATGATGCCCACGGTTTTCTCATCCTTGATGGACTGGTAGACCCGGCGGGCCGCAAACAGATTCTTGACGACCTTGTCGTTCTCTTTGCCAAAGCCCGTGTCGCTGACAGCCATCTGTGCCAGTTTTCGGGCGTTCTGCGCGGCGGCGTCCGCCATCGCGGTCACGATGCGGTCCACCTGCTGCTGGTTCATTTCGGCAAGGATCGCCTGCGCCGCCTTGGCCTTTTTGACCAGATCCCGCACTTCCTGGATCGAGGCAAGATCCTTATCCAGAGGCATGGCCTTCGCTTCCTTTCATCTTGTGGAAATCAACGCTTCAGGTACGCTTGCAGCGCGTCCAGCAACTGCTCCTTGTTGGCGTAGCGGATCTCGCTCGCCTTCATTTCAAAGCCGGGCAGCTTGCGGGCAAAAGAGCGCAGGGCAAGCACCTTCCACGTTTTCAGCTCCTCCGGGAACGGCGTGGCGTCCTCGCCGGTCTCAGGCGGACGCCGCTCCGCTTCCGCGGCGGGTTCGGCCTTCTGCCCGGCCCTTGCGCAGGCGCGCATCTCCCGCATGCCGCCTTCACAGCCGCCGCAGTTGGCGCACCCGTCGTTATGCATCCTGGCCGGCCCCGCCCCCACGTCGCTTGCCAGCATGCAGAAAACCTCCGGCATGGCGCGGGGAATCACATGGGAGCTGACCACATTGCCCACGCGCTGCGCGGACATGGTGCCCGCGTCCACCGCCGCCTGCACGGCCGCCACCTCGCCCTCAAAGCGAACCATGACCAGACCGCCGCGCACATAATCCGTGCCGAGCAGCCGGACGTCCGCCGCCTTGAGGCCCGCGTCCGCCGCTTCGATGGCGGACAGCAGCCCGCTCGTTTCGATCATGCCCAGAGCCGTAATCTCCATTTGGCGATCCCTTCCTTACTCTCGTCAGCGCCGGATGACAATCGGGTGATTCGCAACGTCCATCACCGCCGCGGCAAACGCGTCGCACGCCGCCTTGCAGTCCG
>DAOSJS010000448.1:0-3041 GCA_035367355.1 Candidatus Hydrogenedentota bacterium
CAAACGCATTCTGCACCAGGTCCGCCCCCAGGGGCTCGGATTGATCATGCGGACCGCCGCCGAGGGCAAAAGCAAGGCCGATTTCCAGCCGGACGTGCAGTATCTGGCGCGGCTCTGGACCAAGATCTGCGGAAAAATGGAGTCCGTGAAGGGTTCCGCCCTCCTGCATGAAGACATCGGGCCGATACTGCGGATCATCCGCGATGCGTTCACCGCGGATGTGGACCGCCTCACCGTCGACAGCGAGGTTGAGTACGAGCGGATTTTGAATTTCCTCGACAGCTTCGCGCCCAGCCTCCAGAAGCGCTGCAAATTGTACCGGGGCAAAATGCCCATATTTGAAAAGATGGGGCTGGAATCCGAGGTGGACAAGGCCCTGAATCGAAAAGTCTATCTCAAAAGCGGCGGACACATCTGCATCGACCAGACCGAGGCGCTTATCGCGATTGACGTGAACACGGGCCGCTTCACGGGCAGCAAAAACCTCGAAGAGACCGTGCTGCTGACCAACCTGGAAGCCGCCGAGGAAATTGCGCGCCAGGTCAGGCTGCGCGACCTGGGCGGCATCATCGTGATCGACTTCATCGACATGCAGTATGAGCGGAACCGGCGTGAACTGCTCAAGCGGCTTCAGGAATGCCTCAAACGTGACCGGGCCAAGACTACGATGTCCGAGATCTCCGAACTCGGGATGATCGAAATGACCCGCAAACGCGTCAAACATAACCTGGTCAAAGCCTTGTCGCAGCCCTGCCCGTACTGCGAAGGGAGCGGACTGGTGCGCTCAGTCACGACCATGACCTTCACCGCACTCCGGCGGCTGGAAAGCCTGTTCTGCCGCTCAAAGGAGAAATCGGTGCTGGTGCAGGTGCACCCGGACGTTGCGCGCCGGCTGCGGCATGAAAACAAGGATCTTCTCGACGCCATCGCCGGAGAATTTGAGCGCGAGGTATCGGTTGAATCGGTTTCAGATTTTCACATCGAGGATGTGGCGTTTCTGAGCGCCCGCACCCGCAAAGAGATCGTGGGCGGGCAGGGGGCGATTCGCGGCAGAGCCGGATAGGCGGCGCCGAGCCGAGCCGATTTGTGAATGGCGGGCTTGGCGGGGTACACTGGCAGCGGGTTTTGAGTGCCGGGTGGGGGAAGGGGAAGCCCGCGCGTGATGGGGCGCCGATGCTCCCACACCGGAGACCCTGCCGTTTTTCGGGGAAGCCACGAGCAAGGAGATGGTTTGGCCATGCCGAGCAAAGAGCACGCTGGAGTGGTGTCGAGTCTCGACAAGCTGTATGAATTCGACCGCGAACCCGTAACGGAAGACAAACTGCAGCCGGGCCGGTATTTTGCGGGTCTGCTGGCCGGGGAGCACGTTGCGGGCACGGAGTTTGTCATCGGGGCATCGTTCGTGAGCTGGGGCGCCAGCCCGATGCACGTGTTTCTGGGGCTCGCGCTCGGCAATCTGCTGGCGGTGCTGACGTGGACCTTTGTGTGCGCGCCGATCGCGACGCAGACGCGGCTGACCCTCTATTGGTATCTCCGCAAGATCGCAGGCCCGGCCGCGACGGCCATCTACAATGTGCTGAATGCGATCATGTTCTGCATTCTGGCGGGATGCATGATTACGGTGTCGGCGTCGGCCGTGCGTATTCCGTTCGGGATTCCGCCACAAGTCAAGTGGTACCCCGAGAGCGCGGGGTTTGTTGTGGTGGTGCTGATCGTTGGCGCGCTGGTGACGCTGCTGGCGATCCTCGGCTTCAAACGTGTGGCCCAGTTTGGCGCCGTGTGTTCGCCGTGGATGTTCCTGATGTTTATGGGCGGCGCAGTAGCCACGCTGCCGGTGCTGGCGATGCAGGCGGGGTTCTCGAATATCTCGACCTGGGCTCAGTTCTGGGAGGCCGCAAGCAAGTTCATCTGGACGGGCTCGACGCCCGACGGCTCACCCGGGATGTCGTTCTGGCAACTCACGGCGTTTGCGTGGATCTGTAACCTCGCGATGCACGGCGGCCTGTCGGATATGGCCTTGTTCCGTTATGCGCGGCACTGGTCGTACGGGGCCTATTCGGCTTTCGGCATGTTTTTCGGGCACTATCTGGCGTGGATTTTCGCCGGCGTGATGGGCGCGGCCACGGCGCGCCTGATGCAGGTCAGCATGGCCCAGCTCGATGCGGGCGAGGTGGCCTGGCAGGCCCTGGGCGTCACCGGCATCCTCACGGTCATCATTGCGGGCTGGACGACGTCGAATCCGACGATCTACCGGGCGGGCCTGGCGTTTCAGGGAGTGACGCCGGGGTGGCCCCGCTGGCTGGTCACGCTGCTGACAGGCGCCGCGACCACCATCATCGCCTGCTTCCCGTTTGTCTTCACGAAGCTGCTGAATTTCGTCGGCCTGTACGGCCTGCTGCTGGTGCCGGTCGGGGCGATCGTGTTTGTGGAACACTGGATTTTCCCGCGGATCGGCTTCACGCGGTACTGGGTCTCGCGCAAACGGCTCTTCGTGAGCTGGCCGGCGCTCATCAGCTGGGGCGTGGCGATCGCGGCAGCTTTGTGGCTCCAATGGTCCGGTACCCTGCATTTGTTCTCTTTGTTCCTCCCCATCTGGTTCCTGACGGCGATTCTGTACACGATCCTCGCCGCCCTGTGCGGTGCGCGCGAAGCCCTGCCCGAAGACGACGGGATCAAGACGGCGGAGATGCTCGGTGCGAGCGCGAAACACGGCCCCCAACCCACGAAAACCGCGCAAGAACCGGAGCAGGTGGATATGCTTCTATGGGCCGCCCGCATTGTGGCGCTGCTGGCCCTCGCGGCCTGCCTCATCCTGCCGCTCTGGGTGTATTCAAAGGGCGTGAGCGGTTTCGAACCGAGCATGGCGCTAATGAAGAAGATCCTCATCTGGCCCACCCTGATCTATTTCATCAGCGGGACGGTATGGGCCGCCCGGCGCGACCGGATAAAAGACCCGCAGGGTCCGGAGACGTGAGGCCGGGGGGAGCTGAACGAGCCACGCTGAGATGCTGGGGCAAGACCGCGTATCTGGAACGAAACCC
>DAOSJS010000449.1:0-3027 GCA_035367355.1 Candidatus Hydrogenedentota bacterium
GGGATCAAGCACGGGGTCAATAAACGCGATGCGCCCCTCGAATTCCTCGCCGGGATAGGCCTCGGTTGTGAAATGGGCCTTCTGGCCGTAATGGAGCCAGGAAAGGTCTGATTCGTAGGCCTCGAGCTGCACCCAGAGGTGGTCCAGATCGGCGAGGGTGTACAGGCGCGTGCCCTGTTCGACATACATGCCCTCCTGGCCGTCGCGGCGGATTACCGTGCCGCCCATGGGCGCGTAGATGGTGATGTGGTCGGAGACAACGCCCCGGGTTTCGGCCTCTTCGATCTGGGCGTCGGCAAGCCCCCAGCGGCGGAGCCGCTCCCGGGCCGCGTTTCGGGTGGCCTCGGCCGTGCGGCGCAGCGCGTCCGGGGCGTTTGCGGACATGTCGCCCAGAGCCTTGGACGCCCGGCGCAATTCGTCCTGCGCCACGAGCAGTTCAGGGCTGTAGAGGCGCACCATGTGATCGCCTTTGTTGACGCGGATGCCCGTGTAGTCCACGTACAGGCGATCGAGCCGGCCGGGAACCCAGGCGGTGATGTAGGCGAGGCGCGTCTCATCGTAATCGATCTTCCCGACCATGCGGATTTCCCGCGTCACAAACCGCCGCAGCACCTCCGCTGTTTCGACATTCATGAGCGCCTTGGCGCCCTCGCTGGCAACAAATTCGCGCGGACCCGCTGCGGCGTTGTCTGAGGCAGCGACGGGGACGAGGTCCATCCCGCAGATTGGACACAGGCCGGGCTTGTTCTGCCGGATCTGGGGGTGCATCGAGCAGGTCCAGATGCGCTCCTGCGTGACCGGTGTATTTGCGCTGTGCTGCAGGTCCGGTTCGGCGCCTGGAGGCGTTCCGGACCCCCGAAGCATATAGCCCAGCCCGAACACCAGGAGCAGCACAAGCGCCGCGCCCGCTGATTTCAGCCAGAAACGGGCGTGCCGGGGTGGTGGTGTGGTATTTCCCATGATCTCGACACTCCTGCACCGGCCTGTGTTACGAGGCCGCGAATTTCAATGCGTTAGTCAACCGTGCCGGCTCGGCAGGGCTCACGCTACATCAGGAGTGCGCAGGCTATGAGAAATGAAGGTGGTGGATTGGCGGCCGCCGGGAGAAGCGCGGTTGCGCCGGCAAAATCCTTTTGCGTGTGCCTGGGGTGCGGCGCCGGCGGGGCATCCACGGTAAGAGTAGAGGCGCACGGCTTGGCAGTGGACTGCACCGTGGAGGCCGCCAGGATGGCCGTCCCGGCCTGCGGTCCATGGGTCGCACAAACACAACGATGCATAACGGCCCCCGCGGAATCCACCGGCCCGGAACCGGCTGGTTCCGGGCGTTCCGCGCCACAACAGGTACTGGCAGGGGAAGGCTCCGCGGTGTGGCCGGCCCCGGGTGCTGCGCATGCGGCATGTTCGCCCGCGCCGCACAGACACGCAGTGCCCGCGGGGCCCAGCGCGAACGTCAGGGCCACCGCAGCGACAAGCGCCGCCAGTCTTCGAGGTGTTTTTACGTTACGCATCGACTTGTTCTTGCCTGTCTGGACTCAACACCCCGCATGAAGTGCCTATTCCGTTCACCCCGCCGCCGCCACGGACAAGCGAGCGTGTGCCCCGGGGCTACGGAGGCCCGTCAGGCGCATTGTTTCGGCGCAGTACATCCACGACACTCTGGAAGGTCTGCCGGTTTTTCTCATCGAGCTCGATGAGCGCTTCATGGGCCTCGAGAATGCGCTGGGCCTTGCGCGGATCGGAATAGTCGTCCGGGGTGGGCACATCGTGCAGTTCCAGAGCGGACGCTTCATGTTCCGAAACGATGTGAAACGCGCTCGAAAACCCCATGCTTTCGAGAACGGCGTTGATGTCGGGGTTGGTCGATACGAGGATGGGCGGATCCTGGCCGCGCCGCCAGGAGTCGCGGGCGACTTTCGCCAGCAGGCCGAGGTTGGTGCTGTCGATAAAGGCCGCGCCCGTCAGGTCAATGAGCACTTCGGAGGCGTCCCCGGCCTGGAGAAATTCGTCGATGATCGCCTCGACGACCGAGCTGACCGGGTGGCGGATATCGCCCGAGAGCTGGAGGACGCACCAGTGCTCCGCGTGTGCATAGCGGATTTTAGTCTCCATGCTGCGCTCCTTCCCGTTTGATGCTCAGGATGGTCACGTCATCAGGCGGCTGGGCGTTGGTCTGGACGACCGACATGAACCGGCCGATGCCCGAATCGCTTCCCAGCGAGCGCAGAAACGCGAGCTTGTGCTGCAGCGTAGGCTGGGGCAGGATATCCAGCACCCCATCGGAGAATATCGCCAGGAGAAAGCGGGCGGGCAGACGTTTTTCGTAAGTTCCGTAGCGGGCAAAGGGAAACAGTCCTACGGCCGCGCCCTGCTCCCGGAGGACCTCGACTCCCTGGGCAGACCAGAGAAACGGCGAGGGGAATTGCCCGCCATTCGAGAACCGGAGCAGATTCTTCGAACGATTCAGCACACCGTAAAACATCGACACGTGCTTTTCGAGATCTTCGTTGAGCAAGTCGCTGTTCAGGCGCTCAAGCAAGGCGCCGGGATTCAGGATCGCATCGTCGAGCTGGTTGAGATGCTGTTCATGGTATTTTCGAATAAGCGTCTTGACGATCACGGTCACCAGCGCCGACGACACCCCGTGCCCGGATACGTCGGCCGTGTAGAACCCGAGATGCTCGTCGTCAATGGCAAAATAGTCAACGAAATCGCCGCTGAGCTCCATCGACGACATCAATTTGTGCGACAGGATATAGGGGCCGAAACACCATTGCTCCGGCGGAAGCAGCCGCATCTGGACGTGCCGGCCTGCTTTTTCGTCTTCCCGGATTTTCCGGAGTGTTTCTTCGATCCGGCGGTGGTACCGTTCGTTTTGCCGGAGCAGTTCGGCCCGTTCAAGCACTTTTTCCACGGTCAGGCCGAGCGCGCTCAGCGGGCTGATCGGTTTCAAGACGTAATCCCACGCGCCCTTGCGCTGGGCCTCGATGGCGTCGTCGATCGCGTCGGCGGCAGACACCACCACCAGGG
>DAOSJS010000450.1:0-3014 GCA_035367355.1 Candidatus Hydrogenedentota bacterium
GAGCAGATTCGGCCAGGGATCGATGACACGCCGTGTGACACGCGCCTGGCAGCCGCAGGAGCGGCGGCCCACGGCCCCATCCACGGCCAGGCTGGTCCAAGCCCTGCCCCAGACGGTCTGGGCGCCGTGGTGCGAGGAGCAACGCCGCACGGCCACGCTCCACCTGCCATTCGATCTGCTCAAAGGCATCACCCAGCGGCCCGGGCTCACGGCGGGCCAGACCAGCGAGACCCGCAGTCTGGAACGGGAGCTGGTTCCCGGCCGCCTCCACATTGCCGACCGTGCTACTGCGACTATGGTCTGGTCAACATTCTGAAGGCCGAGAGTTCCTTCGTCACCCGCGCTCACGACAACATCGTTTGTTCAAGGTATTCTTGCGCAGTCCTTAATTGCGGGTCAAAGAGACGGCAAGTTGTTCCTTATTGCTCCATGCCCGGCGGCAAAGGAATGACGGCTGGCGCGCGGGGTCCTTCCCCTTCGAACTCCGGAAAGGCCCACCACTGCGCCTCCATTCCCCAAACCTTCCACGGCTTGAGGGATCGTTCCAGCCGCGTCCGGACCAATGGGATGTCCGTTTGCGCAATCATTTGCTCATGGAACGCGATCTGGTCCGTCCGTCTTGATTTCAGATACAGACCGCACTCGTCCGACATCCAATCAAACTTGGTGTCCATCGCGCCATTGCCCTGGTACCCCTGCATGCCGTAGATGCCGTTTTCCAAGTCGATCCAATTCTGGGCCATTTCGGAGGCGACATCGATAAAGTAGCGCTGATGATAATCGCGCACCATCTCCGCCCAATCGGCCTGGGGATCCCAAAGCGCGCGCGCCGCTACATACATGTTGATCGGACTGTAACCGTACATATCCGAGGATGACCCCTGCGCGCCCACTTCGTTTAGGATTTGCAGGTCACGGGCGATGACGCGCGATCCTGGGTAGATGAAGGGCGGGATCCAGCAGTTGTAGTATTCATAGATATAGCTGTCTTGCGACTTGGCCATCCAGGTGACGTCATTGCCCAGAAAGCGCATGTTCAATGCGGATTTGGGATCGCCGGCCAGCGGCCGATAGCTGTCGCGGAAAATATGAGCCAGCCCTGGCATCAGGTTGTCGGCCAGGGCCGGGCACCCGTCGGGCATCGCCCGATCCGACGGGCCGTAGATGAGCGGGCTGATCATCACGTCGGGGTGACTCTGGCCGATCTCGGCCGCAACGCGGTTCATGAATTCAATATATGTGATCACGTAGGCTGATTGCACCACGTCGGCCGGCATGCCCTCGGGCAGCTTGCCCTGAGTCGATTCCGGCAACAGCCCGCGCGTGCAGACCGGGCAATGACAGAATGCCTGCCCGTCGGGATGCCACAAATCCACAACGTCGACCTCGGGGCAGCGGTCAATGAAAGCACGCATGTTCTTGACCAGTTCCTGTTCCATCGCGGCATTGGTGACGCACAACGTGGGCGCTTTTCTCTCGCCGTCAATGTAGGCGAACCACTCGGGGTGTTCCTCGAAGTGCTCGGGCGAGACCCAGGTATGCATCGTGTGGCCGCCGAATATCAGATTCAGTCCCCGAACTTCAATCTGGGGGACAACCTCGTCGCGCCGATTGTACCACTCCACCGGTTCCCCGTGGGCATTGGCGCAGGGGTGGACCCAGTTCATCCGGTTCTTAGCGATCCAGTCCACGATGGCAATACTCTGAGCCACTGTTGTCAGTGGGAAGTCGAGCATCATCCGGTGCTTGAAAACGGGGGCGGTATTCACGTTGAGCGTCCCTATAGACAAGGATGCCTGTTGCGGGACGGTGTCGTCACCCGGGACACACCAACCGCACCCCAAGCGTTCAAGTAAGTCATAGACCCCGTACAGGACCGCTCGCGGACTGGCGCCAACGATGAACAGCTTGTCCCCGGTGACCTGTAACATGTAGTGATCTTCGTTCCTGGGCTCCAGTTTGGCTGCTCCCAGCGAGGCTGCCGCAGCAGGATTGGAGGTGAGAATAATGTTGGCCTGCTTCGATGGTTCGACATCGATGGCCAATTCGGCGCCGCTGATGATTTCAACGTATCGCCGCAACTCGTGCGCCGCAAACACAGTTGGGCCCGTCGTCACCCTATCCAGCAGACAAATCCCGGCTTGAGGCTTGCCCTCAGAGGTGAGAACGAAATCGGCTTCGGCGCGCGTTAGCCCCATAAGGATGAGCAAACCAAAAGCAAAACTTACCGCCGGTCGTATCTTCATTTGAAATTCTCCTGACCCTAAGCGTCAAAAATCCTCTGGTTGTGACGTCACAATATCTGTCATCGGAATCGGCCGGTCAAGGGCAATCGTATGGCCGCTCCCTTTGAGCAGGAGCTTTTCAAAGACGCGCCGCTCCTTTGAGCCTCTGGAAGCGCGTCGACTATAACCCTCACCTATGGCGTACGCCCCAGGCTACCTGTAATGCCAGTCCTTCACGCTGGTCTGATCGTAGTTTGACACTGGCATGAAGCGGAAAGTGTGCGCCTGGCGCTCGTCCTGCGGCGTATCGAGCGACAGGTTGTAGGTCAGCTCCCATTGCTTGCTCTGGGCATCATAATCACATTGCCAGAAGTCCCGGCCATGATCGGCCTGATTGATTTCAACCCAGTTTTCGTCGACGAAGCGTTCGATCACATATCCGCGGTAACTACTCAACCCACTGATCGTGACGGGAAGGTAGGCCAGCCCGCCATGGATCGTGAATTCAGCCCGATCAAATGCGTCCGCGCGAATGCGGACGGTCGGATAAATGCGTTCGACGGAGCCGCGGCTGGTGCTCACTTCGAGATGATTACAGTCGGCCTCGCGCCGAATCATCTCCCAGCGATCCTCCCATTGCTCCAGCGCTGCC
This sequence comes from Candidatus Hydrogenedentota bacterium, assembly GCA_035367355.1. Classification (GTDB taxonomy): domain Bacteria; phylum Hydrogenedentota; class Hydrogenedentia; order Hydrogenedentales; family SLHB01; genus UBA2224. Next base: position 2,878 of record DAOSJS010000450.1, read on the forward strand.
TTCAGATTGCTGTTCGGGCCGTAAAAGTCGGCGGCAAATTGCGGCATGACGGCATGGATTGCCACGGCTTCGACGTAATCGCCAGGCAAAAGGCTGGTGACCTCCGGCGGCGCGGATAGTTCGATGATGGCGCTTGC
>DAOSJS010000451.1:0-3013 GCA_035367355.1 Candidatus Hydrogenedentota bacterium
AAAGGTTTTGCCATGACTGGTTGGCGTCTTGGATATATTGCTGCACCTGCTTTTCCGCGTGATCCCTCTGCGCCTGCGCCTGGTTCATCCGCTTGGTCATCGACTTCTTCATGGACTCAATCTTGGCGCGGAACGGGAGTTCCTTGGCCTCCTCATAACCGTACATGAACCGGGTCTTGAGCAGGTCGCACGAATCCGGCAGCCAGATCTTCACCCCCATCCCGGTGGCCAGACCGAGGAAATACTCGCAACTCGGGCGTTGCCAGAAGTATTCCGTATTGTGTGTTGCAAAACCGTCGGCAATAAATGTCTTCGTATCAATGCCGAGTCCGATAACTTTTCTCTTTCCTACGGGCCTGACTTCGACGACGGCCACATTCTCCCTGCTCTGAAATTCGCCCATTGCTTCCGGCTTGAATTTGGGCAGCAGGCGATGGGGACGAATCTGGCCGAGGAATCTCATGATCTCAGGCTTGCCACCCTGAAGGTTGATTTGATGCGTATCGCTCCTGTTTACGCTGGTAACGGTATGCTTGAACCCGTAAGCGTCCAGTATCTTCCTCACCGTCTCCATCATCTGGTTCTGGCGTTGCGCGAAGGAGAGCTGATTGGTATAAATTCCTTTCATTTTCCTGCGCGGGACCTGAGTCAGGCAGCCTTCCCCGTCAAATGCCCCGGCGAGGTATCCCGCCTCCCAGGATCGGTCCTCCTTCCATGGATCAACCATTTTCAGGATGCGGGTCGGCCTGCCTTCCCGATGTTTCTTCGTCAACAGCTGATTCGTCAGCTTCCACCTGTTCACGTTTTCCCCGTGCGTAAGCCAACCATGACGTTCCGACGCAATAAATGAGGTGCCGTCCTCCAGCCCGATCTCATAACATTCCCTCTCCACTTCCTCGGCCCTATGAACCGTTGCCTTGCGCCATCGCCGCGTCTTGCCGTCTCCTAAATACGGGAACTCATCGAATCCCATTAGTTCGTCGCCAACCTTGACATCGCCGCAGGGAACCCATCTCAGATCAGCCGTAAGCACCTTCGCATCAGGGGCGAGACAGTCTACAGCCATATCCACGCCGTAAATGCGGATTTCCTTGAAGCCCTCCATGAGCGCAAGGGCGATCTCCCACGAGATGGTGTTCGTGAAGTACGTCCCAAACCGTTCGATGAGAGCCTGGAACGGGAAGGCAACGGCATTCGGCATGAAGGGATTCGGTTGCTGACAATAGACGGGGAACGGGAGCTTGCCGAGCTGTTGCAGGTAATCGGCTACGGGTTGCCCCCGGAATTCATCTTTCCCCCTGCGGAGCCATTTGCCGCCCTCGCATGTGATCTGATGGATCTCGAACCATCTCGACCACGGCCCCGGCATGGAAAGGAACAGGTTGTTGACGCCCCAGAATTCAAACTCATCCTTGAGGTGGAACGGGGTTTCGGACTTGCTGTCCGAGCAGCCTACAATGCAAACCTTGTCTTTCTTCTTTACTCCTTGAGTCTCCGTCATTCGCGCCCTCCAAACGCAAGATTGGAAGGGGAGAGCCCGCAGGCCCTCCCCTCCATGCACACCTAGCTCGAGAGTTTGTACTTGTAATCATCCGCTGGCATGTACCGTCCGCCATCGCGGATGACATCGACCGCCACGCGGCAGGTCGTCGAGGCCGTGCTCACCTTCACGCTGAGATACCGCTTGGATGCCGTCGAGGTCATCTGGTCGGCCTGAAGGTTGAACACGCCCGCCGCCTGATTGACAGCCGCCGTCATGACGGCAGATGCGGACAGGCCGATGCTGCCGGCAGCCGAATCGGCGCAGCGGACCTGCAACGTCACGGTGGAAAGGTTCGAGCAGATCAGAGAACCGCTGAAACCGAGCGTGCTTTCGATCTGCGTCTTGAGCGAGTCGAGCGAGAGCTGGAGGCCCGTGTCCACCGTGGAGCCGACCGTCGAGCCGAAATACAGGTTCGTGGCCGACTGAAGCGTGGAGCCAGAAGCCCACGCCGCCGTCGAGGTCGTGTAGGTGAACTTCTTCGTCACGGTCCCGGCGGACAGGGTGAAGTACTGGCCCGTCGTGCTGGCCGTGCCCATCGTCAGCGTGATTTCACGCACGCCGCTGCCCGACGCGATGTTCGTCGCAGCCGTGCCGCCGATGACGATGCCGGCCTTGCCGCCGGCAGCGGACGAACCAGCAGCCGTGGCCGCCGAGGACTCCATCAGGTCGAGGGTGATGCCGCCCGTCAGGTCCCCGTAGGCGCTCACGACAAAGGCGGCCTGCCCGTATTTCTGCATGTCGTAGTTCTGGCTCGTCGCGCCAGCGGCGGAGGTGATGGAAATGATCTCCGCGTCAATCTTGAGTCTGTCAGTGATTTTGCTCATTGTTTCGTCACCTCCTAGTTCAGCACAACGAAGGGCGACACGGTGTTGGCCGTGCTCCCCTCAAGCGGGATGGGCGCGTCCAGCCAGGGCTGACCGTCCACGTTCCAGAAGACCTTGAGCACCGAGCGGTTGCTCGTGAAGTAGACGTGCTCGGACATGGCCACATACGGGCCGCTGCCATCCTTGATGAGGTAGTAGGACAGGTCCGCGAGAATCAGGTCGCCAGCCGTGCCGAGGGCTACGGAGCGGTCATGGAACAGGACGGGGATGCCGAGCAGGGTCGGCGGCAGGCCGGGACCGGCGGACTGTACCCAGAGATTCGCGTTGGATGCGTCGGCAATCGTCGCCAGCTGCGGGATGGTGGTCTGCGAAGCAATCCAGACGGGGTTGCCGCCCATTTTCAGCCGGGCAAACATGCCGACAACGTCCGCGTAGCCGATGGAGTTCGCCGTGGCGCGGTTGTAGTTGACCCTCGCCGGCGAGGAGAGCACGCCGAGGGGACGCCCCACTCCGTTGCCGCTGTAAAAAGCGAGTTCCTCAGCCGACCGGATGGCACCGCGAAGCTGCGCCTCAGCGACGGAGGCGGATGCAGCCCAGTTGCGGAGCAGCTTGTCGGTCAGCACGATATAGGCCGCGACTTCCTTCG
>DAOSJS010000452.1:0-3011 GCA_035367355.1 Candidatus Hydrogenedentota bacterium
CCGCTTCTTCGAGGTAGGCGAGGATATTGGCCAACGGGGTGATGGCGTCGGGCGCCTTGGCACAGGCGAGCAGAAATCCGCCGCCGCGGCCCAGTTCGCGTTTCATGCGGCGGATCTCGCGGCGGATCTCGTCGGGCGTGCCGAAGGGCATCATCCGCTGAGCGCCGAGGCCGCCCCAGAAGCGGATATCCCGGCCATAGCGCCGTTTCAGGTCATACAGATCCATGCACTCGGGCTGACAGCTTTCCATGCAATCGAGGCCGACCTCGATCAGATCGGGGATGACTTCGGTGTTGTCGCCGCACATGTGCATGGTGGCAAACAGACCGTAGTGATGGACGCGTTCGTAGATCCGCTTCTAGCGCGGCTTGAAGAGCCGCCGCCACCGATCCGCGCCCATGATCATGCCGCGCTGGCAGGCGTGGTCGTCGGTGAAGCAGATCGAATCGAGCGGGGCCTGGGCCATCAGGTCCACGCTCTGTAACAGGTACTCGGTGATGTGGTCGAGGAGCTGCTCGGCGAATTTTTCGTTCAGGGCCAGATCGACGAGGAAATTTTCGAAGCCGCGCAAGGTCCAGGCGCGTTCGAACAAGCCGAAGACGGTCCAGCAGATCCGGAAGCGGTTGGCCGATTGCGCGATCTCCCGCGGCCAGCGCGGCTTGACGTACTGTTCGAAGTAGGGTTGGAGGCCGGGCAAACGATAATCGCCCATCTCCGGCTCGTGAAGCGGCCAATCCTCCAGATGGCTGATATTCCCCATGCGCCACGAGCAGCCGAGGATGTCCTTCTGCGTTCCGTCGGGTTGCGGCGTCATGCCGGCCAGGGTGAGCGACCCGTCAAAACCGGTCAGCGCTCCCAGATAGGATACGCTGTGCTGCTCGCGCCAGTGCTCGTCGCCAAACCAGGCGGAAAGGGCCTGGTCGTGCTCATAGAGCATCAGATCATCGTAGGGGACAAATTCCGTTTCCTGAAACTGGAAGGCCAGTTTCACGACATCGCGGGGCTGCAACGTCGCCTCAATGGTTTTCATGCTCGGAACCCTCTTGAAATTGCTGAAGCTTGAGCGAGTATTTGTCGCGCAGGGAATCAGGGACGTTGTTCGCAAGGCGGTATTCCAGATTGCCCCGGTCAAATCCGGGATGGTTGAGCGCCCACTCATACAGGTCCCTGCGGCCCAGGTCGGGGAGCTCGACCGGCTGGTTGATGACGCGGCGCGTGAGGTAAGCCGCGAATTCCTCCTGGGGGACGGCCGCGGCAAACAGATCGGAATCCAGGATGGCGCCGAGGGTCGCATAGCGAGTGTTGTAGCCATACTGCAAATCGGCGCGCGCCAGCTTTGCCAGGAGCTCCTGATACCAACTCTGGCCGATCTGGTCGCCCAGGCGCAGGTCCGTAAAGAGGGTTTTGAGGAATTCCTCGTCGGACATGATCTCGCTGGAGAGATTGATCGAGTCGCGCAGGATATCCGCATTGGTGAGGGTATCGTAGAGCCGCGCCTGGTTATTGGCTTCTTGCTCGGTCGGATTGCGCCGGCACCAGACGCGCCGCGCGTTCTTGAGCGTGTGCATGCGGAAATTGAAATCGCGCAGCATTTCGTAGTTGCCGTTGGGCGTTCCGTCGCTTTGGAAGAGCGCGGAGTCGGTGTTGTCGGGGGTCTGGCTGTAGACCTCCCAGAACAGGTTGATGACCGAGCCCCAACCGGCGCAGGCCTTGAGCGCTTCGCGATTCCTGGCCCCCTTCTGGGGCGTGTAGCCGCCCGGGATGCCGAACTCACTGATGAAGACGGGCGGCCCGTAGGGCCATGCGCCCGTCAGGCTCTTCTCCGCGTTTTTGAGGATGCAATCCATGTGATCGTAGACGCGCTGCGGGAGATCGCTGGTGTGATTGGTCGAGTTGTATGCGGAATTGGAGACGAGGTCCATCCGGATGTAGGGCAGCACGCCATTGACGACGCGCATAAGGGTGGGGTCCTCGATGACGGGCTGAATCGTAATGACTTCGACATAGTGATAGACTTCGACGCCCTCGATCTCCGGCAGGGAATTGCGGCCGTCCTCGACCGCCTTCTGGCGGTTATTGAGCCAGCGCCGGAGATACTCCAGCCGCTCCTGCGACGGCTGCACCTTGGGATCGGCAACCTGATCAAGCCCGCTCATCAGGACATGGTCCGTTTCCCAATTGCCGAGCAGAAAGACCTTGCCGGTCCCCTGGTAGGTCTCCATCAGGTATCGCGTGAAGTCATAGAGCTGCTGATATTCTTCATCGAAGGTGGCCTGCTCCCAATCCCAGGAAAAGGTAATGTCATTGGTCGGCCAGGCCCAGATGACGAAGAATTTAAACGGCAAGTCGAAGAATTCCTGATAGGTCGGGGTGTTCTGGACGAGCCGGACCATGGAATTCTTCTTTTCGCGGGGCAGTTCGGGCATATCGGGGTAAACGTCGCGGTAGCCCTTGCCGCCCACGTCGGGACCGACCATCGTCTTGAAGGCGTCGCAGCCGATATCGAGCATCTGGCGGGCCTGTTCGATGAGGCCCGGTTCGTCGGTCAGCTTCTTGTGCCATTTGAAGCCCTGAGCCGCCCCGCGGATCGGGAAATAGGCGAACTCCCCGGAGTCGGCGGAATCGGCCGCAAAGCCGGCCAGCGGCAGGAATGCAGCCACGGCCAACAGGAACAGAGCGTTGCAGATACCCCGCAATGTCATTGGAAATATCCTCCTGGTTTCAAGCAACGTTTTCCCGGAAAGACAACGTTTCACCGCACGGGAGCGCGCCGGCCCGGCTACTCGTCGCGCAGAAAGGCGTCGAACAGGGCCATGGCCTGCTCGGCGCTCAGTCCGGCATCGATCACCAGCCGCGCGCGGGTTGTCGCCTCCTCCCCCGCCTGGAAATCCCGCCCGAAGAGCGAAAGATAAACCGAGCGGTGGTAATCTTCGTTCTCCGGCATCGAGATGGCAAAGCAGTCCTCGGGCCGGCCCATGAGAAGCGCCGCCAGACCCGTGTCGGGGTCGCGG
>DAOSJS010000453.1:0-3007 GCA_035367355.1 Candidatus Hydrogenedentota bacterium
TTGACGGCGCCGCAGGTCTGAAGTTCATTGGCAACGATCTCGTTGCCGATGGGCGCATCTTCCGCGTTGGCCCAGTCGGCCGCGAGGTGGTGGTCTTCGGTGTCGCCGGCGCCCGCCAGTTCTCCCTTGCCGCGCCAGCCGGTCATGATGCCGTTGCCGCCAATATCGGTGAGAATGCACCCGGCGACGCGATTGTACCGGCAACGCTGACCGAATCCGATGGCTGAGCCTCCGAAATGCTCCAGGCGGCAGCGTTCAAGCGCGCACCTCTCTGCGTACGTGAATTCGATGGCGACGGGAAGGACATAGGTGCGGTCCGTGATGGTGGTGCCGTAATGTCCGGCCTGGATGCCCTGATAGCCGAACGGGGGGAGGGTCCATTCGGTATGGGCAAAGGTCAGGCCCTCGAAGCGCAGATTGACGACGGGGTTTTCCGGCTGGCCTTCGACCAGAATCAGTTGTTCGAGTTTTGGTGCGATGAAGGTCTTCGAGTTGGGATCTTCACCCTCGGCCGCCTGGTAGGTGAGCAATCCTGAGGCGCGGTCCAGGTACCATTCGCCGGGCTGGTCGACGAATTGCAGCGCGTTCTCGATAATGGCCGGTTTACCCGGACTGGCTGTAGTCGCGTCGCCGTGGCCGATCCATCCCATTGGATTGGCCAGTTTGAGCACGTTGTTGTCGGAGGAGACGATCGCGGTCCGTGAGATTGACCAGTTCTGGTACATGACCAGCTCCGCGTCTTTTCCGGCGAGATCGGCAACCGGCGGGGCGGTCTCAAGGGTGATCTCGGTTACATCCGGGGAGACTGACGCTACACGGAGGAGGTCCGGCGGGTTTGGAAAGCGCCCGCGCGGGAGGCGTTCTCCGTCGGCGAATAGCTGCCGGAAAGGCCAACTGCCTCCGGCTGCTCCCGAGGCGTCGAGCGTCCACCGGTTGTTTTCGCCTTGCGTCCAGCCCGTGAGACGGCGTCCACCCGACAGAACCGGCGTCTCGCCGGGGTATGCCGCATAGCGGGCGATGAAATTATCGTTGCCGGAGTCCGCTGGACCAAAAACCAGTGGCTCTTCCAGGACGTATTCGCCCCCCCGGATGAGCACGGTCACATTGTTGTCCAAGCCCTGAGCGATCTGGCCGCGTACCGCCTCCTGCGCGCGGTGAAGCGTCGCAAACGGCGCTTCGAGCGTGCCGGGATTGCCATCGTTGCCGTCCGGAGCCACCACAAAATCGGCGTCTGGCAATTGGGCGGCGAAGGCGGGCGAGAGGACGAGAAGCAGCAGCGTGACCCTGATCATGGCATAGTTCTCCTTGCGTTGGACCAGAGGTAAAGAATAGGGGAATGAAGCGCTGAATGCACGCTTTCACTTTGCGGGATAGCCCGAAAAAAAACAAGCCCGGGGGACAGGGAAGTCCTCCAGGCACGGAAATGACGTCAGAAATGCGGCCGGTGTCAGGCCGGCTAGACCGTCAAGTTGATGGTCGTGCCAACGTCCGGGTTCGTCATAGTGGATTGAACCAGCCGTAACGTTGCTTCAGTGATGCCTTCAGCTGCCGGGCCCTGTTTGGGCATAACCACGTTTGTGTCCTGCATACGCACCTGCGACTGGCGGGCCCCGGCGTCGGCAACGGGTGAAATAGTGTCCATTGCGCTAACCTCCTGCCGTCCGGGCTGGGAGAGCCTGGCTCTCCACCACTCGTATTATCGGCAGTACAGTCTCAAACCTTTAGGGATATTATGCATATTTTCCCAAAAACAGCCCATAAAACATAAAAATATATAATTTCCATAAAGTCAGATGCTATTTTTGGGTTTTTCGGGGTTAAATTGCCAGAATTACCGCATTTCCTGGCCGCCCGTAACGTTGATGGCCTGTCCGGTCATGTACGATGAGTCATCCGAGGCCAGAAAGACCACGACGTTGGTTACGTCGCGGTTCTGGCAGGAGCGTTTCATCGGGACCTGGTCGATGTATTTCTGGCGCACTTCGCCTTCGCTTATCCCTTGATTGGCGGCGTATTGCTTGAACAGGCTGTCTACCCACAGCGGAGAATCCAGAAGGTTGCCCGGACAGACGCTGTTGACGCGGATCCCCTGTTCGGCAAATTCCAGCGCAAGGCTTTGGGTCACGCCGATGCCGCCAAACTTGCTGGCGGCATAGGCGCTGTTTCGGAAACTTCCTTTTTTGCCCGACTTGGAATTGATCTGGATGATCGAGCCGCCTCCGGTCTGGAGCATTGCCCGGGCTGCTTCGCGCGCGCAAATGAAGTAACCAACAAGGTTTACGTCGATTACGCGGCGCCATTGGGCAGGCTCGAATTCGAGAGAATCGCCGGAGATGAGGATCCCCGCATTCGAGACAAAAACATCCAGGCCGCCCAATTCACGTACATTCTGTTCGACGGTGTGGCGAACCGCGTCGGCATCGCTCACATCGACGGCCGCCGCGGCAATCATGCGCCCCGTTCTTTCGCCGATTTCGTGGGCCGTCTGCTGCACTTTGTCGAGCTGGATGTCCCACGCAACCACGTCGCAACCTTCTTCGGCGAGATGTTCGACAATGGCTGCACCAAGTCCCTGAGCAGCGCCGGTCACAATCGCTTTCTTATCGCGTAGCCGTTTCATGGGAGATACTTCTCCAATAGCGCAATTTCGGCCTCCCGGGTCCAGCAGCCTTGCGGCCCGAGCTTGTCCGCGAGTTCAGGAATTTGCTCGGGGATTTCGTCGAGGCTCATCAGGGGGAGGTCGAGAATTTGCGTGTAAATGACCACTTTCCCGGGGTATCGCGCATCGCGAACGCCCTCCAGGCCCTCACGCGCGCTGTTCAATCCGCCAATGGCGGAGACACTCAGATTGGTGTTCAGCTCACCCTCTTCGACCATTTCCAGTATGCGGCGCAGGTCACGAATGCGGGAGCCGCTGGAGCCGATGATCTTGACGCCCCGGCACAGGTCGCCGAGCTGGATCGAGGCCGGGTTGCCGATGGGGATCCCCGCAAACACGTTGACCAGC
>DAOSJS010000454.1:0-2997 GCA_035367355.1 Candidatus Hydrogenedentota bacterium
GTCTTCATCGAACATGCAGCCCAAAAGAAATCCATTATCAATGGTGCGCACATTTCGCACTGTGGCTCGCGCGCCGGAGATCGTGCTGCCGTCAGGCAGGCCGAACGAAAGTTGAACGGCGGTGTTCAAAGCCAGGCGTGTGTCCGTCCAGATGCCACACCCGCCCTGGCTCAAATCGGTCGTTTCTCCGGCCAGGTCCGGCTGGTCCACGCGCGCGATCTTGCACGGTACACGAATTTGCGCGCGCTGGTGCTTCCGGATATCCACGCACTCAAGCTTGCGCGGCCACGACACGCGTAAATAGGGAATGGCGGCGTCACTGTTTTTGAAGATCGTACATGGAAAGCCGCAGGCGCGCCCCTCCGACACGAAGCGAAGCAGACAACGCTGCGATTTGGCGGACAGCTCCGCAGCGTCTTCCGTCATCGGGCGGTCAAGCAGAACGTAATTTCCAGCGTGCCAGCCCCGCACCCGGGTCGGATACCGTTTTTCGTCGCATTCCCCCGGATTCGTGTGAACGACCGCGGGAGAACCTACCGAAAACACGGCTTCGGTATAACTGCGATCGAGGTTCATATTTCCTGTTTTCACTGTATGGTGCAACCTTGAGCCCCGCTGTGCCATCCCCCATATATTGGCGAATTACCCCCACAATTATATCTACATTAGCATACCAAAAGAGTCGGTCCCAGACAAGTCGTTCGGTGGATATAGAGCACTGCTCATAACAGTTTCTCGGCACAGAGCAACGCAAAGTCTCATTCAGGCGGGATACCCAGAGCATCAGATTGCCGGAGTCGTTGTGTGCTCACAAAGACATGGATATACTGGGCGCCAAAGAAGGAGTCACTCATGCGAAATCTTGTGCGCCAATACCGCACGTGGAAACATCGGCGTAAATTCGTGTCGGCAGGAAAAGGATGCCGGTTCCACGGAAAGAATCTGCTAATCGACGGGCACGTAGAACTGGGGGATCTGGTCAAAATTCGCGACGGCGTGATCATGCGCACGCACAAAGGAGGGCGAATCCTCATCGGCGACCGATCCGGGATCAGCTTCTACTGCGTCTTTGAGGCAACCACCGCCATTGTGATGGGCAAATATACCGGTATGGCCGAATTCACCGTGGTGCGGGATACGAACCACTTAATCTACGGCACGGCGGAACATTGGCGCCTGACACCGCATCTCGCGGAACCCATCGTGATTGGGCACTGCGTGATGATAGCAAGCCGGTGTTACATTGGCCCGGGGGTTGCCATCGGCGACGGGGCCGTGATCGCACCGAACAGCCTCGTGACAAAAGACGTCGCGCCCATGGAGGTCTGGGGAGGAAATCCCGCACGAAAATTGGGCCATCGCGTCAAAGGGCTCGTGGCCGGGGCGATGCGGCGAAAGTACGGGGAACTCCTGGAAACTTTCGGGATCAGAGAGACGCCCTACCGGGACGAACTGGAAGCCATCCAGGAGGCCGCGCTCAGCGGCATTAACCGCGCGGCGGAAGAGCGTGATCGCCTGGTCCAATCGCTGGGCACCCAAGCGCTGATGGCTCAGAACGGCGATGACTGAAGCTCCAGGGAGCTGGCGCGCCAGACTCTGGCTGTCCCCCGCGCAGAGGTTTGGTATGCGCAACGGTGTCCCATCGCAATAAATGGGGTCCGGCCCCACGGGCTCCCCATTGTCCGCACTACCCGCAATCCGGCCATGGGCTCGGGGAAGGCTGGAGACACATTGCCTGTTGGCTCAGTCCGCTTCGTTGACAGGTTCCGGCTAGTGATCTCCATACCGAATGCCGGCGGCGCTGTCTGCAAAGTTGCCCGCGCAGTGCGAAAGCGCCACCCTCAACCAGTGTTTCTGCCCTGGCCCCCAGACCGCCGCCGGAAGTGCGTCAGCGCCGGTGCGCTTCGTGAAGAACACCCAGCGCAGCGTCGGGCCGGTTGGTAATGATGGCGTTAACCCCGAGTGCAATGAACCGGCGCATGGCCTCAACGTCATCGACGGTCCACACGGCCACCGATCGGCCTGCGGCCTGCATGGCGGCAAGACGGCCGGCGGTGACGCCTTCAGCGTTCGCGTTCCAGCCATCCAGCCCGAGGAGGAACACCCAGCGCGCGCCGTTCTCCCATTTGTCGTGATCCTCCGGCTTTAATCCGCTGAGAAACTCCACCCGCAGATCGGGCGCCGACAGCTTGGCCACCGCGCAACAGACCGGCGAAAAGGACTGGATGACAATCTCCCTCTCCATGCGGCGTTCCCGCACCAGATCGATGACTTTCATGGTGAGTTCATAATTGCGCGAGCCGCTCTCGGCAATGAGCGCGAGCAGTGCATCTCCTTCGGCGCGGGACAGGACGGGCAGGTCGCGCGTGCGGTCAAGGATGGCCTGCTCAAGCGCAGCGTCGTTGTCGCTGTTTTTTATCTCGATATACACGCCGATACGGCCCCGGGCGAGGTCAAGAGACTCTGCGAGAGTGGGAAGCCGTTCGCCGGCAAAATCGGGATGTTTCCAGGCGCCGGCATCCAATTGCTTCAGCTCGGCGAGGGTCATTTCAGCTACCGCGCCCTTGCCATTCGTGGTTCGATCAACGCTGCCGTCATGGATGCACAGGATCTCGCCGTCGCTCGTCAGGGTGCAGTCCAGCTCAAACCAGTCGGCCTTCAACTCATGAGCAAGCTGAAACGCCGCGAGGGTATTTTCAGGGGCTCTGGCGCTTGCGCCACGGTGGGCGATGACATCAATACGCGCGTCCCGCGGGCTGGTCCTGGCGGTGGTGGCACAACTAGCCATGGCAAGCACTCCAATCGTTGCACACAAAACAAGTCGTCTCATGCATTTGACTCCTTCCTGCTCCAGAGACCTTTATGACAGACCTGCACAGACCTCCGGCAACTCTGCGATATCGCGCAGACGCACGTTCGGCATGTGGGCCGGACTGTCATGGATGCGGTCCGCATATTCACTGTCCACCAGCACGGCCGTCAGACCCGCACGATGGG
>DAOSJS010000455.1:0-2976 GCA_035367355.1 Candidatus Hydrogenedentota bacterium
CGCATCCGACACGCCGTCGTTCAACAGGCCCTCCAGAGGGCAGAACAGGTGCTGGCAGGTCGGAAGCTTCAGCACGGAAATGTCCCGCGCACCATCTACGCTCCGGCACAACCGCTCAAATACCTCCTCAATTGCGCGCACGACGAACGCATGTTCGCGGCGGTCTTTATCGCATGCGAGGAGATCGCGCGCGAGGGCTGCGTCCTCGGCGTCCGTGGCCCCGCGTGGCCGGGTGCTGGCTATCGCCTCACTCGCCACGCGCCTGCCCTGCCGGCGGTAGAGCCGCTCGGGTGTCGCGCCAAGAAACGCGGCGTCCGCGCCGAACCGAAAACAGAACGCGTAGGAGGAAGGCGTCCGGGCCTGCATCCGCATAAGCAGTGCAAGCGGATCCAGCGGAACGTTGAACGAGAACATGGATCGCCGTGAAAGAACCACCTTCGCGAGGCTGTCTCGGCGGATGGCTTCCAGCGCATGCGCGATCAGCGGTTCCCAGGCGGCTGAATCGGGTTGATCCTGCCGGCGTTCTGGAACGGGCAGGGCCGCCGGAGCTGCGTTTTCGGGAAATTTCAGTGCGTCGAGACCGGCCAGCGTACGTTCACACTCTTCCGTGCAGTCCGTGGCTGACCGCAAAAACACGTTGCACGCCAGATACGACTGCGGGCCGCGGTTTTCCAGTTGAAAGCGCGGGAGGATAAACCGGTACGTGCCAAACGGCTGCCATTCGGCCGAAGGTTCCCGCGCGGGGTCAAAGGCGATTCCCCCGTAGTACCGCAGGCGGGGATGCGCCGGTGTCAGGCGGCGCTGCATGGCCGTAAATGCGGATTCGAGGTGGCCCTCATCCCCGGCCAGAACGTGGGCAGCGTCCACGCCGGCCATCTGCTCGTGGCCGTCGCGTCCAGACCAATATACGCAATGTTCCGCTCGCTGGGCACGGAGCCAGTCGAGCGTATTCAGGTGCACCACAGGCGCGTCGAAACGCAGGCTCCGGGGAAAGGCCGTGGACGCTGTGGAGGCGGTCTTCATCGCCTCGCATATCTGAGACGCCAGCCAGTCCCGGGCGCGGCCGGGGTCCAGCGCCACTGTGTGCGGCTGTTGCGCCGTCATGACAGCCTACCGCTCTCCACTGTAGATCGTGGCAATCCCCAGCGTCTGAGGGCAGGCCCTCACTTTATGGAAGCCCGCCTCGCGCATCAGGCCGCAAAATGTCTCTGAGCAGGGGAAACTCTCAATGGTTCGGTTCAGGTATTCGTAGGCCGCCGCATCGCCGGACACATATCCCCCGATGCGCGTCATCACGTGCCGAAGATAGAACAGATACACCTGGCAGAATGGCCCCCGTGGAATCGAGAATTCGAGGATGAGCAGGCGGCCCCCAGGACGCAGCACCCGCCGCGTTTCCTGCAACGCGGTAAACATCTGCTCCACATTTCGAATGCCAAACGCCATGGTCACGGCATCAAAAAAACCGTCGGCCGCGGCGATCGAGGTCGCGTCCGATCGCACCAGCTGCACGGCATGATGAAGCGGCCGCTCGCGAAGCTTTTCTCTTCCGCGCGACAGCATTTTCGCCGACATATCCATGCCCATCATGTGGCCGACGCCCGGCTTTTCGTCCTGGATTGCGAAGAGCATGTCTCCCGTGCCTGTAGCCAGATCGAGGACGCGCAGGCCGGGCCTGTCGGGCAGCATCCGCGCCACCTGCCGGCGCCACAGCTGGTCCAACCGGAACGACAGCACGCGGTTCAGCAGGTCGTATCGACGCACAATGCGATCGAACATGCGCCAGCTGTCCCGGCGTCCGGGAAATACCGTGCTTTGTGAAGTCACGTAATCGGTCATTCTTTCGTAATCCTTGCGTGCGACGTAGTCCGGGCTCATCCGCGAGAACCGGCTGTCCGGCACGGCGGGCTCTTCCGGCGGGAGAAGACAGGGAATTGTCGCATGGAAGCGCAGAAATGTAAAATTCGCCTGTATTCGTCTATCGGTGCGCAGCCTGTGGTCTCAAGAAACTAACACCGCCGCGCAGACATCTCTTCCGAAACGATCCTCGCGCTGCCTTACCGTCCCGGCTGGCTCAGTCCCGGGATTTGGTCTCCGCATTGCGTTGGCGCTCGAGGAAGGCCTGCACGAAGGGCGTTGCGGGTTGGTAGAGAATTTCGTCCGGCGAACCGATCTGGTGGCATATGCCGTCTTTGAGCACGGCTATCCGGTGGGCCAGGGCGAGGGCTTCCTCCTGGTCGTGAGTGACGTAGATGGCGGTGATGCCGAGCCGCTGCTGGAGTTCGGCAAGCTGCTGCCGCGTGCTGAAACGCAGCTCGGCGTCGAGGTTGCTCAGAGGTTCGTCGAGAAGAAGAATGCGTGGGCGCACGGCCAGCGCGCGTGCAAGTGCCACCCGCTGCTGCTGACCTCCGCTAAGCTCGGCCACGGCGCGTTTGCCCAAGCCCGCAAGCTGCACCAGAGCAAGCGACTCGTCAACCCGCGAAACGAGCTGATCTTTGGGCATTTTGCGCGCGCGCAATCCAAATGCGACATTTTCGAACACGTTCATATGGGGAAAGAGGGCGTAACTCTGGAACACCATGGCCGCGTTGCGCTTCTCGGGCGGGAGATCCGTGACGTCATGCCCGTCAAACGCGACTCTTCCGGAATCGGGCGTTTCGAGACCGGCGGCAATGCGCAGTGTGGTTGTTTTGCCGCATCCGCTCGGACCCAGAAGGGCGAAAAACTCCCCTTCCGCGATGTCGCAGGAAAATTCGCGGATGCCGCCGCCTTCGGGAAAGAGCCGGGTAACCTTCTGAAATTGCACACTGCTCATCGGGCGCCGTAGACCTCAGTTTTCCACCGGTTGATGCGCGCACGTTCCTGTTCCGCAAACGCGCGCCAGTCGATTTCCATGGCGTCGATGCTCAAATCGCTCATCCATTCCGGCAGCGCGGCGGGATCCATGTCGTTTCGTGCGGGCACTTTGGCGTAGGC
>DAOSJS010000456.1:0-2965 GCA_035367355.1 Candidatus Hydrogenedentota bacterium
GATCCAGAACCTTCTCGGCGGCGAAATCCGGGGTATCGTGGTCGCTGAGCTCGACGGTTTCTCCGACCGGCGCGGTGGACGGTGCGTTGCCGAGCAGGACGATCACACCGTTGAAATCAGCCGGAGGCGTCTGGTCCGGCAGGCAGACAGGGCAGCCCAGCTCCACCAGGCGGCGGACGAGCACGTGGGCGGCATCGCCGGCGCTTTCCCCTGTCAGCCGGACAGCGTACGGACGGTTCATGCCAATTCCTCCACGATGGGCGGCCCCGGCATATCGGCGGGCGCGGGCACATCCATAAGGCGAAGCATCGTTGGAGCGATGGAGGCCAGCGTAAGGCCCTGGAGTTCGCGGTCTCCCGCACCGGAGCGGCCGTCGAGGACGAAAACGCCATGGTAATCGTGGTTGGCGTCGTCGGGGCCGATGTCGTTTTCGAATGTGAAGATATCGTCGTAGCCGACGGAGCCGACGGACCGCCAGCGCAAATCTCCCCAGTATACGAGGAGATCCGGCGCAACGCCTTCAACGCGGGCGTACAGGTCTTGAGGCTTCAGGGCGCGATTTCCGAGAAGGCGGCCGTCGGGACCCCGCATGGACTCGATGCGCGCAATCATGCCGTCACGGAAGGCGTCATAGTCCGCAGCGGCGATCTGGCCCATGGGCTCGCGGCCTTCCACGTTAAAAAAGACCCGTGCGTAATAGCCGCCGCTGCTCCAGGCCTTTGTGCGGGCCCAATCGATCGCGCAGTCCTCGATGCGGGCGCGGCCTTCAGGGGCGCGCTCGAGGGTCAGCAAGCCCTCGCGGATGAGCCACTGGTTGACGCAGACGCCGCCGGCCATGCCCTTGGCGCCATGATCCGAGACGACCATGACGGCCGTGTCGCTGCCGGCCAGCTCAATAAGCTCGCCCACTCGGGCGTCGACCGCCTGGTAGAAGTCGCGGAACACGCGCTCAAAAGGATTGCCGGCCTCAAACGCGGGATGGCTGGGATCGCAGAACCGCCAGAACGCGTGATGGAGGCGGTCGATGGCCATATCGACCATCATGAAGAAATCCCAGGACTTTGAGGTCATCAGATAGCGGGCATAGGCGAACCGGTTCTCCATGAGCGCGTAAAGGCGTTCCAGGAGGGCGGCCCGGTCATCGGTCCGAAAATCCTTGACGTCAATGATGTATGGACCGAGCTCGCGGTTGAGCTCTTCCTTCAGCGGCCGGGGGTACGTGTACGGCGCCTCCTCGCTGGGCGTAAGAAAGCCCGCGACCAGCCACCCGTTGAGCGGGCGGACGGGATAGGTCTGCGGAACGCCCAGTACGACGCATTTTTTCCCGTGCCGGGAGAGAATGTCCCAGACGCGCGGCTCGCGTACCGCCGCGCCATCCGCCGTAACCATAGGGCTGTAGGAATGATCCCGGCGATTCCGGAATCCGTAGAGGCCGAGAGTTCCAGGGTCTTTCCCCGAGAGCATGGCGGCCCAGGCCGGAACGGTGATGGGCGGGTGGCAGCTTTCCAGCCTGCCCCAGACGCCCCGGCGCATAAGCGCGCGGAGGTTCGGCAGGTCGAACGCATCCGGCCCGAAAAGGAACTGGGGCGTCGCGCAGTCCAGCCCGATCACCAGGAGGCGACGGTTCATTCTCCGTTCTCTTGGGCCCAGTCGATCAGGATCCGGGCAACCTCCGGGCGCGTGAATTCTGGCGGAGGCATCTCGCCGCGCTTGAGCATTTCACGCACTTTGGTGCCGCTCAGAAAGACGTGGTCCTCGTTGGTCCCGGGACAGGTCTTGGGCGAAGCCATCGACTGGGTCCGCTTCGAATAGAACGCATGTTCAAAGAACAGCGGCGTGATGCCAATCTCTGCAGGGTCGAACTGGTCGAAAATGCGCTGCGCGTCGTAAGTCCCATAGAAATTGCCCACGCCAGCGTGGTCGCGGCCGACGATGAAATGGGTGCAGCCGTAGTTCTTGCGGATAATGGAGTGCATGATCGCCTCTTTGGGGCCCGCGTAGCGCATGTTCACGGGCATGAGCGACAGCATGACGTGGTCCTTGGGGTAATAGTGGTCGATGAGCACGGTGTAGCACTTCATGCGGACATCACCGGGGATGTCGTCGCTCTTGGTGGTGCCCATAAGCGGATGGATCAGAAGACCATCGCAGATCTCAAGGGCGCACTTGGTCAGGTATTCGTGTGCGCGGTGGATCGGGTTTCGAGTCTGGAAAGCGACGATACGTTTCCAGCCCCGGGACTCGAATGCGGCCCGGGTTTCAACAGGCGTGAGATTGTAGTCCTGGAACTCGATCTCACGGGCTTTCATGACGTCGAGCGCCCCCGCCAGAAAGACATCTCCAAGCGACAGCGTGTATTTCACGCCGGGATGCGATTCGTCGGTTGTCAGATAGACTTTTTCGCATAATTCCGCGCGGTCGAGCGAGAATTTTTCGGTCAGATGGAGGATCGCCACCACTTCGCCCACATCGTCGCGCAGGGCGACTTCGGCGCCGGTATCGAGCTGGTCTGCCTGCTCGCGTGACGCATCCAGCAGGATGGGGATAGTCCAGGGAATGCCGGGGCGGAGCTGCATGGTGTCCAGGACGCTGCGAGTCTCGGCCTCTCCCATAAAGCCCGTGAGCGGGCTGAACAAGCCCTTTGCAATGCCGTCAATGTCGAAAGCGGTATAGGCGTCGACCGTAATACAAGGGAGGGTTTCGGCTTTTTTTCGGGCCGCGGCGAGTGCGTTCCCCGTGAGTAACCGGTTAACCAGTGTTCCGCCGTGTGGTGTGATGGCCATGCTGGATCTCCCTTTGGTGATGACCGGCGCGACTGCGTACGTCCGGGTAAGACAAAACCGCGCCGTGGAGGCGCGTGACTCCGCCTGAATACAGGAGGCAAAAGTGTAGCAAGAGACCCGGCAGGACTCAAACCGGCGAATCGCGCCATCTAAGATCTTACCGGAGATGGTATCGTCCTGCC
>DAOSJS010000457.1:0-2959 GCA_035367355.1 Candidatus Hydrogenedentota bacterium
GTTGCCCGTAAACCGCAGGTTCCGGCAGGCCAGGAGAACGAACTTCGGCCCCAGGTCAACCAGCTCCTCCCGGCGCGTACCGTCTCCAGGCGCATGAAGCGTCATTCGGCCCAGGTACCGCACGCAACGGCCAGGCTCGGCCGCTGGCATGGCCCCTGCCAGGGCGTAAAATTCCGCCTCTTCCAGTTCCGGAAACAGGAGCAGCGTGGCCAGCGAGCTGTAGAGCCGCTTATCCAGGCAGCCTGTCATGGGGTCTTCGGGCGTCTCAAACAGCGCGAATTCACCCCGGCGCGTCAGGAGGCTGTTGGTCGAAAAGGTCGCGCAGCTGTTGATCAGCATCCGCGAAAACCAGCGGGGAAGCGACGAGGTGAGTAGGGAGTTCTGCCATGATTCAACGGCATTGACATAGAAATTTACGTTACGCAACGCCCCCTGCCCGACCTCGACGGCATTTCGGAAGACCTCCGCATATTTGTTTCCGAGATCCACGCCGTCCACAACGAAGCGGGGGCAGTACCAGCTCAGCGCCAGGAGAAAGCGGCATTCTTGATACGGTTCGAGCTCACGTGTGCAACAGACCGCCGCGGAATGCGCTGTCTCGTTGCGAGACACCTGGTTGGCCAGGCGCCCGTCGTAATGAAATTGCTGCCAGAATGCATCCAAGTCCGCCGCATCATCGGCATTCCAGCCCAGCACCGAAATATCCTGGCCCAGCTGCGGTTGCGCCAGCAGCGCATAATTGCCGTCGGCGTTGCTCAGAAACCGGTCCGTCTTGCCAAAACTCAAGCCCTGAAAGCGGGGTTCTGAGAGCTCATTTCGATACGGTACCGGTGTGAAAGCGCCCCGGTCTGTGGGCACGGTGCTGCGTTCGCAGCCGCAGAGATTTTCCCAGTTGAAGACAAACGAAACCTTGACCGGCGTAAGCGCCGGGTTGCGCACCGCCAGGCTGAAAAACATGACCGGGATATTTGACGAGGAAACGTCGTGGGGAACCACGGGCGCCAGTGCGCGCCACGTCGCCTCAATGGTCGACTCTTTGGCATTCAGCGTGTAATACGAGCAGGGATAGAGCGCGCGCCACGTGAGTTCGTTGACGGGGGTAAACGTCGGAATGATGCCCGCGTCGGCAAAGGGCAGGGCGCAGTCCGGTTGCAGAAAGCGAGTCTGCACGCGTCCCTGGCGGACAGTTCGCAACGCGATAAAAGCCCGGGGTGACAGTGCTATACGAGAGGCCTTGTCGCGGTTGTTGTTGATGGTGATATTGCGAAACCGGCTGTCGTTCCCCAGCTCGATGCAACCCGTGCCGATGCCTCCCACTGGCACGCCCCACGAGATACGCCGGTTTTTGGCGTTACGGCCCCGCGAGCGATAAGATCGAAAGGCGTCCTGGTTGAGGTTT
Source organism: Candidatus Hydrogenedentota bacterium (assembly GCA_035367355.1). Classification (GTDB taxonomy): domain Bacteria; phylum Hydrogenedentota; class Hydrogenedentia; order Hydrogenedentales; family SLHB01; genus UBA2224. The sequence continues at coordinate 1,400 of DAOSJS010000457.1, forward strand.
CCCGCCACGCTACGCCGCTTCCATCTCAAGCGCCCGCCTCGCCGCTCATGTCCTGGGCGGAGCTTTCGTCTGGGCCGAGTTCCAGCAGCATCACAATGGCGTCCTCACCGCTCTTTGAGTAATATCCTTTTCGCCGCCCTATCTGGCGGAATCCGAACGTTTTGTACAGATTTTGGGCCCGCATGTTCGATTCGCGCACCTCAAGGGTCGCGATATGTGCGCCCGCTTCTTTCGCTGCGTCCAGCAGGTGCCGCGTGAGCGTCCGGCCCAGTCCCTGCCCGCGCAAATCCGTGCGGACCGTGACACTGGTGATGTGGGCCTCGTCCAGCACAAGCCAGAATCCGCCATAGCCGGCAAGTTCACCGTTCAGTTGCATGACGTAGAAATACGACCGATTGTTGCGGATTTCCTCACGGAACATCTCGCGTGACCACGGTTCCGGATACGCCTCGAGCTCAATGTCCAGGATCGCATCCAGATCCGTTTCCGCAAGTGCCGTGAATTCCACGCGCGGTGCATTCGGTGAAGTCATGGATGGCCCGCTCGTTCCCGATTTTGCTCGGCCTGCGATTTCCTCAGATAGACGGGGCGTACGTCCGCCGCTTCCGTATTCCATCCCGCCTGCAGCATGTCACGGGCTTCCGCGGCAACGGCGGATGCCCGCGGCGCCCAGAACATCCGCGGAAGCATGCGGCAGCCGGGAAGACTCGCGCGAATGCGCGCATCATATACGCCTGTTCCATCTCCGAATAACGTTACAGAGCCGTATGCACGCAACGCTTCCGCCACTTTTTCCACGGGCGCGACACAGTCTGCGAGCACCGGGCTGCGCGCTCCCGATTCAAACCGGTATGCGGCCGCGAATACTTCCCCCATGCGCGCATCCAGCATCGGACAACAGACGCCGTTGTCCATTCCCGGCAGACGCGACATGGCCGCCAGCGTCGGCACCCCCACCAGGGGGATGCCCAGGCCAAAGGCCAGTCCTTTCCACGCAGCCAAACCCACCCGCAGGCCCGTGAATGAGCCCGGGCCCGTGCTGATCGCCAGCACGTTAACCTCAGTCAGCGGCACTCCGGCCTCATCCAATGCCCACGTTATCGTGTCCAGCAGACGCTCGGCGTGCGTGCGCCCACAGTCCACCACCGTCTCGGCCAGGATCAGGTCGTCATTGCACACCGCGACGGTGTTGGTGCGGGTGGATGTATCTCCCGCTACGATTATCATATTTGGATCATACGGGGCTAAGCGCTCACAGGTCAACGATTTGGCCAGGCACTACTGCCGCCCGATTTTCCTGGCTGCCCAGACACATAAAAGGCCGCAAGACGTATTTCAACCCTGCGGCCTGTAGCCGATTCTAGCGTAACGCCCTTAGAACAAAGGAGTTTCCGTGGCGTCTTTCGACGAACTCTCCGCGAGGTCTCCCGGTCTGTCCGGTTCCTGAGCCGGTTCGTCAGGCAGCTGCGGGGCGGCAGAGTCCGCCGGGCCCGGCGCGCAGACCAGCTCCTTCATCTTTTTTCCCGGCCGGAACGTTACGACTTTTCGCTCGGGCACAGG
>DAOSJS010000458.1:0-2953 GCA_035367355.1 Candidatus Hydrogenedentota bacterium
TCCTTCCATCGTACTTCCGCCGCCGCGCCGCTGCGTCGCAGTGTACCCGCCATGCAGTGCCGGCAACATCGAAATCAGCCCGCCACTCATCCTAGCCCGCTCACCGTCCGAACGCAAGAAGTACGCATTGAATATTGTCTCCCCGTGCGTAATGATGTCGAAAACAGCCCCACGGCGTGTCCCGGCTGGGTAAGTGCGGCGCACGTCATTCAGAGGAGGTTCTTTCGTGTCCATACGAAGCACAGCATCACGTTCTGGAACCGCGCTGGCGGGCCTTGGTCTCCTGCTGGCCTCTTTCTTCAGTGGGGCGCAGGAGCTTTCCGGCACCGCAGTCTTCTACGTCGCACCCAACGGCAACGACGCCTGGTCCGGCGCTCTAGAGGCGCCCAATGCCGATGGGACGGACGGGCCTTTTGCCACCATGGCCGGCGCGCGCGACGCCCTTCGGACACGTGATGCCGCCGTGCGCGCGCAGGACCCGGTTCACATCCGGATCCGGGGCGGCAATTACCATGTCACGGAGCCGATCACCTTTGGACCGGAAGATTCGGGCGCCGCGTGCGCGCCCATCACTTACGAGGCGTATCCCGGGGAAAACCCGGTCATTCACGGCGGACGCGTCCTCTCGGGGTGGAAGACTGACGGCCCATTGTGGACCCTGGATCTGCCCGAGGTGCGCGAAGGCCGGTGGGTCTTCACGGGCCTCTATGCCAACGGAGAATGGCGGCAGCCCGCGCGCACGCCCAATCCCGCGCACCCCGTGGGGGATTACCCCGAAGAAACGGACTATTTCTACACCACCGGCCAGGTCACCGTGATAAATCCCGATACAGGCAAAGAAGAGCCCAGTAAAGATACAATCCGCTTCCAGGCGGGCGATGTGCAGCAATGGGAGTCTCTCCCGGATGCCTGGGTCGTCATGTTTCACTCGTGGAACACGTCCATGCATTTCGTCAAGACGCTGGACCTCGAAAACCATACGATGGAGTTTTCGTGCGGCTCGGGCTGGCCGATGGGGTACTGGCAGCCGGCCGGGCAGCGCTTTTTCATCGAAAATCTCTTCGAAGCCCTCGATCAGCCGGGCGAGTGGTACCTGAATCGCAAGACCGGCACGCTGTATTACTACCCAATGCCGGGCGAAACGCCCGAAACCACCGTCGTGGTCGCCCCCGTGGCCCAGCAATTGCTCCTGCTCGCGGGCAACCCCGAAGAAAAGAGCTATGTCGAGCATCTGGTGTTTAAGGGGCTGCGGTTCAATTACACCGAATACACCCTGCCCAGGGACGGGTATCCCGGCGGACAGGCGGCTGTGGCGGTCAACGCCGCCGTGGAAGCCCGCGGCGCCCGCCATTGCCTCATCGAAGCATGTGAAATCGCCCACGCCGGCAATTATGGCGTCTGGTTCCGCGCCGGATGCCAGGACAACCTCCTCGTCCGCTCCGAGATCACGGATCTGGGTGCGGGCGGCGTGCGGATTGGCGAGATCAGCAGCGCACCCACTGCCGCACTCGTATGCATGCGCAACACGGTCGACAACTGCTTCATCCACGACGGCGGGAAGCGGTACCGCGGCGCGATTGGCGCCTGGATCGGCCGCAGCTCCTACAATACGCTATCCCACAATGAGATCTGCGATTTCCGGTACACAGGCATTTCGGTGGGGTGGTCGTGGGGATTCCAGCCGAGCAGCGCCCACCACAACCGCATCGAGTACAACCGCGTTCACCACACCGCCAAGGGCCAATTGAGCGATACGGGAAGCATCTATACCCTCGGGGTTTCGCCCGGAACCGTGATCCGCAACAACATTTTCCACGACTCGCTCTCGTATGCGAAGGTATCGGGAGGCTGGGGGATCTATTTCGACGAGGGCTCCACGTACATCGTCGCTGAGAATAACCTCGTCTACAACACCCTGAGCGGCAACCTGCACCAGCATTACGGCAAGGAAAACCACGTCATTAACAACATCTTCGCGTACTCCCACGGGCCCCAGCTCCGCCGGTCGCGCGAAGAGGATCACGTCTCGTTCATACTCGAGCGCAACATTGTCTACGCCAACAACGACTCCATGCTCGGCGTCCACTGGGCGAACGGCAATTACCGGCTCGAATCCAACTGCTACTGGAATTCGGACGGCGACGATCTCGATTTTGCCGGGCGCGATTTTGCAGAGTGGCAGGCCGAGGGTAACGATGCGCACTCGATTGTGGCTGATCCGCGTTTCATCGACCCCGAACACGGTGATTTCCGGCTTCACCCGGACTCTCCTGCCCTGGAATTGGGGTTTCAACCCTTTGACTTGACGGAACCGGGACTCTACGGCGACCCGGAATGGGTGAGCAAACCCGGGCAGATCGCGCGCGACCCCTTCACGCCGCCGCCCATACCGGAACCCGTCGCGATCGCGGATGATTTTGAAGAGACCCCGGAGAACGAGACCGCCCGCGGCGCGTATACGACAGAGGGTGAAGGCGCCGCATTGATCCGCGTCACCAGTGAAGCTGCCGCATCGGGCACGCACAGCCTCAAGTTCACGGACATCCCCGGCCAGAAACACGCCTTCCTGCCGTACATGCACTACGCGCCGCGCCTGCGGACCGGCACAGCCGTTGGCGCCTTTTCAGGGCGCTTTGAGCCGGGCGTGGTGTTTTTCCACGAATGGCGCGACAACCATTCACCGTACCGGGTAGGGCCAAGCCTCTGGGTGCGCGGGGGCCGCCTCATTGCAAACGGGCAAACGCTGATGGACCTGCCGCCGGGGGTCTGGGTGCGGTTTGAGATTGAGTGCGCGCTCGGACGCCGTGCCACGGGAACCTATGGCCTGACCGTTACCGTGGACGGCCAGGAACCCAGACACTTTGAGGACCTGCGGCAGACCGGGGAAGGCATCACGCGCCTCGACTGGTTCGGGTTCGTCTCGAATGCGGACGCTGAAACCACGTTCTATATC
>DAOSJS010000459.1:0-2948 GCA_035367355.1 Candidatus Hydrogenedentota bacterium
CACGTCCGTATCTCCCGGTTGAACGGCCTGCCCAGCGCGGTCGGCCCGAGCAGCGCAATCTCGCTGGATTCCGCGCCCAGCATCTCCGCCGCGAACCTCCGGGCGGCTTCGACCCAGGTCTCGGTCCAGGCGCCCGCCTGTTTGCGGTGTGAGGCCCGATCCAGAAACTCGCTCATGAGGTCGGCAGAAGCTTGCGGAAGAGGCGCCACCTCCGCGTGCGCGAGAAAGACGCACTCACCCGCCACCGGAAAGGCTTTGCGCCGGATTCCTTCGTCGTGAATGCAGGTTTCCCAATCCATGGGGAAAGTGTACTGGTTTGCCGCGCGCTTTGCCAGACCCGGCTGCGAACCGTCTTTAAATCTACCGGAACGTCAGGGAAGCAATGGGTTTAGAGTGGCCCGTGCTATGTGAAACAGGCCCCCGCTGCAATCATTCTAAAACATTGGCATAAATGCCCTTACGTCGATTCAGGCAGCCCCTTTCCTTGACAGGCGCGCGGTCGGGTGGGATAATTTCAGGTGTTCAGGTAGTGCGGGCTGAAAATGCACATGGGGTGTATGCCATGGGCATGATGACAGGTCACATACCCGACCCGCTCCAGACGAAGCGCATCGAGCCGCCACCGGATATGAGTGGACGGGCTTTTGGGGAAACGGGGCCGGCACCTGGAGCGGGCTTCCGCGACGACGAACGTCAGATTCACGCGGGGTTTGGCGACAATACCATCTCCATCCCGGCGCTGGTCGCGCATACCGTGGATCGCAATTTTGAAGAAGCCCGCAAAATGCTCCCCTCTCTCGAGGAATTGCGGGCGGCTCAGCAGGCGCGGGCAGAGGAGCGGCGCGCGGAGGCTCAGGAACGGCTCGAAGCACAGCGGGCAACGCTGGGCGCGAGCAGCGCTCAGGAGCCCGTTATCCGGGTCGATTTCCAGCGGGCAGAATCGCAGGCACGCGCGCAAACCCAGGCCGCTGCCAGCGCCCCGAATTCATCTGCTGCGCCTGCCGGCATTGGCACCCCGGCGTTTGCGAAGGGCCCGGACACGTCAGTTCGGGCCGCGTGCCGGGCCTTTGTTTTCGCGCCGCTCGCCCTGGCCCGGTTTGACGTGCGGGGCTAGTCTTTTCCGGAAGGCCGGCGCGCGGGAGGCGAAAGGCCCGTGCCTCCTGTTTCGTCAGAAAGCCTCTCCACATTGCCGCTCGCATCGCCGCGAATGAAACGCGCGCGGGGCCGGCGGTATCGCGTTTTTTTTGACATGCCGGAGTGTGTTCAGTAGACTTCGAAGCGATCTGTCGAAGTGGTTTATTCGAGTTACCCCTGCCTGGAGAAGGTTCAACGGACGATGAGATTTTGCGCATCTATGCTGGTTTTGCTGCTGTTACTGGCCGGCCTGGGCCATGCCGCCGCGGCGCAGGATGTCGATTTTCGTGAGGCGTTCAGTGCAGGCCGGTGGCGTGTGGAGACGCAGGGCTTTGCCGCCCTGTATTCGGGAAAGACGGATCGCCAGGGCGACAAGTTTGCCACGTTCTCCGTGGAGTATGAGATGCCCGTGACCAGCCATTTCTGCTTCGGGCTGCGCGGGTATCCCGTGCTTGTGTACTGGCCGCACCGCACATCCGACGATACTTTGTATGGCGTGGCAGGCGGGGTTACGGGCCGGTACTACTTTGACAAAGACTCGTACCGCGGCTGGTTCGCGGAAGGCGGGGGCAGCGTGTTGTGGCATTCGCGGTATTTTCGCGCGAACGGGTCACGGATTAATTTCATGCTGGAGGCCGGCGTGGGCTACCAGTTCGCGCAGGACTGGCATGTCGCGTTTAAATTCAACCATATGTCCAATGCCAGCACGCACACCGACAACGCCGGCGTGAACGCACTCGGGCTGGGCGTCGGCTACACTTTCTGATTCCCATCCAAGGATGCCAGGGCGCTCCAGGTCTGGGCCCGGATCTCGTTGACCAGTTCGAGCGCCCGCACGCAGAGCCCCCGCGTCTGATCCAGGACGTGTTTTCCCTGGCCATGGCGGAGCTGCAGACGCATATGCGCGAGTTCGCGCGCGATCGGCAGAACTTTCAGCCCGAGTTCGCGTGCTCGTTCCGCCTTGCCGGTGGCATGGAGGCGGCACAAGGCTCCGTCGCAGGCGCACAGGGCGGCGCTGGCCTCAATGATCCGGCTGCGGGCATCGCTGATCTCAGGATTTTCGTAAATGAGATCGAGGAGGCGGTCGCGGGCCCAATCTGCCTGGGCGAGTTTTTCCAGAGTATCGCCCTCATGGGTTTCTTCGAGGAACTTCTCGATGGGGCTCACATCGACGCTGTATTGGCGCGCGAGGCGCATGTTGATGGCGAGCTGCCGCCGGTCGTCTTCCATGAGCCGGCGTGCCACGATGTCACGGATGTGAAGGCAGACGTCCGGCGGTGCGATGAGTAGCACATGCGCCTGGCCGGGGAACATCTCCAGATGCCGTTCGAGCGGCATGCGTTCCCAGAGGCGGTCCTGAATGAAATCCGAGAGGTCATAGATTTCCAGGCCTTCGACAAAAGTGGGATTGATGCTGAGGTTTATGGAGGCCATGCCGCGGATATCGTGGCTCACGAGAAAGAACAGGTCGTAGCCGTCGCCGCGCAGACGCGACGCCGTCGTCAACGGCATGCCGTTGGGCAGCTGGGCCTTTTCTTCGGAGCGCAGGGTCATGGTGTACGACCCTTCGGGCACGGGTTCCGGGCGGGCGCCCAGGAGGAGCGGGGCCATGGCGTTGATGCGTTCCATGCACTGGTCCAGCTCCTGCCACAGGTCGCTGAAAGTCAGAAACGGCCCCGTCAGCGTGCGCTGGCAGGAGCCGCCGAACCAGACCGGCACGTTGTGGAACAGGTAGGTGAAAAAGCCCCGGCTGCCCGTCGCAAAGGCCGAATTGACCATCAACCGGAGCTCTGGACAGGTGGGCCACTCGGGGG
>DAOSJS010000460.1:0-2934 GCA_035367355.1 Candidatus Hydrogenedentota bacterium
CGCGAATCCCGCCCGGGCCTGCGCGAAGCGCGCCAACGATTCTGCGGGACGGAATGCGTTGAACTCGGGCGCATCAGGATCAGCGAACGGCACAAAGCGCACGCCGCCGGCATCCAGCCACGCGGGCGGCCGGCCAAGCACCGCATAGAAGGCCTCCGGCGCAGGGTCGTGGTTACCGGGCAGCACAAGCGCCGGCGCCGCAAGCTGCTCGAGTGCCGGCCGCAGTGCGCGCAGACAGTTCAGGCCCGCCTCAGTGTCACCCGCGTCAACCAGATCGCCCAGTACCAGCACCAGATCCGGCGCGATCTGCGCATTGAGATAACTCACAGCCGCGTCCAGCAGTTCCCGGCCGCTGGGCCGCCCCAAATCTTCGCTCCCGGCCAAGACTCGGCCGTGATGAATGTCCGAGAGAACCGCTACCCTGCACAACATTACGCGTTCCTTCGCTGCGGCGCTCTACGCCTCTTTTTGCCGCCTGCCGCTGTTGCATCATAGACCATCGGCGGTGATAATAGCGCGGGAATGGGGAGGAAAGGAATGCCACGGGTCCTGGTGAGCGGCGGAGCGGGTTTCCTGGGTTCGCATCTGTGCGACAGGCTGCTGACCGAAGACTGGGACGTGGTGGCCGTTGACAACCTGAGTACAGGGCGCCTCCGTAATATTGATCATCTGCTCAACCACCCGCGGTTTCGGTTCCAGAAGCGCGACATCACCCAGCCGTTCACCTGCAACGAACCCCTGGACTATGTGATGCATCTGGCGTCGCCCGCCAGCCCGCCCGATTTCAAGACCTTGCCCCTGGAAACCCTGCGCGCCGGCTCGTTCGGCACCCATCAGTTGCTCGATCTGGCCCACACGCACGGGGCACGGTTCTTTCTGGCGAGCACTTCCGAAATCTACGGCGATCCCCCGCCCGAACAGCACCCTCAGAAAGAGGACTACTGGGGCCACGTGAGCTGCAATGGCCTTCGCAGCGTCTACGACGAAGCCAAACGGTACGCCGAAGCCGTCACCACGGCCTATCACCGCGTGCATTCGCTCGATACCCGCATCGTGCGCATTTTCAACACCTACGGTCCCCGCATGCGGCCCGACGACGGGCGCGTCGTCACGAATTTCGCCTGCCAGGCGCTTCAGGGCCATCCGCTGACCCTGTACGGAGACGGAAACCAGACCCGAAGCTTTTGTTACGTCTCCGACCTGGTCGAGGGATTTTACCGCCTTTTGATCTCCGACGAGACCGGCCCCGTGAATCTCGGCACTCCCGACGAGTACACCGTGCGGGAGGTGGCGGAGATGATCATCGAGCTGACGGGAAGCCCAAGCGAGATCATCTGTGTCCCCCAGCCGTTTCCCGACGATCCCCGCCGGCGCAAGCCCGACATCACCCGGGCGCGTCAGGTGCTGGGCTGGGAGCCGGAAGTGGAACTCCGCGACGGCCTTCGCCGCACCATTGAATCGCTCCAGCGCGAGCTCCAGCCCTAGGCGCGCCGCGGCCCGCGGGTACTGAGTTACAGTCTCTTCACACGCATATTTCTGAACCAAACCTCGTTGCCGTGGTCCTGAAGAAACAGGCTGCCGGTCGTGGGAAGTTCGTCCAATGGGGTCGGAAACTTGCCGATCGGCATGGTCATCAGCGACAAATCCACATCCAGCACCTTCCAGCCATTCACTACGGCCACGACGTGCCTGGCCTGCACGGTCAAATCGAGCGAGTTCCATTCACCGGGCTTGTTAACGACGTTGAACATCGGCGAGGCCACGTCGTACAGCGCTCCGCAACTGAAATAACTCGGGTCTTCTCCGTAGGAATCAATGATCTGAATTTCCATCCCCCTATAGACCGGATCCTCGGGGGCCGCGCGGAACATGAGCCCGCTGTTGGCCTTTGCCGTCAGATTAAACTCCAGATGCGCCTGAAAATCCCCGTAGGTGTCCCCGGTGTATTGGATGTAATGGGTGGGTTTCTTCCCGAAGATGTGCATCACACCGTCCTGGAACTCAAACAGGTCCTTCGCATTGACCTCCCACAGCCGGGCGTTTTCCGCATCGAACAGGTCCACCCAGCCTTCCCCCGAGGGAACCGGCGTGACCGCGCCCGTTGGACGCGGCAGCGGCTTTTTGGCCCCCGCGTATAAGGCTTCAACCCACAGTGCCGTCAGCACCGCCAGCATGGCAACCGCTACCGCCTTTCGCATGGTTTCCGTCCTTTCCCCTCCGTATGAGGATCTGCACAAAAGAGCATAACGCAGCGACGGCCGAAAACGCACGCCGCTGTATCCTTCCGGCAGACGCGAAAACCCTCGCCGTGGAACCTCTGCGCGCTGCCGCTGTAGAACGCTTCGGCGGCGGACTGCGGCGCCACCTCCAGCAAATAATTTGTGTATCTGTGACGCGCCGGCTTGTCGTATACTTCGCGCACGCTGGACTGCCTTGGGGATACCGCGTCCCTGCTCCAGGGCGGCCACGGCAAAAATGTGTATCATGGCTGCAGCTTCAAGGCACTCCAGGGCATCGAAAGGCCGGGTAGATACGTGAACGTGAAGTATGCGCAGTTGCTGTTTCTGCTGTTTTTCGGATTGGCCGTGTTCGTGCCTGCCATCGGCACCCACGATCTGTGGCCGGCCGACGAGCCGCGTTATGCCCAGGTCGCCCGTGAGATGCTGGAGACCGGCGACGCCATCACCCTGCGCATCAATGAGCAACCCTATCTCGAAAAACCCCCGCTGCTTTTCTGGGCCATCGCTGCGGTCTCCAAACCGTTCGGCGACGTATCGGCTCTGACGGCGCGCATCCCCTCTGTGGTGTCGGCTCTGGTGGCCGTGGCGTTCACCTACCTGCTTGCCGCACGGCTCTATTCGCCACGCGTGGGCTTCTGGTCGGCTCTGATCCTCATCACGGCCAACCGATTCTGGACGCAGGCGACGCACGCCC
>DAOSJS010000461.1:0-2916 GCA_035367355.1 Candidatus Hydrogenedentota bacterium
TTTCGAGCTTGCTGACGCGGCCGTTGCGGATGCCGTAGCAGGAGGGCTCGTCGAAGTGCTTGACGCTGTAGGTGTAGGTCTGGCCGTTGGTCTGGACGGTGCCGGTGGTCCAGTTCATCTCGTTGCGTTCGGTGGCGGTGAGGGTGAGGTCGTTCTGCATGCTCTGGTCTCCTGGTGGGTTGGGTGGGCGGGTTAGCGATGTTCTATGGTACGCTGACTAATTAAGCGCATAACCACTCTTAAGCCAATCAGCTAAGCGGTATAAATAGCTTAATATCAAGTATTTCCGTTAATAATGCGCTTCTGATGGAATGAAAAAGCCCCTCCGACGCATAGTGTCGGAAGGGCTTCGGGGTCTTGGGCGCATTAGCCTAGGCTGGCCAATTTCATAGGGTCGGTGGCATCATTTTTTCCAGCCGATGCCCTTGAAGTTATAGTCGCCGCGCCGGATGGCGGCCTGGTCGGCTTCGAGAGCGTCCTGGTAGTCGGGCCGCTGGCGTTCCCGGGCCTTGCAGGCGAGGCAGATGGTGGCGGTGTCGAACATCGACATCGTGCGTCCGCCTTGGAGCGAACCGCCGCACCGGTCGCACCGCGTTTTCTTGAGAAAATCATCACCCATGGCCGTCTCCTGTCATTCGATTTCCACGGTGTCGGCAATGACTGCCAGTAGGTGCCGGTAGTCGCCGCTGGTCGCTTCGTCCATGAACACCCGGACGAAGTCCTCCCCATAACCGGCCTGACGGAGCGCTCGCCGCACCAACCCAATCAGGGCGAAGGCATTGCCGTCGGCGCCGATGAGCTGCACCCGGAGGCCAGTCTGCTTCAGTTTGGGTTTCGGTTCCATACGCTGCTCCGGCCTGGGTTGGACATTGTGGTGGTTGCGGTGCGGTGCCATGGGGTTGCCTCCGTTGGGGGGTGGATTGTCGTGCGCTCCAGGCGCTCGTCACTAATGAAGCGCACGACAACCCTTAATCCAATCGACAATAGCTTAATAGCCAGTTATTTAACACAGATTTTCCGGCCTTTCGCCTTCCCCGGCCGGCCGAGCCAGAACAGCCCGAATCGTTTCGCTCCTCTTCCGGGCGATGCCGGCGTCGCACCACGCCTTCCAGCCGAACGCCTGGCAGATGTTGCCAAAGCGCCGGGCCTGGTTCATGACGATGTAACGGCGGGGGTCGTACCAGCCGAACAGCCCCTTGGCGGCCCGGCTGCCGTTGCTCTTGAAGCGGTGGTTGGATTCGGTGAAGCTCTCCCTGGAAAAGTCGCTCGCATGCCATTCCAGGTCGTGAATGAGGGCCACGACCGCCAGGGACGGGTGCAAGGCTGAAATGAAGCCGCGCAGCCATTCCGGAAAGGCCTCCGGGCCGATGCCGTTGTAGATGGCCTCCACCTCGGTCAACGAGTACCGGCCGATGAGGTCGCTGTTTTCCAGCTGCAGCTTCACGGCAAGCACCTGCAGCTCCTTGATTTCCTTGAGCCTGGTCATGGTTTTCCTTTGGGTTTGCAGCCCGCTTCGTCAACCGCCTGCCAGTACAGCTCTTCCTGCGCCTCGACCGAGAGTTTTTCAGGCTCGGCATAGACGTAATCCGCATCATCCTCGCCCGGCGGACACGCGTCCGGAAGCACATCGTCGTTCCAGTCGGGTTCGTCCGCATGGGGCGATTCGCCGTCGACATCATCCACGCCCTGCACACCCTCCAGCATGTGGGCGATTTCCTCCGCGGCATCCGGTGGTTCAGTCATGGTGGTAGAGCTCCTTGTTATACGGAATTTCATTCTTCTCGAACTGGGCCAGACGCTGGTCGGCGGTTTCGGCCAACATGGCGAGGAAGTCCGCCCGCGTGGTCATTCTGGCCTTGTGGGTATTCGCAATCTGCGCCAGCCAGCACTCCGGGTCGTTCCAGGCCATGAGGCCGGACGAGTCGAGATGGCAGAGGGCGCGCGACAGCCCGAACAGGTTCACGATTTCCCGGCTGTAGCGGTACGACCTTTCCGCCTTGGGGCCATGATAACAGTGCCGTAGGGTCACACCGTCGAGCGCGATCGGCTGCAATTTCGGCTGCTGCGGCCGGACGAGGGCATTGTGATAGCGGAACGCGAAGCCGAACGCCGCCGCTTGATCGCCCAGGACCTCCTTCAAGAACACGCTGTCGCCGGAGCCGGTGATGGCAAAGGGGTTGAAGCCGTCCATGCGCGTGAAGTCAGTCCGCGTCAGACAGTAGCCCAAACCAGGAAAGCGATACATGGGCGCGCCGTTCAGCCTCCGCAAGTCCTTTTTGCTGAATGACGAGAGGTACATAAGGTCGCCGCCGTCGTCCCCCCACTTCTCCTCGGCCAGTAACTCCGATGGATGCAGAAGCACACCGGGCCGGGAAGCCGCACCCAACCGGGCCAGCCAGTCCGGGCAGTTTTCGGGGTACGAGTCGGCGTCCATGAACAGGATGCTGGCCGAGGTCGTGAATTTGGCGGCCAGATTCCAGAGCGCCTCCTTCTGGAAGAGGTTCAGGTTCCTCTTTTTGCCGTAGAGCCGGAGGTAGTCAAGCCACCCTGGGCAGTCGGACTTGTCGAGAAGCGGCGTCTGGCCCGGACCGACCAGCTCCAGGAACACGGCCTCGCGCGGCAGCGGGTCGAGCTTGTTCATCGCCGCCAGCATTCGCTTCGCCGCTTCTTGGCGGAGGGCGTTGAACCCTCCGTAGGCGCAGAAAACCAGGGCCGGCAGCGGCCGCTGGTCTGCGGCGGCATCCTTGCCCAATGTAGCCACTTGCATGGCGTTTCCCTCCATTTTTTAATTGAATCCCCGTGAGGCGAGACACGGCATGACGACCATCGCCCACCGGGTCATGATGAGCCCGGTTGGGTAGTCGAGCTCGTAGAGCTCTTCGGGCTCGAGAATGGATTCACTCGCTCGCGCGATGA
>DAOSJS010000462.1:0-2911 GCA_035367355.1 Candidatus Hydrogenedentota bacterium
GAATGTTGCCGGACATTTCCTTCTTCTCCTTGTCGACTGATATCTTACTGTTCGTCCGATTTGCGGTCGGTTGCCACAATCGGCAATCCGTATCCGGAATGGAACTATTCCATGTTCGCAGGGCCGTCTCGCCCAGACGGTATTGATGTCCTTTCATCGTGGACATGAACCCAGTACTTGACCCCGTGCCACACGGCAGTGGCTGAAGCTCGGCTGCGAACGCCATTGACGAAAAGTGTGTTGCGCCTGCTCAAGAGCGTCAGCCCCTTCGGGAGGGAACCGTCGATCGTCACTTGCCCCGCGCGGTAACTAACGTGCATGCGATCCCGCAGCAGGTACCAGTCGCCATACTCACCCATCGTGCCACACCAGGCCGCCTCCTGCGCCTGCTGTGCCAACCACTCGATCGCCTCGCACCAAAAGGGCATGACATGATTTTGTGGATGATAATTCCACGCGCCCACCCCATGGGTCCGTCGCGTGTCGCGCCACGACGCTTGCGTGCATTCCATCACGGGTGGGTAGTCCATAAAGACCTGGGGAATGTTGACGATTCCAATGCGCTTGCCTTCCCAGTTGTATATGTGATGGGCATGCGTGGTGCCAAACAGGAAGGCCGCCGATTGAGTTTCTGGGTAAGGGAAATCCCAATTATTCGAAGTATAGCGGATGCCGGCCTTCGCCATGCGCTCCAAAGTTTCGGTCAATCCGTAATGAATCAAACAATGTCGCCGGCCGCAGACGAGCTGGTCCGGCGCAAAGCCATACGACAATAGATTCTCGAAACATTCCTGTTCAGTTTCATGAAAGAGAGGATGAATACCGTATTCGCATTGGCCGCGAAGCTGTTTCGCCTCGTATCCTTCGCGGCAAATGAACTGCGTGGGACGGATTCCATGGGCTGACAGCATATCCGTGTAGCGATTGACGAGCTCCACGCTGGCACGGTCGGAATCTCCCGTAAAGATAACCCCGCATTCCCGCCCTTCCGGCACGGCCGATATCAACATGTGATCCGGTACGGACTGGCGCAGGATGCCCAATAGGGGGTAAAGCAGATAGTCGGCCGAGGGAAAATATTGATCTTCCTCATCGGTGACCACCTGATCGCCCCAGGTGTTGACGTCGCCATCGCGAGTCGCTCCAGGCGCTACGCGCGCAGGAAAGCTGCCCAAGTCTTCGGTTGTACCACGCCCCTGCATCAACAGGAGTTGGCTGTAGGCCGAGGAAAAGGCCCAAGTGTAAACTTCCCCCCGCCCCACCTCATGATGATAGATCCCTGGACCGATCTTTTCGCCTTGGGGCGAGTCAATCCAGGCGAGTGGTCTGGCCGTAACGCGCGTCCCTTCCTCAGGAAACCAGACCTGTCCCCAGACTTTGCTGCGCCGTTTCGGTTCCATACCCGCAAAAATGCGACTGCGATTCGTCACTCGAATTCTGGGGGCAATACGCGAAGGATCCTCATAAGATGGCAGGTGGACCGCACGTCCCAACGGCCCTTCGATGCCGACGAGTGGACCGAGCACGCGTTGGTTCCGCCCGCAGTAGCCATCCAGAACCAGTCTGCCACCCGCCTTCACCCATGCCGCCAGTTTGGCCGCCTCGCCCTCGGGCATACCGGCCAGGCTCGGCCGCGTTAGCACCACGACACGGTATCCCTTAAGCGGGGGGAGCGTCGGCGCGGTCACGATCACCGCCTCATGCCGCCGCTTCCAATCCTTGGACGACCCGTCGTAAAGATCGATGCAGAAAAACCCCAAGTCCCGAAGCCGGCTCCAGAGGATCTCCCCCTGAGCATCCCAGTCTTGCTGTCGCGTGCCCGGTACCTCCTTCCGCCTATCCGTCCCAATCAGCGATTGATAGACAAAGGGGCGACGTCTTGCGATTCGTTCTGACGATTCGACGCCAATGTCAAACTCGGCCACGAGCATTTTTTCATCGCGGTTAGGCGGCGTCTGGCCCACCAATCGCCCCGAGGCGTCGAATGCCAATGCCTGGCCCACGAAATGCATCCGCGCATCTTCAATCCGGTTGTAAACAGTTCCGGCCGCTTCGACAGCGATAACTGCCACCTGATTCTCCAAGGCTCGGGTCGCCAACACGGACTGCATTTGCGCACGCCACTGCTTCAGCGGGCCACGACCTCCGGCGACCGGGGTTGCCATCGCCCCCACCAGCACTTGGGCGCCCTGGAGGACCAAACAACGGGCAATTTCAGGGTAGAAAACATCTTCGCCAACCATGACGCCGACTTTGACACCATTCACTGCCATCACATTCAACTCGCGCCCGGCGACGAATGTCGGATGACGGTCGATCGGAGTGTGAATCAGCGCGGCCGTGCCCGCAAAACCCGTCGGACCGAACAGCGCCACGCTGCTGCGTAAGTGATAGTAGTCCAAATCTTCGATGATGCCGGCAAGAAGATGACACTTCATCTTCTTACTCAATGCCGCCAATCGTTCGACCGACGGACCGGCAGGGTGGATCAACGCGGGGTTCTCCGTGTCGACTTTGAGGATTTCGGCTTCGCGCGAGACCGCACTGGTGCGCCAGTAACCCGTTACCGCCATTTCGGGAAAGCAAATCAGTTGCGCGCCGGCTTCAACGCCTCGTCGAGTCCATGCCTCGATGGCATCCAGGTTGGCCGCCTTATTCCCCGGCGTACTTGTGACTGACACTGCGGCAATCTTGATTCTTCTCATAGGTCTTCTCGCGCTTATTCCAATGGCGCTAATTGCCTGGGCATTTGGCGCCGGCAATTTAACCGCTGGGCCTCAGAGTCGGCATGGGCAGCGAGTGGACGCGGTTTGCGGCGTCGGAAGCCCAGTTCGTGGAACCGTCGCTGGCACTGGCGCCCACCGAGATGCGTGGCATAGCACCGGGCAAGGTGGTGCGAGAGCAGTCTGCT
>DAOSJS010000463.1:0-2877 GCA_035367355.1 Candidatus Hydrogenedentota bacterium
CGACGTTCCCTGGGGACTCCACGACATGCACGGGAACGTCGAGGAATGGTGCCCGTACCAGTCCAGGCACCATTCCTCGACGTTCCCGTGCATGTCGTGGAGTCCCCAGGGATTTGGCGGCGCCATCCCCACATGCAATCCCACCGGAACGGGATACCAGAACTCCTCCTGATGTTTGTGGTGCACTTCGGGCAGGCTGTCGCCCGTCCAGTAGAGGGTGCCTGTGCCCGCGCGGCAAGCGTATTCCCACTCCGCCTCTGTGGGCAGCCGGTATGGCTTTTCCTCTTTTTCTGAGAGCCAGGCGCAGAAGGCCACCGCGTTGTGCCAGCTCACAAACACCACCGCCTCGTCATCGTCTTTCGCGAACCCTTTTTCCCCGCGAAACGCGCGATGCTCGGGGTCGAAGGCTTCGTATTGCGCGTTGGTGATCTCCGTGGCAGCGAGGTGAAACGGCTTCGAGATGGTGACCTCATGGGCCGGTGCTTCATCCCAGTCGCCGCCTTCGGCCTGACCCATCATGAATGTCCCGGGGGTGATTCGGACAAATTCCATCCCAAGTGAATTGGTGAACCGGTCTTCCTCCACCGCCTGGCCCGCAGCATTCACGGCGCACAGCATCCCACCCAGAAGCGTCAGGAAATTAGCCCAGTTTCGTGGCAGTGATTTCATGGTTCTGCTTTCTTCAACGAAACGTTGTCAATATAAAAGACGCCGTCCACGTCTGCGTCCGCAATAAAGCCCAGCCAGGCCAGGTGGCGAAAATCATTGTGTCCGAAGGGTATGTGTTCCGCCGTCACCGTTTCCCGGCCTGGTACGGTCACGTCGACGCGCCAGGTGCCGTCGCTCTTCTCTCCAAGCTCCGTTGTGATCTCAACATGAACCCATTCCTTCGGCGGAATCTGCAGCAAGGCGTTCTCACCTGCGACAAGCGTTCCGTCGCCGCGGATCTGAATGCGCGGGCCGGCCAGGTACGGGTGCCCTTCCGTGCGCCATTCACACGTCATCACGACGCCCGGCTCGACGCGCACGTCGAAACTGCCCGTGACGCGCCCAGAGAGCACCAGGGGCCTGTAGAACAAATGGGGGTCATATGGCTGGTCGAGGCCAGCCTTGTCCTGAAATTTGAGGCTGCGTGCCCCGCTGGCGGCCGTTTCCTCCGTAACGCGGATTGTCGCCTCGGCCGTGGCGCCCAGGACTTTCGCATCTTTCGGCGGAGCGCCCGCGGGCGTACCCTCGAAATCGTCGTGCACAAATTTTGGCTTGAACGGCGCAGGCAGTTCTGAGGGCGGGTGCTGTATCTGTCCGGGCGCCTGGACCCAGGCTTCATCGCCGTACAGGCCGATCCCGCTCATGTCGATGGGCTCGAACCCGAGAGCCAGGGCGGGGGATTCCGGTTTCAGGCGGAAATCAAACGCGTGCGGATTCTCGAACAGCGGATCAGCAACGATGGAGTGCCGATCCTGGCCTTTCTCGCGCCACCGCTCCAGCGAATGCCCCGCAAACAGCACGGAGCCGACTGTTTCGTCCCAATAACAGTTGAAATCGAGGTCGTATTGGTTGTCGCGCCAGTTGCTGCTCAGCAGCCAGCCGTTGTTGAAATAGACGATGTTGCGCCGGAACGTGAACGACAGGTGGTCTTCCATACGTGTGCGCTGAATCTGGCCCTCGTGCGCATAGGCGAAAATGTTGTTTTCGACGCGGTTTTCCTGGCCGTAATGCTGGTGGAATCCGCCCGTCTTGGTGTTGTACACGACATTGTTCTCAATGCGCAGATACGAGCTGCCTTCGTCGGGGTAGATCCCCCAACCACCGTAGTCAAACGAGAACACGTCGTGGATATGGTTGTACCGGCACTCCGTCCCCGGCGCGCGGCCCAGGAGATAAATGCCGCCCATATCACTCAGATAGCGTTTTCCGAGATGATGAATATGGTTGTATTCGATGATGTTGTGGTTGGCCGAGCTCTCTGCGTAGCCCCAGGACCAGCCCACCGATACTCCCGTGTAGAAGAAATCGTGGATCTCATTGTGCGATACGGTGTTGTACGAGGTTCGGCCCAGCCACACGCCGACCGCCGGGTGGTAAATGGTGCCGCCGTCGTGAATCCAGTTGTTGTCCACCGTGTTGAGACGGCACACGTGGTTGGTCGTGGGCGCGTCGCCCATCTCACCCAGCCGGACGCCACCGGCGCCCAGATCATGGATGTGGTTTTTAACGATACGGTTGTCCTGGCAGCCCTCGCCGAACCAGATCGCGTAATTGCTGATGTGGGCAACCTCGCAATCTTCGATCGAGCAATACCGCGCAGCGCGTCCCTGGATGGCCGCGTGGACCGAGCTGGCGGCCTGCTGGCTGTTCATTCCTTCCGGAGGAAGGCTGTAATCGGTGTGGTGAAACGCAATCCCCTTGAAATGGAGATGGCACACAAACTCCCCGTTCGCCGCATCGCCCTGCAGCACGATGAGCTGCCGCGCCACCGGCGCTATGACCTCCACGGCATTCATGTTTTCACCCGGCCTGGGGAGGTATAAAACCGTTTTCGCCTTTCGGTCGAGGTACCACTCGCCCGGCGCGTCAAGGCCTTCCAGGATGTTCTCGATGTAATACCGCTGCTGCGTCCCGCCCCACTGGTTGAAATTCCATCCGCCTTCCGGCCGCTTCATGATCAGCAGGCGCTCACCTCGATCGATCCGGTCCACCGGCAGTATGGTGATGTCCCATGAATGCAGGCCCACCACGAGCACGTCCTCGAGGTTGTGCCATTCCTGAACGTCGCCCTCTTTGTACCGGATGGCGTTGTGCTGGCTGATTACCGGCTTGTCCGTGGCGGGGTCCTTGATTTCGGGCGCGATCCCGTCGCTGACGAACTCTCCGTCG
>DAOSJS010000464.1:0-2860 GCA_035367355.1 Candidatus Hydrogenedentota bacterium
GGGATGATTTCCCCACGAGACCAGCGTGGCAATGGTCTCCCGGGTGCCGGGCCGCGTAAACCAGGCCGCGCAGATCTGGTCGTCATACACATGCGGCAGGCGGCTGTCGTCCATGAAGCCTTCGGGTTCTATCCGCACGGAAGCCAGTGTCATTTCGGCGGGTTCAAGCGCACCCACGGCGTCCACGATGGCCGAGCGGCAGGCGGAGAGCACTTCTTCCAGATAGGCCTTGTCAAAATAGCCCCGGAGCGGCTTGTAGCTCCAGATACCCATGGTATCCGGCGCCTCGTGGTCATGCGTCGAGGCCAGGGTGACCAAATCCAGGCCGAGGGAATCCGGCAGCGATTTCCGGACGGCAATGAACCGCTCGTTCGTGATCCCGATGCTGTCGATGGAGACCATCACGCCGGTGATGCCGTTGTTTCGGTACGCCAGGGCCCGCACCCACAGCGGATCGTGCACGCCTTTGGCCGGGCGGTCATTGTTGAACCCGGCCAGCCAGACCGCATCAAAGCGCCCGTTGCCGTTGACGTCGGTATAGGTATCGCCTTTGTCGGGCCGGAACCGGTTGTCGCCATCGACATCAACCCAGGGGTCATATTGGGAGAGATCCGGGGTGATATCGCGCAAAGCAACGCCGATCTCAAGCGTGCCGGGCTGGATGCCCGTGGTGGCAGGGGTCTTGAGCACATTCAGCCGGTAAAACCGGTACGGGCCTTTGGCCCGCCAGGCGACAAAGCCGGCCAACACCAGAAACAGGCCGGCAAAGCCGAACACGACCCCACGAAGAATGCGATGCCGCCTGAAGATGCTCATTCCTGCGCCTCCACATCCCGCGTACACTTCAGTCGCGAGCCAGAGCGATGCAATACAACATGGTAACCGATGAAAATAACGAGGGTATACCGCGCATGACGAGGGGAAAAACACAGGCCGCCCTGTTTGGACGGCCCGTGTCGCACACTGCTCCGAAGCGGTCTATTTCATGCCGGCGAAAGCGGGGAAAAGCCTGGACAACGCCGTAAAAATCGAAAAGAGCGCCCCGATAAAGCGCAGGACTTCCATTCCAGCCTGAGCTTCGCACACACGTGCCCGCGTAACGGTTCGAATGTGTCTCATATGAATCCCTTTCCTTCTCCGTTAAAGGCTGCCCGCCTGCCTGCACCTGTCCACTGCGCAACGGCACGCATCAGCATAATGTGAATGCCCCGGCGAGTCAACAGCACGAATTGTCTCTGGAGCAGCCGGCTCACACTCGAATTTGGGGCGTTTCGAAAGAAAAAGCTGCATTTGCAGAACCAGGGACTGCTACTGCCAGGGAAAATCATACGGTATTGCCTTGCGGGGAAATACATCGCTGTTCGGCCCTTCCACGGCCATTTCGTCAAGGACGCCCATCTGGTATTCGCGGGCATGGACGAGACGGGTGAGGAGCGTGTTGGCCGGGCAGGTCATGTCTTTGCTTTCGGCATAGCGGCAGATTGCACCGTTTAAGGCGTCGATCTCGGTGCGGCGTTTCAAGCGGAAATCCTCTCGCATGCTGGCGTAGTGTTTCGCCGTCGGAGGAATGAGTTCATCAAACAAGAGGGTGCAGTACGCTTCGGGCGTACTGGGTTCCAGGCGAACATCCATGGCCCGGGCCACATCATATAATTCCCGGATGACGTCGCGCATGATCGCGCGGGTGTGTTGCGTGTCCAATAGCGCCCCGTACGGCACGTCCAGCAGCGCGGACAACGGGTTGAGGGCACAGTTGTAGGCCACTTTGCCCCACAGCACGGTGGCGATCGTGTCGGTGTAGACGGTAGGCACTCCGGCGGCGTCCATGGCTTCCGCAATGGCGCGCACCCGTTCGGCCGGCGCGCTGGAGGAATACACGCCCAGTGCAGTGGGATTCGCGATCACCGTGACTTCGGCCGTGCCGGGCTCGGGCAGCCACACCCCGTAGATGGCCCGTGCTCCCAGCGTCCTGGACCACCCGACGGTTTCGGCGATGATCTCCGCGTTGCCCAGTCCGTTTTGATACGAACAGACGAGGGTATCGGGGTCCAGGAGAGGCGCAATGGCTGCCATCGCCGCCCGCGTGTCGTATGATTTAACGGTGATGAGGATCAAATCGAAGTCGCCCCGCTGGAGCGCATGGGTTCCCGTCACGGGCACAAGATTACGGACCCGATGCTCGCCCCAGATGCCCGTGATGCGCAGTCCCTGCCGTTCGATAGCGCCGATGTGGGCAGGGCGTCCGACCAGCGTGACGGCATGTCCAGCGTTGGCCAGAAATCCGCCTATCGCGGAACCCAACGCCCCGGCGCCCATTACCAGTACCCGCATGATACGCTCCTACGGATGGCCCGTGCTGAAATCGAGAATGCGCCCGCACTGTTCAGAATGCCGGCCATTTTGCCTCATTGCGGGGCTCCCGCGGCCGGTTGAGGCTTCAGATAGGCCTCAAAGAAGTGGTACATGAACCAGCGGCACCGTTCGTTGACCTGCTGGGCGCGATCCATGGTATGAGGCCATCCCTCGAAGGGTTCGAACACACAGGGAATGCCCAGTTCTTCGAGGCGCGCCGCGAGGCGTTCAGATTGCTCAATCGGCACCACGTCATCGATGGTTCCGTGAAAAATCAGGGTGGGCGGATCACCTGCGTTCAGGTAGTGCATGGGCGAAGCCTGGAGATACAGATCGGGGTTTTCGTCCCAGGCCGCTCCCAGAAACTCCAGGACCTCCTTCGAGTTCCTGGCAATTTCGGCGGTGAGATCATACGGTCCGTAGAAATTGACGACGGCCTGCACGGCACTGTTGACGCCGGGATTTCCACCCTCGCCTTCAAATTCCGGATCACCGGCGGTGTAGCCTG
>DAOSJS010000465.1:0-2846 GCA_035367355.1 Candidatus Hydrogenedentota bacterium
ACCAAATGGCGCGACGATATACGCCCCGGTAAGATTAGCAAATGGCTTGACAGGTACCTTACAAATCGTGTCATCCAGCAACGGCCGGGAATGACGCTGCCTTGTCCATTGTAATCTTGACGGAACAGAGCGACGGGGCAATGTGAGGCCTCACGATCCACCGCGTTAATCCAAACCTTAAAACGCGCCGAATTACAGGAAATACCTGTGATTTGAGGCGACTCTCTGCATGCCCGTATACTTTACGACAGAACTCAGGCGGTTGCAGCGGCACGTTCCACCCAGGGGAAACCCATGAGACTCTTGACATCGATGCTGATGAGCCGGTGGATGCCGGCGGTCCTGGTGATCGCATGTACGGCCCTGTTGGCGGTCGTGGGGCTCGCATTGCCCACCAACAACGACGAAGGCGTCTGGCTGTATATTGGAAAGATGTGGGCACAAGAGGGGCTGCGCCCCTATGTAGACACCTTCGAGAATAAAACCCCCGGGATTTATTATATCTTCGCGCTGGCTTCCTTTTTCCCGGGTGTGGGCTATTTTGCCGGGCGGGTGATCGCTCTGGCCGTGAGCGCAGGCTCTGCACTGCTGCTTGTGATGGGACTGAACCGCTTTCACAGCCGGTGGGCGGGCATCGTGGGCGCCACATGTTTTTCGCTGGCGAACTGCTGGCAGTTCATGCAGGGCGCGCTGCTCAACGTGACGGAGACGTATCTCATCTTTTTTGTGTTCCTGGCATGGTATTGCCTGCTGCAGGCCTGGGAAAAATACCGGCAGGCCAGCGCGGCCATGCCCTGGGTACTCTGTGCCGGAGTTGCCATGGCGGCCGCCATCAACTTCAAACAGATCGCCCTGACCTCGTGGGCGGCCATGGCACTGGCGCTGCTGCTCTACGGGGCCGCCAGAAAAGACTGGCGCGGGTTATTTTCCGCGCTCTGCGCCTACGGTGCGGGCACCTTCCTGGGTTTTGCGGTGTTCACATTGCCGGTGCTGCTGGCTGGTGTCTCTCTCAAAGCCTACTGGGAAGGGGCCTGGTTCATTCTGGCACTGCCGGGCACGGCGAGCGATGCCTCGATGACACAGCGGCTTTATGTCGCACTGGTAAAATGGACCGGGCCGGAGATGCGCCTGTTCCTGCCGTTCATTGGGTATCTGCTCTGTCTATTCGCGCGCGATCGCCATACGCGGTTGCTGGCTGCCGTGCTTCTGATTTGGCTGGCGTTTGACTTTGTGGGAGTCAACGCCTCCGGCCGATATTTCGGGCATCATTTCAAGCAGATTCTCCCCCCGCTCAGCGTTCTCGTGGGCTACACCTCCGGGGAGTTTATCCGGCGGCAGTTTCGAGATGACGATGAGCGCCGCCTGGCGGTTGGAATCGCATTTCTGCTGGTAGTTGCCCTGTTCTTTCCCGCCAACGCGCTCGTGAACGGTGTGAGCCATCTCGCATTCAGAAAACCCGATCCCGCGCAGGAAATGGGGCTGTGGGTGCGGCAACACTCCACCGAGGGCGATTATGTGCAGCTGGCCGGAGGCCCGATCTCCCAGGTCCTGCCGTTTACGGGGCGCCGGGCACCCGGCCCGTATTTTCACCACTGCGTTCTTGACCTTCCAGGCGCCCGCGACGGGTTCCTGCGCGATGCGGAACTCCATCCGCCGCGCTACGTCCTGTTTCAATACGAATCGGACCTGAAACCGCACCCCTGGCTCGAAGATTGGCTGCGACAGCACTACCAGCCGGTCTATACAGACACCGGCTTCCGGGTCTATGAACGGAGTGCCGGAGAAGCCAGTCTCACGCCCTGACGAAACCGGTTCCATGCTGCCCGGAGGCTACTTCGTCTCGTGGTATTCTTCTTCCGTGTTGACTTCCCAGATGTCCTTCTTGCTGGTGACACCCGCCAGGATGTTGTCAACCGCCAGCATGGCGGTGAGCATGGAATGGTCCTGGTTGTTGTAGCGGTGCTGGCCGTTGCGCCCCACGCAAAAGAGGTTCTCGAAGCGATCGAGGTAATCACGGACCTCGTTGAAGCGGGTATAGGTGCCAAAATAGGCCGGGTACGTTTTCTTCACGCGAATAACGCAGCCGTCCAGGGCGTCGCGAGGATCGATGATCCCGATCTGTCCGAGTTCGCGGGTACCCAGCTCGATGAGCTCGGGATCCGGGCGGGACCAGATCTCGTCGGATTCGTAGCAGAAATATTCGAGTCCAAGCCAGGTTTTTGACGGATCCGCAACAAGATAGGGGCTCCAATTGTTAAAGATCTGCAGACGCCCGAGAAGCACGTCCGGTTCCTGGATATAGATCCAGTTGTCGCGAATGCGGCCTCCGGTCTGCGGATCTTCGAGCTTCATTTTCTCGACCAGGAGGCCTACAGTGAAGAAATCGCGGTACATGAGCCCGCTCGCGACGTCGCGCACGGATGCGGGCGTATCGGCGTCGAGGATCTCCACCAGTTCACGTATGGGCATGCCGCTGAAAACGTAATCCGCGGGATGCGTGATTTCCTGGCCGGTGTCCTCATTGCGCACCGTGACGGCCTTCACCGCGCCCTCTTCGGTGGTGATGGCAACGGCCTTGTGGCGCAACAGCACCTCTCCCCCACACCCGCGGATTTCGTCGGCGACGATCTCCCACATCTGCCCGGGGCCGAATTTGGGATAGAGAAAACGCTCGATGAGGCTGGTTTCCGTGCCTTTCTGGGATACATCGGCGCCCTTTCGGTGCATGAGCGCATGTTTGAGCGCCTTGAGAATGGACAGTCCTTTGATCCGCTGGGCGCCCCAATCCGCAGGAATCTCATTACACGGCACTCCCCACACTTTTTCAGTATAGGATTTGAAGAATG
>DAOSJS010000466.1:0-2832 GCA_035367355.1 Candidatus Hydrogenedentota bacterium
AAACCCGCATCCCGACCTCTCTTTTGCGCGGATGCTCGACGGGCTGATCGCTTTCCGGGAACAGTATCACGGGGCGTATTGGCTGGAAGTGTTCCTCGTGGCCGGCTACACGGCAATTGAGGCGGAGGTCCGCAAGATCGCCGACTGCGTTCGCCGGATCCGGCCGGACCGCGTTCAACTCAACACGGTCACCCGGCCGCCGACGGAACCGTATGCGTTGCCCGCGACCCAGGACCGGCTGAAGGAACTGGCGGCGAGGTTCGACCCGCCGGCCGAGATCATCGCCGACGAGCGCGGCGTCCATGCCGAAGGCGGTTTCCGGGCCACGCGCGACAGCGTCCTTGCGATGATCCTGCGCCGGCCGTGCTCCCTGGAAGACATCGCCGCCGGCCTGGGCCTGCACCGCAACGAGGCCGTCAAGTACATCCAGGAACTCGCCGCCGAGGGATTGCTGGAGAAGCAATATTCCGGCGGGAAGCTTTTTTACCGCGGCAAGCACACATCCAAAGAAATCGAGAGAGGTAAGGATATCCCCTGATCGCCATGCCCATCGCCTATCCGCTCGTCAACGCAGCCGAGGTCGCCCTCGGCCGGATGCAGTGACAAGTCTCGCAGCCAGGCGCGCGGCCCGCGCGGAAGGCTTTACGGAAAAACCTGCCGGGAAAGAGGGAGGAGCGGAGGAAGACCTATAAACAACTTGATAGCTTCGATTCTCTGTTACCACCCAACATCAGCGGCGGCATACAGCGCTGTCCGCAGCATGCTTGTTGGTCTAACTAAGCGAGTCCAGTGCGTCCATGTTCATCCTCTCCCAAAATGACCGATCGCCCATCCAGAAGTTGAACCATTGGTTCACGCCCAACCTTTGATGCCCTGCTTTCACGGCTTCACGAAGTTTGTCTGCGCTGCCAATCCCTGTGATCTGCGCAAGCTTTTGGAAGTGGCGATGCTGTGCTGCTCTCACGAAGAACGGAAACGCACCTGCACACGATGAATAGTGGAGTGTCTGTGGATACCACCAACCGCTATCGATAATGAAAGACATCAGCAAAACGAGCAACTCCGCCTGCATGACCTCTACAAAAGGTAAGTCCGTGCGATCCGCTTGGCGTTTGATGAGTTCTGCCGCTGGCGCGCAGAGTTTCTTCCCTGCTGACGCGAGTACTTGCAGGGCATCCGAGTAGCCATAGAAAGCTTCGAAAGTACTGAATTGGTTGGCCCCGTGCTTCTCCGTTTCCGGTAGGAGATAGTGGTTCGTAAAAACTAGGTGCAAAATGGCGAACGAGCCGTTCTTGAGCAGAGCAGCGATAATATAGAGGAAGGCTTCGTAGACAAACACTCGATGTGCATCAAACCAAGCGTCGTTCCAAGCATTGACTTCTGACGGCCTCGACTTGAGTTCCAGCAACTGCTCAAGCACGGTAATTAGCATTTCGCCGAACTCTTCCGAAGGATTGGCCCCCGATTCGAGCAGAACCCAATCCACGATATGGTCGCGTACCAGCTTGAGTTTGCCGCAGTCCTCTAGAACCCGCTCGCCCATATTCTCGACATCAGGTCGCTCTCGGACTCGCATCGCATCCGCATATTCGTAACATGCGTCGAGAAAGTCCTGCCTATAAAGCTTCAGCCCTCGCTTTTCGTGAAGGATCGCCTGCCTGAGTGCCGCATATTTCGCAATTGCTGGGCTGGCGGGAACGGCAATATTCTCAGTGACGTAGGAGGGCGGCTTTCCCAGATTTGGCTTCTCGTGAGCCGGCTTGCCATATAGGAGCCGGATCAATTGTTCCCAGTTCTCATTTGCGGCCTCGGAGCTGGAGAAGTCGATCCAGATGCAAGACTTAAGAAAAGTCGGTAGGAATGGTTCGCCTGACCCGTCGAATTCGCAGACCACAGGGATAAACTTGGACTGTCGAACTTTCGAGTAAACCTCGCGCGAGATAATCTGTGATTCGGTGCCGACGCCCGCCTTGCGCGTGTCGGCTTTCGCGGCATATTCGGAGTCGGAGAAGATAAGTACGTGAGTAACGGACTCATCCGTGACCATCTGTTCCATGAACGCGTACTTATCATTTCCTTCCTTTAGGTTCCATACATCGAGAATGACGTCAACACCGTCACTCACCATCTGCTCAGCCCACTGGCGGATGCGAGCCTGGTGCCCCGGCGAAGACCAACTGTAGGAGATGAATACTCGCGGGCTCAATGATGTCTCCCCAATGGCTAACCAGACATATTTTGCCGAATCCAGAGCAAGCCGTCAAAA
The DNA here is from genome assembly GCA_035367355.1 of Candidatus Hydrogenedentota bacterium. Classification (GTDB taxonomy): domain Bacteria; phylum Hydrogenedentota; class Hydrogenedentia; order Hydrogenedentales; family SLHB01; genus UBA2224. The sequence goes on from DAOSJS010000466.1 coordinate 2,267, forward strand.
GCTTTTCGGTAGAGTTCGCAAAGCACGGAACAGGGAGTCGGCATCTGTCACGGCTCCTCCGCCTTCGCCAAGTTCCGCAACCGCCCCCGCTCGCGCAGGCGAAGCAGCGTCATGCGGCGGGCCTGCCCCGGCTCGCGTTCTTCTGTTGATCAGGCCGCGGAGCGCGTTCGGAACAGGTAGATCGCCCAGCCCAGCGCGTCGCGGCCCCAACGCAGGTATGCCGCCCTCGCCTTGCCCACACGCTCCACCACCTCCGCCAGGTCCGGATCGTCCGGATGAGCGCGAGCGTACTCGGCCGTCGCGAACCATTGGAGGCCCTCATACCGGTCCCAGTCGTCCATGTTGCTGACGATGGTGTGAACGAGCTCCAGCCCCAGCCGCTCTCCGGCTTCGGCGTTCGAGGCGTGGCTGCCGAAGTCTTCTTTCGCGACCCCGGACGCCTCCAGGTACTCCCCGGACGGCTCATGCCGCCAGTAGGGCTCTCCCACGATCACCCAGCCGCCTGGCCTGGCCATGCGGATCAGCGCTTCGAGAGTCTTCGCATGCCCCCCGTAGATCCAACTGGC
>DAOSJS010000467.1:0-2817 GCA_035367355.1 Candidatus Hydrogenedentota bacterium
CAAGCAAAACATCACGGCCTGGCTCGAGTCGCAGGGAATCGGCACGGGAACTGTGAATTACCGCCTTCGCGACTGGCTGTTTTCGCGGCAGCGGTATTGGGGAGAGCCGTTTCCGCTGATTACGCTGGAAGACGGCACCGTCAAAGCCGTGCCCGTGAAGGACTTGCCCGTGGTGCTCCCGGAACTGAGTGAGTACCGGCCCACAGCCGATGGGCAGCCGCCTCTCGCGCGCGCAACGGATTGGGTGGGCACTACCGACCCCGATACAGGCAAACCGGCCCGCCGTGAGACCAATACCATGCCGCAATGGGCCGGCTCCTGCTGGTATTACCTCCGCTTCTGCGACGCCCGCAACGAGCAGGAGGCCTGGTCGCGTGACGCCGAATCCTACTGGATGCCCGTGGATCTCTACGTGGGAGGGGCCGAACATGCCGTCCTGCACCTGCTCTATGCCCGATTCTGGCACAAGGTCCTCTATGACGCCGGGTATGTCTCAACGAAAGAGCCGTTCACGAAGCTCTTTAACCAGGGCATGATCCTCGCCTATTCATACCAGGATGCCGCGGGTAAGTATTACTACCCGAATCAAGTTGAACACCGGGACGGCCAGTGCTTTGTCCGGGATACCGGCGCCCCCGTGACTTCGCAAATTGAGAAGATGAGCAAATCGCGCTACAACGTCATCAATCCCGACGACGTTGTGCGTGAATTGGGGGCCGATTCGATGCGGCTCTATGAAATGTTCATGGGGCCGCTGGATCGCGACAAGCCGTGGACGGAAGAAGGGGTGCACGGAGTGCACCGGTTCCTGCGCCGGACCTGGGCCGTCTATGTTGCCGAGGACGGCGCCCTCAACCCCAAAATCGTCAAAGAGGGGGGAGAGGCCGCACCGAAGCGTGTCCTGCACCAGGCCATTAAGGCTATCACGGCCGATATCGAACAGATGTCGTTCAACACAGCTATTTCGCGCATGATGGAATTCGTCAACGAAGCGACCAAGGCTGCGCGGCTCGACCGTGAAGACGCGGAGAAATTCGTCCTCGTTCTGGCGCCGTTCGCGCCACACCTCGCGGAAGAGCTCTGGGAGCGCCTGGGCCACACGGAATCCCTCGCATACGAGCCCTGGCCGGAGTACGATGAGCAGCTCCTGACCGAGGATTCGGTCGATATCGCAGTGCAGGTGCTGGGTAAACTGCGCGGACTGGTCCGGGTCCCTGTGGACGCCACAAAAGAGCAGATCCTGGAGGCCGCCAAAGCCGAGCCCAACGTACAGCGGCATATCGAAGCCAGGACGATCGTCAAGGAAATCTATGTGCCCGGAAAGCTGGTAAACCTGGTGGTACGCTAGCCCGCACAGCGGCGCTGAACAGGTCTCTTGGCGCCAGCGCTGGAAAGCAGTTATTGACGCGGGTATGATAAGGGCACTACCGCTGATGTAACCCCCGGCAAACACACGACTGGCGGCGGAGTCTGAATGCCCACGGCGCGCCTGGCCCGCAACAGTTGGATGCGGCGATACGGGCTGGAGGAAGCCGCCCGCATCCCACAATAACCGACTTACAAAAGGAGTGACTACGTGCAATATCGCCCGTTTGGCACGACTGGTTTCAACGTCTCTGCCCTCGGCTTCGGCGCGATGCGCCTGCCCCAAACCGGAGATCAACCCGCGGGCATCAACCGCCCTGAGGCGATCCGCATCCTCCGCCACGCCATTGATAATGGCGTCAACTACGTGGACACGGCCTATGCGTATCATGATGGCGAAAGTGAGGTCGTGCTGGGCGAGGCCCTGCGCGATGGATACCGTGGTCGCACCAGGATCGCCACCAAACTCCCCACCTGGCTCGTGGAGAAAGAAGCCGACGTCGAGCCACTCATCGACGTCCAGCTCGAGCGCCTCAAACAGGACCACATCGACTTTTACCTCGTGCACAACCTCAACACCGCCCTGTGGCCCATCGCACGCGACCGCGGCGTGCTGCCTGCGCTGGAACGTGCCCGCGATAAGGGAAAGATCGGGCATATCGGATTTTCATTCCACGACACCTTTGATAAATTTAAAGAGATCATCGATTTTTACGATGGCTGGGAGTTTGTGCAGATTCAGTACAACTACGTCAACGAGCTGGTGCAGGCCGGTACCGCTGGGCTGGAATACGCCGCAGCGAAGGGACTGCCCGTAGTGGTCATGGAACCTCTGCTCGGCGGCTGCCTCGTCAATCCACCAGACGACATCCGCGCGATCTTCGAACAATCCTCCCATCCCGACCGCAGTCCGGTCGACTGGGCACTGCAATGGCTCTGGAACCGCCCCGAAGTCACCACCGTGCTCAGCGGCATGGGCACCATGGATCAGGTCGAGGAAAACCTCGCCTGCGCACGCCGCTCCGGGGTTGGCGCTCTGTCTGAGGACGAACTGGAGACCCTCTCCGACGCCGCCTACGCGTTCCGCCAGCTGAACTCCATTCCCTGCACAACCTGCGGATACTGCATGCCATGTCCCCACGGCGTCGACATCCCGCGCAATTTTCAAATGTACAACAACGTGCAGATTTTCAAAGGCAACCAGGAAGCGCTCAACCGGACCATCTACCTCAACTTCATGGCCAAAGAAGCCCGTGCCGACGCGTGCACCGTTTGCAACGAATGTCTCCCCAAATGCCCGCAACACCTCAAAATTCCCGAACTGCTTCCAAAAGTGCACGATACACTCAGCCGCCCTCCCGCCTGAGGTCGGGACGACTCGCGCACGCGGCCGCCAAGCCTGTCAAGCCATTTGCTAATCTTACCGGGGCGTATATCGTCGCGCCATTTGGT
>DAOSJS010000468.1:0-2800 GCA_035367355.1 Candidatus Hydrogenedentota bacterium
TTGGCTCCGGCGGTAGGACTCGAACCTACAACCAACGGATTAACAGTCTCTTTTTGGCATGTTTGCGCGAGTTTTTTTGAGTTTGTGCGACCTGCACAAAACCCAATAAAATAAGGGCTTTCATGCGCTGCCTTGCCGGGTAGAGTTTGATTCAGTCCGGGCGAGTTTGATTTTCCCGTTGACTATGTTTTGACTGGTGGGATAGCCTCATCGAACGGACAAAACATCCGTTTGGCAGAATCGAGGCTTCTCAATGCGCGCGAAGATCCTGAAAACGACAGTCGAGGGCGTGAAGCCTGGCGCGAAAGATGTCCTGGTCTGGGATACCGAAATCAAGGGCTTCGGCTGCAAGGTGACGCCGGCGGGGCGGCGGGTGTATGTCTACAACTACCGCTCCCCTGATGGCCGGATGCGGCGCATCAATCTCGGAACGCATGGAACGATCACGGCCGACGCGGCGCGGGAACTGGCACGCGAGCGCGGCGATATGGTCGCCAAGGGGATCGACCCGCTCGAAACCAAGGCGGCGGCAAGGGTGGCGCCGACAGTCTCCGCTCTTTGCGATGAATACCTTGAACGGCACGCGCGGCTGCATAAGAAGGCGCGCAGCGTGGCCGATGACGAGGGCTATATCGAGCGCTACATCAAGCCGCGGCTGGGAACGCTCAAGGTGGCGGCGGTGGGGCGTAGCCATATCAGCAAGCTCCACCATGACATGAGCGCAACCCCGACAACGGCAAATCGCGTTCTGGCGTGTCTGAGCAAGATGTTCAACCTTGCCGAAGTGTGGGGCCATCGGCCGGATGGCTCGAACCCCTGCCGGCACGTGAAGCGGTATCGTGAAAACAAGCGGCAACGGTATCTCACGGCTGCGGAGATCACCCGGTTGGGGGCGGTGCTGGCGAAAGAGGATAAAGAGGCGCTCAGGGGCTCGACGCGCTCTTGCGTGGCCGCGGTGCGGTTGCTGCTGTTGACCGGCATGCGCATGGGGGAAGTGTTGGGGCTGCGCTGGTCGGATGTCGATCTGGACCGGCAACGCATCGAACTGACCGACTCCAAGGTCGGCGGCAGAACGGTCTGGCTCAATGCGCCGGCCGTCGCGGTTATCGAGGGGCTCAAGGCCGATCGCGAGGAGCGGGAGAAGGCCGACAAGCCAGTCTCGGAATGGCTGCTTCCGGGCAACCGAGAGGGTGATCCACTGCGCTGGCTCGAAACCTTTTGGGCTCGCGTTCGCAAGGATGCGGAGATCCCGAATATTCGCCTGCATGACCTACGCCATACGGTCGGTTCAATCGCCGCCAGCGAGGGCATCGGCTTGCCTATCGTGGGGGCGGTGCTGGGCCATACGCAGCCGGCGACAACGCAGCGATATGCCCATGTCCAGGAGTCGCCAGCGCTGGCCGCGGTGGAACTGGTCGGGCAACGCATCGGGGCGGCGCTATCGGGCGGCGTGGCCGAGGTGGTGGACGTGACGAAAAAAGCCGAGAGGGCCGCAAGCCAGCCGAAGGCGGCGAGGGGGGGCGGCGGATGAACGCAAAGAAAACGCAGTCGAGAGCACCCAAGGGAAACCGATCCTATACAAGTAATAATAAACCCGAAATTTCACTTAAAAGGCGTCGGGTCCTTTATCTCGAAGATGTAGCAGAGCACCGCACCATACTTGATGCTGCCTTGCATCATGAGCGAGTGCAGGCTTTACTCTCCGAACAGGCGGCGCCGTGCTTTCGCGCGGTTTGTGCCGTTCTGGGCGAACGGATTCCCGCCAATCCTGACGGCGCACTTCTCACCGATCTCTACAATCTCGCCCATGCTCTTGAGTGCTATGCCCGCGATCCTGAAGGCGAGGCATTTGAGGCGCGAAAAAAACGCTTGGCGATACAAACGAGGGCACTGAAAAAAGCCGCCGAGGGACTGCGGGCCTATCGCGAATCCGAGAGCGGCCATGCACCCGTTGAATGCGATAGCGGCGGGCCGGACATGCAGGGGGCGGGGCGGTCGATACTGCCCGGCATGGCCTTTGCCGAGGGGCTGCCCGCAATGATCGAAGCGGTGGAGACGCGGCTTGAAACACTGGAGGTCGCGGCGGTGGAATATGAAGTGACGCAAGGGAAGAAATCGAAACCCGGCACCCGCAACTATGAACAGAAATCGGTAGGAATCAAAAAGCTGCCCATGGTCCGCTTGGCGGTGTCTGTTGTCATTGTGATGAAGCGATTGAATGTGACCGACACTCCCGAACTCATGCGGATCACAGAGGCCCTTATCGATGCAGTCAGCGCCCCTCGCTCAAAAGCCGGTGTCCGAAGCTGCTTTAATATCCCGAACCTAAGATCTGCTCGCAAGCTTTCCGCTCAGTAACTCGCTGATTATTCTGAAACCCATCCGCACGAATTAGCGCGACAACTGGCTAATTCGTGTTTTGTCTTTATAGGTTTTCGTCGAACAGTTTACACTTGCTTCCAATATAACGCGGCGAACTCGGGCCGCAACCTGGAGGCAAAAAATGCAGACCGTTATTTCCGACAAGCTTCTCCGAACCGATGAGGCCGCCGATTATCTGGGGCTGCGACCCTGCACCCTCGAAACCTACCGGACGCGCGGCGGCGGGCCCGTGTTTCATCGTGTCGGACGCGGGCGCGGTGCGATTCGCTACCGGATGGCGGACCTGATGGCCTTTGTTGAGGCGGGGCGTTCCACCAGCACGGCGCAGACCGCGACACTTGGCGCCGATGCATCCGCGCGCGCCTGAAAAAAAATCCCGCCGTTGCGAGCGGCGGGACAGGCAGGAATACGAAATGTT
>DAOSJS010000469.1:0-2791 GCA_035367355.1 Candidatus Hydrogenedentota bacterium
CGAAACCCCCGTGGAGTTGTCCGTCATTGGATTTGGCGGCATCCTCATTGCCAGCAGCGAGCAGAAATACGCCAATCGGCTCGTGGCACAGGCCATTGAGCGCGGTGTCAACTACTTCGACGTCGCGCCCACCTACGGCGACGCCGAGATCAAGCTCGGTCCCGCCCTCGAACCCTACCGAAAAGACGTTTTCCTCGCCTGTAAAACCACCCAGCGGCAGCGCCCGGAGGCCGAAAAAGAGTTTAACCAATCCCTGGAACGCCTGCGTACCGATCACTTCGACCTCTACCAGCTCCATGGCCTGGTAGACGTGGAGAAGGACCTCGATCCGGTTTTTGAGAAGGACGGCGTTTTGGATATGCTCCTCGAGCGCAAACGCGCCGGCCAGATCCGGTTCATCGGCTTCTCGGCCCATTCCGTCGAGACCGCCCTTACCACCCTGGACCGCTATCAGTTCGATTCGGTCCTGTTTCCCGTCAATTTCGGTTGCTACTACGGAGGCAGTTTCGGGCCTCAGGTCATCCAAAAAGCCCAGAAGCAGGGCGCCGCGCGGCTCGCCCTTAAGGCGCTCGCCCTGCAGCACTGGAAAGAAGGCGATCCCAGGCGCGAGAAATACGGCAAATGCTGGTACGAGCCCATCCTGGAGCCAGGCCTGGCTGCCAAATCGCTCCGATGGACGCTCAGCCAACCCGTCACTGCCGCCATACCGCCCGGCGAAGAAGACCTCTTCTGGCTGGCCGTTGATATCGCCTCCATGCCCATGGAGACCATCCCCGGCGATACCGCGGAACTCGAAACCCTGGCCCGTTCGCTCAACGTCATCTTCCGCGCACAGGAGACGGCCTGACGCAGGCCAGCCTCCCCTGAGTGCCGGGCGCCTTGCGCCTGCTGTGGATGCCTGGCAGTACGGCGCGCCCCGGCATACGCCCGGCAATCACTTGCGAAGGCCAAATCGAAAAGGGTAGGCTAACGCTTCAGAAAACCCTCTCGGGAGTAGTGCCGATGAGCGAATTTGTTCTGGAAATGCGGGACATTGTAAAGCGTTTTCCGGGCGTACTGGCGGTTGACCACGGCCAGTTGACCTTGCGCCCCGGCGAGGTGCATTGCCTCGTAGGCGAGAACGGGGCGGGCAAATCCACACTCATGAAAATCCTGGCGGGCGCGATCCCGATGGATTCGGGCGAGATCCGCCTGTCGGGAGAGCCAGTCAGTATCGCATCGCCGCACCACGCCCAGCAGCTCGGCATCAGCATGATCTACCAGGAGTTCAACCTGAGCCCGTTTCTCAGCGTGGCCGAAAACATCTTTCTCGGGCGCGAACCGCGCCTCGGCAAAACCCCGTTCATCAACTGGTCCATGATGTACCGCGATGCGCGCGAGCTGCTCGGGCGCGTCCGCACCGACCTCGACGTCCGCCGCCCCATTAACGAGTGCAGCGTGGCCCAGCAGCAGGTGGTCGAGATTGCCAAGGCCCTCTCGTTCCGCTCAAAGGTCATCGTGATGGACGAGCCCTCCGCGACGCTGACCGACCGCGAACTCACGGCCCTGTTCGATCTGATCCGCGGCTTGAAAAAAGACGGCATTGGCATGATCTACATCTCCCACCGGCTGGAGGAGATCTTCGAGATCGGCGACCGGGTTACCGTCATGCGCGACGGACAGTATATTGGGACCAACGATGTCGCCGAGGTGCGCCGGGAAAACATCATTCACATGATGGTCGGTCGTGAACTGAAAGACGAATTCCCGAAAGAGCAGTTCGAACAGGGTGAGGAAGTCTTGCGCGTCGAAGGCCTGGGTATCGCCGGCGCGTTTCAGGATGTGAGTTTCAGCCTGCACAAAGGCGAGATCATTGGGCTTACCGGACTTGTGGGCGCCGGGCGCACCGAGGTCGCGCGCGCCATCTTTGGCGCTGACCGGCTGCAGAGCGGTCAAATCTTCCTCGACAAGAACCCGATCACCGTGTCGTCGCCCCAGGACGCCATCCGCCAGGGAATCGGATTGCTCACGGAGGATCGCAAGACGCAGGGCCTCGTTCTGGGCATGACCGTCCGCGAAAATACTACCCTCGCCAACCTCAACGCGCTGGTCAAATTTCTGTTCGTGGACCGCGGGCGCGAGCGCCAGGTGACGCTGAAGTATGTCGACGACCTACGCATCAAAACGCCCACCATCGAGCAAGCCGCGCAAAATCTCAGCGGCGGCAACCAGCAGAAGGTCGTGCTGGCCAAATGGCTGTTTACCGGATGCCGCGTGCTCATCTTTGACGAACCCACCCGCGGCATTGACGTCGGCGCGAAGGTGGAAATCTACAAGCTGATGAACGAACTGGTTCGCAACGGCGTGTGTATCCTCATGATCTCAAGCGAACTGCCTGAGGTCCTGGGCATGTGCGATCGCATCCTCGTCATGCACGAGGGACGGCTGGCCGGTGAACTGCCCCGGGCCGAAGCAGACCAGGAGCGCATCATGCGCCTCGCGACAGGAGAAACGCTCGCCGTGCGGTAACCCGCGGCCGTGCCTTCTGCGGCAGGCAGCGCCGGAAAAAAGCGGGCAGGCAGACTCCCGTGCGCCTTACTCCGATTGAATCCGCGAATCCGTGACGGCAAAGGCAATCTTGCCGAGCGGACCGAAGTCGGCCAGATAATCGCCAGGCGCCGCGGGGAAAATCGTCCCGACCGCGCCGTTGGTGTGCACGTGGCCGGGCTCAAGCGGGTATCCCTGCTCCACGATGCTGTTGACGCATTTGAGGAGCGTCAGCATCTGGCCGCCGGCAGCCTCGGCGCCTCTG
>DAOSJS010000470.1:0-2766 GCA_035367355.1 Candidatus Hydrogenedentota bacterium
AATGCCGAACCGGACACGCGCCTGCTCGTGGCCACGGCAGCCACAAACCCGGCCGCCCATGTCCATGCCGCGGAGATCCTTCCCACGCCGGGCATGACCGCGCCGCGCGATGCGTTGGCGCGCGACATCATTGTGGTTTGCCCCCGCGTGGCCTGGTCGGGTTATCCCATCAAAATTCTGAACGCCATGGCCGCAGGAAGGCCTGTTATCGCGTGCCGCTCCGCCCCAGGCCCCATCACCGACGGCATTGACGGCGTGGTCATCCCCGATAACGATCCTCATGCCTTCGCGGAGGCCATTTTGCGGCTGCGGCGCGACCGCAGCCTGCGCGAATATTTGGGCACCGCTGCGCGCGAAACCATACGCACCCAGCACAGCCGTGCATTGCTTGTACGCCGGCTCGAAGCCGTGTACGACGCAGTCTGCGGCGCCGCCGAGTAGGGCAGCTCAACGGGGTTCCTGGCCGCGCAGCGGGACCGGATGTTTCTTGGAGGAAGCAGGGGCGATGTGGGATGATGGCTGAACGTCCATACCGGAGGCGCCCGGTGTCAGCCAGCCGATTCAGACGAACGGGCTCCGTACAGCCAATTGACAGGAGAATTCGACATGAAACGCTCCATTCTCGCCTGGATGCTCGCTGGGATTGTTGCGGTGTCCGGTTGCAGCGGCGAAAAGCGGGTTGCGCCTGAGCCGGCCGAAACCCTTGCTCCGGCGGAATCTTCCGATCAGTCAGCGCCGGTGGCACCCTCGACCGAACCTGAATCCCAGACGCAGGCCGTCCCCAGTTGGCCGCCTGTGGATGCCAGCCGCTTCATCACCGCGTCGGGCCTGCGCTTCATCGATACGGAAGGGCGCGAGATTTTATTGCACGGGATCAACGTGGTCGACAAGTCGCCCCGGCGCAATTACCTCTCCTGGCACAGCGAAGCCGATTTTGCCCGCTTGCGTGACTGGGGCATGAACGTGATCCGCCTGGGCATCATCTGGGATGGCCTGGAGCCCGAGCCGGGGGTATACAACGACGCGTATCTGGCCGAGATGGATCAGCGCGTAGCATGGGCCGCGAACCAGGGCCTCTACGTCGTTTTCGACATGCACCAGGACCTCTTCAGTGTGCGGTATTCGGATGGCGCGCCCGAATGGGCCACGCTCACGGACGATCAGCCGCATATCAGCCAGGGCGATGTCTGGAGCGACGCCTATTTCACCAGCCCGGCTATTCAACGGGCGTTTGAAAATTTCTGGGCGAACAAACCCGCGCCGGACGGCGTCGGCATCCAGGATCACTATGCGGCGGCCTGGCGCCGTGTGGCCGAACGGTATGCGGGCAATCCCGCCGTTCTTGGATACGATCTGATGAACGAGCCGTTCCCGGGCGCGGCGATCCTGCTCGGACAATCGCACATGATCGGCAAGGCGGCCGAACTGCTTCGGATCCGGTTGGGCGAGGATGCGCCGACGGCTGAGCAGATCATCATCATGTGGCTCAATGCTGACAAACGCGGTGAACTCATGCGCTACATGGACGACGTGGAATTTTTTGCACAGGTCATGGACGCATCCGCCGCGGCCTACGAGGAGTTCGAGAAGACGCAGTTGATGGGCATGTACCAGCGCGTCGCCGACGCGATCCGCGAAGTGGATACCAGTCACATCCTCTTCCTGGAGCCCAACTACGCCTCAAACGCGGGTGTGTATTCGCACCTTCAACCGCTCAAGATGCCGGATGGCCGCCGCGATCCTCAGCAGGCCTATGCGCCGCACGGCTACGATCTCGTGGTGGATACACCGCACCTGGCCCGGGGGAGCAACGCGCGGGTGAGTCTCATCTTCACGCGGCACCGTGAAACAGCCGAACGCCTGCATATGCCGATGCTGGTGGGCGAATGGGGGGCGTTTGGCGGACACGGCGCGGACGTGGTGCCCGCGGCCTGGGGTGTGGTGGATGTGCTGGAGACGCTTTGCTGCAGCGACACCTACTGGGAATACGGGGAGTACCTTCCCGGCGCGGCTTATCTGCCCGCGCTCCAACGGGCGATCCCCGTGCGGCTGGCAGGAACGCTGGTCTCGTACGACAACGATATCCGGGCAGGGACTTTCACCTGCACGTGGCGCGAAGATCCGGCCCTTACCGCCCCGACGATCCTCTACATCCCGGCGAGCCTGGATGCGGCCAACAAAACCGTCGCGCTCACTCCGGAAGGGTCCTCCTACACCACTGAGGCCGTCGCGGAAGGGTCCGCGAACCAGTATTACATCATTCCGAAGGCCGGGGTCGCCGCCGAACGGACGCTGACCGTCCGGTAACGGAGTCCCCGCGAGATCCGCCCGCCTAGGGCTCAGGTTCGGGTTGTTGCGGCGGCGCGTCCGCCTCAGGCTCCAGTTGCGGCGTGGGCTGCTGGGTCTTGCCGCCGCCGAGAATGTCGCGCAGAATGCCCGCGGAGCCCTGGATCACATCGACGACGGTCTGCTGGCCGGCCTTGGCGGCATCACGCGCCACGCCCGTGACGGATCCGGTTATCCCTTCACCGGTCGTGAGTCCCTGCACGGACACCTTGGGATCCTCCGGCGGCCCGGAAATGGCGAGACGGTAACTGGATTGCTTTCGGATTTCGTCAGCGACGTCGCCGAGCTTGACGATGTCGAGCACCTGTGTGGCCATCTGCAGGAGATGGATGTCCACGGTCATGTGGGTGTCGTTGTTCGGAAAGTCGATGGTTCCCTTGCCGGCCATGGCGAGGGTGGGGCTCTTGAGATCGAACTGTT
>DAOSJS010000471.1:0-2759 GCA_035367355.1 Candidatus Hydrogenedentota bacterium
GAACGCGGTTGGTGTGGGTGTGGCCGTGGCTGATGCGGCCGCCGAGGCCAGGGCCGCAGCCGCTCTGGTGACACAGGCGCCGGGCGGAAAAGGCGCCGTACGGGAGCTGCTCGAGCGCATCCTGAAGGTTCAGGGACGCTATGAGGAAGCCCTCGAACGGTACCTCGCGAGAGAGGACACCCCTCAATGAAAACCGGGAGGCATTCGATGGGGCCCGATAAACGTCACATCAGCGCGGCCTGTCGTGGCTGGGGCCGGGCCGGGCGATGGCCGGATTCACCATTCGATTGCAAGTTTTACGAGGAAGCGTCATGGAAAGAGCTGCATCCGGCATGCAGGTCATAGGCATCACGGGAGGCACGGGCAGCGGGAAATCGGAGGCGGCACGCCGCTTTGAAGAGCTGGGCTATCCCGTCATCGACGCGGACCGCATCGGTCATGATGTGCTTGAGCCTGGCGGCGAGGCCGCACCCGCTGTTGTGGCCGCGTTTGGACAGGAGATCCTGTGCGCAGGGCAGATTGACCGAAAGAAGCTGGGCGCCCGGATCTTCGCTGAGCCGGAGGCGCGGCAGCAGCTCAATGCCATAACCCATCCCTGCATCAAGCGCGAGATAAAGCGCCGGATAAAGGCCCTGGCGGCTCAGGGGCACCGGACCGTCCTCCTGGACGCGGCACTCATTGCCGAATCGGGGATGCGGGAACCGTGCCTTGATGGCTTGATCCTGGTCACCTGCCCGGAATCCGTTCGATTGCAGCGATTGATGAAGGCGCGCGGCCTCAGCCAGGACGAGGCCATGGCCAGAATGCGCGCACAGACTCCACCGGACCAGAAACTTGCGCTGGCCGACTGGGTGTTGGACAATGAAGGCAGCGTGGCTGATTTACGGCGTCAGGTGGACCATCTGGCCAGGGAACTCAAGGATCGTGAGCGTTAATCTGGCAAATTGCAGGGACTGCGGAGTGCTCGTACACGCGGACGAGTACGACGGCCTGTGCCGGGAATGCACCGTGCGCCGCGTCGAGCAAATGGAGAGCCTCTACCGCGCACTGGATCGCCTGGGCGAGGCTGAGGCCAGCATGGAAACGCTCGCAGAGGCCTCGGGCTTGACGCACGATGAAGTGCGCCAACTGCTGCGCAAAACTCCAGCCCTCCGCCGTGATCTGGCGCGCAGAGAACCCCGCGTCTGCACACGCTGCCGCAATCAGGCGCTCGAGGAAGAATCAGGGCTGTGCCTTTCCTGCCGGATGGCCCTTTTGGAGCGATTGCGCGTGGCGTATGCTGAACTGGAGCATAAAGCGGACAAGCGGCGCAGGCAGCGGCGGGGCTGGCTGCCTCCAGACGAAGAACGGCGTGGTGGCGTGGTGGAAACGCTCGAGCGGAAGCGCGGCAAAGCTCCGCTGAAAAAGCTTGATCCGTCGCCCCGAGGCCGTTTCCGCTCCTGACTCCATTTCCTGACTTGATGCCGCGGGCACTGTGCACAACATAACACCCTACTCACTGGAGAACTTCTGTTGCGGGCAAGACTCAAGCAGGCCATACAGGGCATAACAGGGCTGGCGATTGGTGTGCTCATCCTCTGGTGGATGTTTCAGGGAACGAGTTGGTCGGAACTGAAGCGTTCGTTCGCGGAAATTCGCTGGGGCTGGCTTATTCTGGCGATACTGTTGATCGGGGTGAGTTTCCTGGGACGTGTCAAGCGATGGAGCTATGTTGTGCGGGCAGTAGAACCGGGGGCCTCCTTCCGGACCATGTTTTCGGCCACGCAAATCGGATTTCTGGCAAATTTCACACTCCCGGCCCGTATCGGGGAGCTGGTGCGGGCGGTGGTGCTGTCCCGTCTGACTCCGCTCGGGGTTACGCGCAGCTTTGCACTGGTAGCGCTCGATCGGGTCAATGACCTGATCGGATTGATTGTGACCATGGCGATAGCGCTCCTGGCCTTCCGCCCGGAACAGACGATCGAGATCCCGGGGGAATTGTTCCGGAGCGACTCCCCCATTCTCGTGCCAGCCAGCGCGTATCATACCGGCGCGCTGGGCGCATCCGTGTTTCTTGTCATCGTCATCGCGGTCTTCGTGTTGCTGTTCGTCAGTAAAGACCGGGTCCTGCGTATTTCCGACGGGCTGTTTGAATTCGCAAGCCAGCGGCTCATCCCGTTCCGGGCCGGAGCCACGGCGTGCCGCAAGTTCGGGGACTGGGTTCACCGCCTGCTCCGGCAATTCGCCGAAGGGTTCGAGGTGTTCCGATCTTCTTCGGATCTGGCGAAATCGGTGGGGTACAACCTGGCCACCTGGGCGTGCTTCATCCTCATACTTCAATGCGTGCTGTTCGGGTTTGGGATTCAGGCGCCGTGGTACACGGTATTCGTGATGCAGGCCGCGTTGGCCATCGCGATCAGCGTCCCAGGCACTCCCGGCTTCGTAGGCCAGTTTCAGGTGCCGTTGGTGGCGGGTTTGAAACTGGTGCAGCCCGATGTCTCATACAACGACGCCCTGGCCCTGGCCATTGTGGCCCACGCCATCAACGCAGGCACGGTCATCATTACCGGTCTCGTGTGTCTCCAGCTCGAGGGGTTGCATCTATTGCAGCTGTCTGACGAAGGCGCGCTGAAAAAACAAACGCTCGGCGCCCCCGGGGAACTGCCCGAAAACAGCGACGGATGTGACAAGCCCGTAACCCGCGAATCCCTTTAAGAACCAGGCGGCTGGCACGGCTTTCGGGGCGTATTTCAGGCGTTTTTTCAACGTACGGCCTGTCG
>DAOSJS010000472.1:0-2757 GCA_035367355.1 Candidatus Hydrogenedentota bacterium
GTTGAAGGAAGAGACCCGCCATCGCGGCCTGGGTCCCGGGCCGGCCGCAGTACTCGAATTCGGGCGCTATGCGTACGGCGGCGATTCAGGGTACCCGGAACCGGAACGCTTCACAGCCGACCGGGACTGGATGGCCAACGTGGCCCTCATGGCCAAGTCCACCTACGTGTGGCTGGACCAGCTTTCAAAAAAATATGGCCGCCTCATCCGGCGGATCGATGACATTCCAGACGAAGAACTCGACCTGCTGGCTCGCTGGGGATTTACCGGACTCTGGCTCATCGGCATCTGGGAGCGATCCATCGCCTCGCAGACCATCAAAGAGCGGATGGGCAATCCGGAGGCCGCGGCGTCTGCGTACTCCCTGTATGATTACGAGATCGCAGCCGATCTGGGTGGCCCTGCGGCAGCCGAAAACCTGCGTCACCGGGCGGCGGTCCGCGGTATTCACCTGGCCTGCGACATGGTGCCCAATCATGTCGGCATTTATTCCCGATGGGTGGTCGAGCACCCGGACTGGTTTATTCAGCGCGACCATCCTCCGTTTCCCGTGTACCGGTTCAGCGGCCCGAATCTCTCGCCAGACCCGCGGGTGGAAGTCTATATCGAAGACGGCTATTGGGAACGGCGCGACGCCGCGGTGGTGTTCAAGCGCGTGGACCGTCAGACCGGACACACCCGGTATATCTACCACGGCAATGACGGCACCAGTATGCCGTGGAACGACACGGCCCAGCTCAATTACCTGCGCCAGGGCGTGCGGGAAGCGGTGATCAACACCATCATGCACGTGGCACAGGTCTTTCCGATCATCCGTTTTGACGCGGCCATGACACTCTCCAAACGCCATTACCAGCGCTTGTGGTTTCCCTTGCCCGGGGAAGGCGGCGCGATTCCGTCGCGAGCCGAGTACGGTATGGCCCGCGAGGAGTTCGATCGGCACATGCCGCAGGAATTCTGGCGCGAGCTGGTCGACCGGGTGAATGCCCAGCGGCCGGACACGCTGCTGCTCGCCGAAGCGTTCTGGCTTATGGAAGGCTATTTTGTGCGCACGCTCGGCATGCACCGTGTTTACAACAGCGCGTTCATGAACATGCTCAAAATGGAGGAAAACAGCAAGTACCGCCAGACGGTCAAGAACGTCCTGGAATTCAGCCCCGAAGTCCTCAAGCGGTTCGTGAATTTTCAGAATAATCCCGATGAACTCACCGCCATCGAACAGTTCGGGAGCGGCGACAAGTATTTTGGCGTCGCGGTCATGCTGGTGACCATGCCCGGGCTGCCCATGTTCGGGCACGGCCAGGTCGAGGGATTCAGCGAGAAATACGGCATGGAATACCGGCGCGCCTACTGGGACGAGCCGGTCAATCAGGACCTGGTGTACCGGCACGAACGCGAAGTATTTCCACTGCTCCGCAAACGGTACCTGTTTTCCGGAGTCCAGAATTTTGCTTTCTTCGATTTTGAGACCAGCGACGGGTACGTAAATGAAAACGTCTTTGCCTATACGAACCGGGCCAACGGCGAGCGCGCCCTGGTGCTGTACAATAACGCGTATCAGCGCGCGCAGGGGCGTGTCCGCCTGTCTACGGCGATCAACGCCGGTTCCGAAAGCCAGGCCCGCCTCGTTCGGCGCTCGCTCGCCGAAGCCCTTGAACTGAGCGGCGATCACGGCGTCTATTATGTCTGCCGCGATCATACCCGCGGACTCGAATACATCTACCCGGGCCGGCAATTGGCCCACGAAGGGCTATACGCGGAGCTGGACGGCTACCAGAACCAGGTGTTTCTCGATTTCCGCGAAGTGCGGGACCTGGACGGCACCTGGGGGGCGCTTGCACACGATCTGGGCGGCCGGGGGGTGCCCAGCATGGACGCGGCCCACCGCGAGATCACGCTCAAACCGATGCGCGAGGCGCTGCGGCAAGCCCTGGATCCCAGCCTCTTGAAAGCCCTGTTCTCCGGTGGCACCGATGTCCTGCCCGGCGCTGACGCCCGCCGTGTTTTTGCCCGAGCCATGACGGGCTTCCTTTCCGCGCTGCAGGACCAGTTGATTCGGCCGCTCGATCTTGACGGCGCGCTGAGCGAGATCCTGAGGTCAGTTGATGCCGCACAACAGTCCCGCGATCTGGTCACCTCCCTGGGCGTCGAGCAGCGGGTTGTGGACTATCTTCGGGAGTCGAGCGAGGTGGCGGCTATCGGTCCGGAGACGTGGTGGGCTGTCCCTGCGCTGTGGGCCGTTCTGGCGCCGCTTGGCGAGGCCATCAGCCAGAGCGAGCTCGAGGCGCGCACCGCCGCCTGGATGGACGAATGGCCCGTGACGGGTGTGGTTTACGACGTGTATCGCGCGCTGGGGCTTGACCACTCGCAAGCCATGCTGGGCACGGGGCTCGTCAAGCTCATGCTGCGCTACCAGGATTTGCCGCTGCTCTTGACTGTGAGCGAACGCGCCGAGTTGCTCGAGCAGATGTTTGACGACCCCGTCTTCAGCGATTTTCTGTACGTCAATCCCTATGAGGGCAAATTGTGGCTCAGCAAGGAGCAGCTGGAGAAGCTGATGTATTGGCTGTTTTTCTGTTCCGTTGCGCATGTGCTGGCTGACCAGATCCATGTGCTCGAAAACAGCGCTGAAGCCATTCTCAGCCAGTACCACCGGGTCCATGAGGTGCTCGCAGCGGCGGACAGCGTCAAGTATCAGCTTGAGCCGCTGCTTGAACTGCTGTCCTGAGCGGCCGGTTTGTCCCTGGGCCGGCCTCG
>DAOSJS010000473.1:0-2757 GCA_035367355.1 Candidatus Hydrogenedentota bacterium
ACCAGGCCATCCAGCGGTCGTGCTCGTTCTCGGCCATGAGTTCGAGGTGGTATTCCAGTTTGCGGCAGACCCGTTCGCGTTCATCCGGCGTGTTTTTGCCGTCCACCAGCTTGAGCGAGGCAAGCGCGAGAACGGCGGGAATCCGCCGGGCTGCGGCAATGTTGGAGCCGCGGTAGAATTCGGACAGATTGGAGAAGGGAACGGCGTCTTTCGTTTTTTGCCTGCCTTCTTTCCTGTCTAGTTCCTGCCATGTGTCGTGGATGGCCTTGGCGACTTTCTCCAGTTTGGCGGTATCCGTCAGCAAGGGGTCAACGGGGCGATGCGGCGGCACCGAACGGCATAAGCGCATGAATTCATCCGCGTTCGTGTACAAGTTCAGGAGATCGCGCGGCGGAATCAGCGAGCGGAGGAGCCGGCCGCCGGCTTGCATGAGATGCGACTTGAGAGGATCGAGGACCTTGCTGAGCGAGCGTGAACCATGCCGGTATCCGTCCGCCTTGATCAGGGCTTCCAGCAAGCCGTCGTCCACATCGAGCTTCTGCATCGGTTTGGCGCGGAACTCGCCCCGTATGATAAACGCCCGGCGAAGCGGGAAGAAGATATCGCAGGAGTCTGAAACCTGATCATTCCGCTCGTCGGGCAAGACGCGCTGATCGGGACCGTTGACGTTGATGAATCCATCCAATCGGCTTTGGAAATCGGGTCCCTTGGCGAATTTGAACTGGCTGTAGTCCTCTTTTTCCTGTGGCGTCGGTTTTCTTCCGAGGCTGTCCGGATTGGGAGGCCCGAAGGTCTGGAACGACGAGCTTGTGCCACCCGCGAAGATGAAGATGCTCTTGCCGATCGGATGCGTCAGTTGCCCATCCTGGAAAGAGCCATCCTGCATCGGCGCCAGGAGATATTGCAGCCACTTGTACCGCTGTGTGTCGAACTCGTCGAAAAAGGCCACCGGCGTCTCGCCCTTGAGCACTTCGTCACGCACCTGATGGAAAGCCCCGATTAGGTCCTCCGCATCGTTGAATTGCGAGAGGTTGAATTCGAGGAACGGCACCTTTTCACCCAGCTCGGCCTTGGCAATCTCTTTGACAGCGAACGACTTCCCGGAGCCGGGAGGGCCAAACACGCCAATGGAAAGCGGTTTCTTGGCGCCCTTCTTGTCGCGGTATTCCTGGATGATCCCGGAGATGCCGCGCATCCCCTCGATCTCCCGCCTGTCCACGCTGAACAGCAAGCCTTTGCGCAGATGCGGAACATTCGCCAACGCAATCATGCCGTTTTCCACTACGAGCTTCGCGAGGTCATAGGCAGGGGCGGTGCAGGTTGAGCCGCTGGACGACAGCATCGTGCGCAACAGACTCCAGCATCCCTGATGTCGGGATGCAGCTCCGGCTGCATGGGTGCCCTGCGGGCATGTCAGGCCATGACAGACATCGCCCAGCTGGAACACGGCCCGCGAGTAGGCGCAGGTGACGTTCTTGATGCATTTGGCGAGCCGTACGGCAGGGAACCCATTCCCCGGCTGGCTGCTCGGTCCATGCCCATCCAGCAGCAGGTTGGACATTGCCGAAAGACCTCCCTCCAGAGCGCGCGGCATGTCCAGCGGTGCATTCTTGGCGAGATGCCAGGCAACGGCCGCCGTGATGCAGGACAGGAAGCCGAACGCAGTTCCCTTTGTATGCATCCGCAGTTCGCTTTCAATGCTGTCGGGCCGATAGACAAAATGGCAACGGATACTGTCCAGGGTTTCGGCGTTCACACCGGGGGCCCCGCCGATGTCAACCCAGAGGGCGCCCTCGGATTCAAACACGATGACCAGGTGCCGGCACTTCGTAAGGGCCTCGAGACCGCCTCCCGGCGCCAGCTCTGACGCCAGACTCTCGAGAGTATCCTCCCAGGACATGCCTCTATTCACCAGCGCATCCGAGCGGCGCAGGTCCGACGCGGCAACCGTGATCACCAGCTTCCCGGCATACTCCGGCTGGATCAGCTTCTCCCAGAGTGCGCCTCTCAGCAGGGGCGTGGTGGACTTGAGCACGATGAACTCCGCAGCATCCAGGTCCCGCGTCGGCCAGTTGTCACTGCTGTCACGAAACCCGAGCCCGCCATCGCACAATACCAGCACCTCTGGCGCTTGTTTTGCGGTCTTGTTGCAAGGAGGCCATGTGACATCCGGCGCCCCCTGCGAGCAATCCCCGCCGAACCCCATCCCCGACTCCGTACGCCACACCTTGTCAAATGACTTCCAAAATGCATAGGCCTGGCATGTGTCCGGCACCTGCTCCGATTGAATCTTGTCCACGCCGGTTGGCAGCTCGACGCCAAGGGCCAGGTCGGTCTTCGCGCTTTCCCCCATAAGCTCCGCAAGCAGATCATAGACAAGCGCCGCGCCGCCAAGCTGACGCACCACCTGAACCCCTGCCTGTTCATCAGAGAAGTTCCGCCGCTGCCCCTCGTAAATATGGTTGTCCAGAACAAAGTCACCCGTCACCAGAACTCGCTTCGCCATACGTTTCATCTCCTTCTTTGCCTCATTGTCATACATGTTAATTCCGCGATTGAGAATATCCGAAAACCATCAACTGTTTGTAATCGGTCACCGATTGATAATTAGGAGCTGTACAGAAATTAAGTTTACATTTCCAGTTTCTTTTGGCAGTCTTCTGTAGCGCCTCTCCGAGGCGCTTGATTTTTAGGGGCGCCCACCCCAGGCTAAAGATAATGTGTCAATGTCAAGCCGCATTTGAAGGATTTTCTTGT
>DAOSJS010000474.1:0-2756 GCA_035367355.1 Candidatus Hydrogenedentota bacterium
GAGCTGTTCGTAGTCACCAACGCGGGTTCGCTCGACCGGGTCGCCGCCGTGTTTCCAGCCCCGGCACCTGCGACGCAAACACGGCGGCGACCCGGTCGAGCGAGTCCGCCGAAACGGCCAAGATCGACATCCAGGGGCCGCTCAGCCGCGAGATCCTTGTGTCTATCGGGCTGACTGCCGCCGCGGCGTTGAGTTATTTCGGGCTGACACAGGCGGAATGGTCCGGGTATCCGGTGCTTCTCTCGAGAACGGGATATACCGGCGAACTGGGTTACGAGCTGTATCTGCCCAACGCCGCCGCCGTTCCGCTCTGGCGGAGGCTCCTCGACCATCCCGCCGTGGCGCCCGCGGGCCTCGGTGCGCGCGATACCCTCCGGCTGGAGATGGGATACCTGCTCTCGGGCCAGGATATCGATGGGTCGCGCACGCCGCTGGAAGCGCGTCAGGATGCGTTCATCGACTGGAACAAACCGTTTACGGGCCGGGAGGCGCTGGAAAAGCAACGGGACGCCGGTGGATACTCTGTTCTTACACCGATCTGGACGGATTCGCGCAGCGCGCCGCGTCACGGATTTGACGTATACCGGGGCGATGAGACCGTGGGAGTTGTCACCAGTGGAACCTACGGGCCTTCGGTCGAGCGCGGCATTGGACTGGCCTATCTGTCGCCTGAACTGGCAGAACCCGGCGTCACACTGACCGCGGGCCCCCGCCGAATTGCCATAGAAGTCACGGAAATCCCCTTTTACGGGGCGGGAACATGCAGGAATTAAGGAGAGAGCGACTATGGATTTCCCCGAAGGACTCAAGTACACGCACGAACATGAGTGGATCCGAGACGAAGGCGGCGACATCTATACGGTGGGCATCACCGAACATGCCGCGGAGCAATTGGGCGATGTGACCTACGTCGAATTGCCCGAGCCCGGCATGGTGCTGGATCAGGGCCAGGCCGCGGGCGCCGTGGAATCAGTCAAGGCTGCCAGCGACATCTATGCCCCCATCAGCGGCCACGTTTCTGAGGTCAACCAGGAGCTGGACCGCCGCCCGGAACTCGTGAACGCCAGCCCCTACAATGACGGCTGGTTTTTCAAAATCGCCGAGGGCAATCTGCGGGAATACGACAAGCTTATGGACTGCAAGGAGTACGCCCGCTTTGTGGAGGACCAGGGTGTATGAGCTTCGTCTCCACCACGCCGGCCGAACAGGCTGAAATGCTTAAAACCATCGGGCTTACGAGCACCGAGGAGTTTTTTGAGCACATCCCCGAAACCCTGCGCGTCACTTCCTGGGACTTGCCCCCGGGTCAATCGGAGATGGCCGTGCGTGCGCGGCTGGCCCAGCTGGCCAGCCGCGGTGATGGGGCGCGCGTCTGCTTTCTCGGCGGCGGCTATTACGACCACTTCATCCCGGCCGCCGTCGATGCGCTCGCGTCCCGCGGAGAATTTCTCACCGCCTACACACCGTACCAGCCCGAAGCCGCCCAGGGCACCCTGCAGAGTATCTACGAATACCAGTCCGCCATCTGCCGGCTGACCGATATGGATTTTGCCAACGCGTCGCTCTACGACGGTGGCACGGCGGTTTTCGAAGCCGCTACGATGGCGATCCGGCTCACGCGCCGGCGGCGCATCGTCTGTCACGGATCCCTCAACCCGCGCTACCGCGCGATTCTGGCCACGCACACCGCCAATCTCGAGGTCGAACTCGCCGACGGCGACGATCCGGCCGGTGCGGCCTGCGTCATTGTTCAGAACCCGGGTTTCCTGGGAGATGTCCACGATTTTACGGCGCTGGCCGGGCGCTGCCACGAGGCGGGCGCGCTGCTTGTTCTCTCGTTCTACCCCTTGTCGCTGGGCCTTCTGAAAACGCCGGGCGCCATGGGTGCGGATATCGCGGTAGCGGAAGGACAGAGTCTGGGCGTGCCGCTGGGTTTCGGCGGCCCCTACCTGGGCATTCTGGCCACCCGCAAGGAACACCTGCGCCGCATGCCCGGCCGGCTGGCTGCGGCTACCGAAGATGCGCAGGGCCGGCGCGGATTCGTCCTGACCCTGCAGGCCCGCGAACAGCACATCCGCCGCGAGAAAGCCATGTCCAACATCTGTTCGAATGAGGCGCTCATCGCCCTTCGCGCGCTGATTTACCTGTGCCTGCTGGGCAGGGACGGCCTGCGTGAAGCGGCCACCCAGTGCCATGCCAAGGCGGAATACCTCAAACAACAGCTCGGATTCGCCCGGTTGCTCAATTCCGGGTCCACGTTCAACGAGTTCGCGGTCCGCCTCCCCGTCAAAGCCCAGGACGCCTGCCTGGCGCTTGCGAAACAGGGTTATCTTGCCGGGCTGCCTCTCAGCGCCGTTGGAAAAGGGGAAGAGACAGACCTGCTCATTGCCGTTACGGAACAGCGTACGCGCGCCCAGCTCGACGTGTTTGCCGGCGCATTGGCCAGCGCCTGCCGCCAGGCATAGCCCGATATGGAGCCAGAGTATGGAACTGATTTTTGAAAAATCGAGACCCGGTTGCCGGGCCATCGCGTTCGACCCGCTGGATGTCCCGGAAGCGGCGCTTCCGCCCGAACTGTGCCGCGCGGAGCCTGCAGCCCTTCCCGAGGTCAGCGAACTGGACGTCGTGCGGCACTTCTCGCGTCTGTCGCAGCGCAACTTCGGCGTCGACACCCATTTTTATCCGCTCGGCTCCTGCACTATGAAATACAATCCGAAAATGGCCGAGGCAGCCGCCGCGCACCCGGGGTTTCTGGG
>DAOSJS010000475.1:0-2750 GCA_035367355.1 Candidatus Hydrogenedentota bacterium
CACTGTTCGGCCTCCGGCAGCCAGGTCACTTCGCCGGGCATCAGTTTGAGCGCGCGCCGGGCTTTGGCGATATCACGGTGACTGGGCGGAATCCGCTCGACATCTCCCGGATTGGGCTCGCCTTCGCCGTAGGTCCAGACGAACCCGTGGCGGGTGTGCCAGCCCTCCATTTTCGGCCGCGCATCTTCGGTTTTCAGGTGGCGGTGTTCGGGGATCATCTGGCCGGGCAACAGGTAGATCTCGTGGCCGAAAAAGTCGTGTTCCTTGACATTGAGCCAGAAAATGCCCGCCATGCCCACTTCGGTAAACTTGCCCAGGCCGAAATCGACGGCCCAGAACTCCTCGCCCTGGAGCCGGTCGACGATCGGGTAATTGAAGCGCCGCATCATGTCGTAGTACGCCTCTTTCGCCGCTGCAGCGTCAAAGGTACCATCCGCTTTGTAAAAATCTTTGTTCTCCAGCATGCTCACCTCGCTTGCGCGTGTGCGGCCGCCAACGGCCGCCATTGCCGTGCCCGCCACAACGCCGCCAATCATTTGCCGTCTGGTCATGTGACTCATCACCCGGTTCCTCCTGGCTTCCTCCGCCTGCGCACTGCGGCCCCTCTGCCTTCAATCGGTCCGGACGCATGGACGCTCATTTCGCGTGTTCACGTTTCAGAGTCTCGTACAGGTCAAACGCCTGGTCCGGCGTGTCGTTTTCGTGCACCACCTGGCGCACGGCCTGCACCATCGCAACGGGATCGTCAGCGCAGAAGATGTTGCGGCCCATGTCGACGCCCGCGGCGCCCTGGTTAATCGCCTTGTACGCCATGTCGAGGGCCTCTTTCTCCGGCAGTTTCTTGCCGCCCGCGATCACAATGGGAACGGGGCAGCCCGCCACGACCTCCTCGAAATCGGGTTCGCAGTAGTACGTCTTCACGAAATGTGCCCCGAGTTCCGCGATCACCCGGCACGCCAGCCCCAGATACCGGGCATCGCGCACGAGTTCCTTGCCCACGGCCGTGACGCCAAGCGTCGGAACGCCGTAGTTGTTGCCTTCATTGATCAGGTACGACAGGTTTTCGAGCGTTTCGCGCTCGTGTACCGCGCCGATACAGACCTGCGTGGTCACCGCGGCCGCATTCATGCGCACAGCATCTTCGACCGTCACTCCGATCACTTCATCGCTGAGCTCTCTGAGCACAGTCGCGCCCGTGCTGCACCGCAGGACCACCGGTTTATTGGTCTCGGGCGGGATGCAGGTACGCAACGCGCCGCGGGTGCACATCAGGCAGTCAACGTAGTCAATCAGCGGCGGGATAGCCAGGTCGATCCGTTCGATGCCGGAGGTCGGCCCCATGATGTAGCCGTGATCGAACGCCAGCATGACGGTGCGCCCGCTTTTGGGATTGAAAATGCGCGCAAGCCGGTGTTTCATCCCCCAGTCCAGATGGGCGCTGCCCTTGAGGAAGAATCCGGGTGTCTCCTGAGGTATGCCGATCCCGAAATTCTTCTTTTTGTCGCCGGTAGTTTTGTCCGCATCAGCCATGTGATGTCACTCCTTCCAGAAATCCCTTGAACAAGAGCGAAACCGAAGTGGCACCGGCGTCAGGCTGTCCGATGCTCTTTTCACCGATGTTTTTGGCCCGGCCGAAGCGTGCCTGCATCGCCGCGGTGCCTTCCGCGCCCGCACGGGCGGCCTCGAACGCGCTTCGGAGCACGTCTTCGACCGGGGCGCCGCCATCTGCGGCCTCCTGCGCAGCCTGCACGGCCGGCACGAGGGCATCGAGCATGGTCTTGTCGCCCACCTGGGCGCGGGTACGTTTCTGAACACCGGCCAATCCTGCCGCAAACGCCCCGGCCAGGCCCCGCGCATCAAGCGCCGCCCCGCCGGCCGCGTCCGACATGCTCATGAAAAACGTCCCGAAAAGCGGGCCGGTCGCCCCGCCGTCGACGCCCATGACCGCCCAGCCAATGGCTTTCAGCAGCTCGGGGATCGACCCGGCCTGTTTCGCCTCGACCGCCTGCTCCATGCAATTCATGGCGCGCACCATCGTCGTTCCGTGGTCGCCATCGCCGCCGTGCGAGTCCAATTGTGAAAGCAGCTCCTGGCTGGCGCGTATCTGCGCCGCAGCCGCATGCACCATCGAGGCCAGTCGCTCTAAAGTCACCATGTATGCTGTCCCGGGACTTATTTCACGACCAGCGCCGGCGTGTTGCAGGGGGCATCCCACAAGGCCAGCAGCTGCTCGTCCATCTTCGCGGCGCACATCTGAAAACCGCCCATCTCCTGCACGGTGAGGAACTCGCCAACGAGCGCGCGCGCCAGGACCATGTTTTTGGCGTCCAGGGCCTTCTTCACGCCGTTGAGCACGAGGTACTGCTCCATCAGCGTGGTCGAACCGACGCCGTTGATAAGGACCAGCAGCTGGTCGCCGGCCTTTGCCCCCAGATCGGCGCACAGGGCATCAATCATGAGGGCGGCCGTTTCGTCCGCACTCTTGAGCGGCTGCTGGCCTCCCCCAGCCTCGCCATGCTGCCCCATACCGACAATCATGTCGGCTTCGGGCACTTCCGCGATAACCTGCCCCGTCGAGGGGTGCGTCGCACCCGTAACGGCCACCGCGAGCGTGGCCATGTTGCGCTCCATGCGTTCCGCAATGGCAAGGCACTCGTCCAGCGGTAAACCCTGTTCCGCGGCGGCGCCCGCCACCTTGATCACCGGGAAACAGCCCACGAGCCCGCGCCTGTCTTTTGGATCCTGCCGCG
>DAOSJS010000476.1:0-2742 GCA_035367355.1 Candidatus Hydrogenedentota bacterium
GTTCTGGATCTCGTATTTTTTCAATCTGCCCACGGGCGCCTGCATCGTGCTCGTTTCGACGCTGCTCTATGCGTTGTCCGTAATCGGCCGTAAATGGCTGGCGATTCATCTCATCGGAGAATAGACACAATGACGCGAAAGATACAGATCACGCTTAACAATGGACCGCTGATGGGACACTCCCATGGTGACCAGGGGATCGCCGAATTCTTTGACCACTGCGCCCGCAAGCGGTTGATGTATGAATTTGAGCCAGTCGAGTTGGAAACGCTACAGCGGTTTCTGGAAATGTGGGCGATCCGGCCCGGTATGCGCGTGTTAGAGCCAGGATGCGGCGCGGGACGACTGACGGCGGTCCTGGCCGAAGCGGTCGGTCCAGAAGGCGAGGTCGTCGCCTACGATCTGTCGCCCGAGATGGTCCGCCTGGCTGAGGGGCGCGGCCTGCCCGCCCAGGTTCACCTGATATGCGGTTCGGCCTCTGCAATCGTGAACGAGCCGGGAGGGTTCGACCGCGTAATCTGCCTCAACGTCTTTCCGCATTTCGCGGATCAAGCGGCGGCTCTGCGTGGATTCTCCCGACTGCTTAAACCGGAAGGCCAGCTCTGGATCAATCACTTCGAGGGACGCGAGAGCCTCAATCATTTTCATCACCACGCCGCCCCGGAGGTTTCGGACCACACGCTGCCGTGTCCCTACACTATGCGCCGGTTGATGGAAGAGAACGGTTTTGAACTACTCGATCTGGTGGACCAACCTGACGCCTATTGGGCTAAGGCGATTGTGCGGCAATGTGAATCATAGATTTGCCTATGGTGAATGATGGCCGGTATTGAGGACAGTGATCACACCGTTGCTGGTCGATCCGTTGGTCGGATCGTACCAGGTGCGACTGGGAACGGGGATATGCTGTGAATCAGAAATATCGAAAGCCTTGGCCCCGGATGGCCCGACACTCCAGAGCGCCCATTGAATCGGGCCTTTGGCCGGGTCGAACCATGGTACATCGTCCTGGTAACCGGTATCGTGAGGAAATGCTTTGGGAGCCCACAGCGCTAAAATCGTGATGCTCTCATTAGCCCAGCCCCGGCCGGGGGCGATGTATTTGTAGGGGTGTTGCCGGTTGAAGACATCATTGGGCCGCGAAGTGATATAGGCGATGGGCGAAGTCAGTTCCGGCGGACAAATATTGTAATCGTCCATGCTGGCCGACATCCCGGCGCAGTAGGTGCGCGCCATTGGATACCGGCCGCAATCGACTCTGTAAGCTTCCAGGCCCGTGGCGATGGTCTTCATGTCAGCCTTGGCCCGGGCCGTCTTGGCACGCACCTGTGCCTCCAGGAAATTAGGCACCGCGATCGCGGCAAGAATCGCGATGATCGCGACCACGATCAACAGTTCGATCAGGGTGAAGCCGTGCGACTTCACCCTGATTTTTCCGAAAGGGATGTGCCCACGCGGCTTCATTAGCGATAAAGCTCCCAATCCTTGGCTCCGGTCACGAATTCAAAATCGCTGAAGCGCTTGACCCACAGGCGATAGTCGCCCGTCGCCGGCGCGGCCGCGTCCTCCTGGTCGTATATGCCCGTGACGCTGAACGTGCCCGTGGGTGCGGCGTGCTGATCGAAGTCCCCTTGGCTGGACAGCAGCAGGCTGGTGGTCGAACCGCCGTCATCAGCAATAACCAGTGTATTGCCGGCCTTCCAGGTTCCCGAGACAATCCGGACCTGCTTGAACTTGACCCAGGTGCACTGGTAACGCTCGCCGCCAGTCTTGCGCGTGATGTCAAAGGCGTTCACGTCGGCCAGACTTGTGAATTCCTTGGGCGTGGGCAACCCCACACCCGAGGCCAGCTTGGTCACGACAAATTGCATTTCGGGCGCGGATGAATGGCGGGCGTTGATGTTGACCTTGCCGTTGTGGTCCTCGACGAAGCCGTCGATCTGGATTAGGTCACCCGGTTCGATATCGGCGGGATGACGTGGCCACGATCCGCCAAAGAACGCGCCATCCCAAGCAGCGATACCGCCCTTCTCGGGCCACTGCGCCTGGATGAAGACCTGCCACTGCTGGGCCGGATCAAGTAGTTCATCGGGCCGGTTAAGCGCGATGCCCACCACATGCACACGGTTGGCAGAAGTCGCCGGATCGCTACCAATATCGGCCCCAACCTTGGGATGATTGCCGACGCCGTTGGCGTCCACCGCTTGCAAATCCCATAGACTATCGAGTAGACCTGAGGGAATGGCGATGTCGCTGTAGTGCTTGATCCAAACACGGTAATTGTCCGTTGCCGGAGGCGTCGGGTCTTCCTGATCGAAGATGCCCTGGAGACTAAAATTCCCCGAAGGGGCTGGGTAACGCGCGAAATCGCCGGTCTCGGATAGGAGCATGGTAAGCGTGGAGCCAGCGTCATCGGCAACGACTAGGGAACTGCCAGCGGACCACGTTCCCGAGACGATGTGGACGGCATTCAAGCGAACCCATTGGCCTTGGTAATGCTCACCGCCAGTGGCGCGAGTCTGATCGAAAGTATTGCAGGCGGCGATGTTGGGAATGACCAGCGGTGTCGGCATACCGGCATCGGAGGCCAGTTTGGTCACTACGAATTGCATCTCCGGGGCGGCGGAATGACGCGCGTTGATGATGACCTTGCCATTATGGTCTTCGATAAAGCCATCAATGCGGATGCGGTCGCCCGGCTCGATATCGGCCGGGTGGCGCGGCCAGTCGCCGCCAAAAAAG
>DAOSJS010000477.1:0-2737 GCA_035367355.1 Candidatus Hydrogenedentota bacterium
CGATGCGCAGCTCGGTGTCGGCCACCTGGGTGTGTTGCCAGTCGAGCCACAGGTTCTGATGGTGGGCGGTGCGTGCCAGTTCGCGGCTGGTCAGGTCTGCCGAGCCCCGTGCCATGGCCTGTGCGGCACGCTTCCACACAATGGTTTTCAGGGCATCGCCCCGGCGGTAGGCGCGAACCCCGTCAAATTCACCCGCGCCCACCCCTTGGGCGGGTGCTGCGCCGTGTGCCACCGGTTCACCGCCACCTTGACCGGACTTCAGCCGGGAACCGCTTACACCTACCGGGCCGGGGACCCTGCGAGGGGCACCTGGTCTGGCGAAGCGGTGTTTACCACCGCACCCGCATCTCCGGACCCATTCACGTTTGTTTTCATCGGCGACTCACACTGTTCACCACACTATGGTGAAATGCTTGGTCAGGCTTTCACTCGCCATCCCGAGACCGCGTTCTATCTGCTCGTTGGCGACCTGATCAACACTGGTCTCTACCGGGATGACTGGGACAAGTTTTTCGCGCTGTCTACTGAAGTGTTTCGGCAGCGTCCTGTCATGCCGTGCATCGGCAACCACGACGATCAGGACGGTTTAGGGGCGGGGATGTATCTCAACATGTTCGGCCTGCCCAAAAATGGGCCCGACGGGGTCCAGCCGGAACGCATGTACAGTTTTGAATACGGCAACGCCCTGTTCCTCATACTGGACATCGCCACCCCGCTGGAAACCCAGGCAGCCTGGATGGAATCACGTCTGGCGAACAGCTCCGCCACGTGGAAATTCGCCATGGTGCACTTCCCGCCGTACGCGCCCACCGAAGACTACCCGCGCATGCGCGCCATCTGGGGACCCGTATTCGATGCCCACCACGTCGACGTGGTCTTCGCTGGACACGTACACCATTACCTGCGCAGCAAACCGCTGTACGCTGGCAAGCCGGTCGCGTCTCCAGCGGAGGGCACCATCTACCTGGTTTCCGTGGGCATTCCCTCACGCGACTGGCACGGCGAAGAAGCCCCTTACGCCGATGTCATTTTCTGCGGGCCTCCGCTTTACCAGACCCTGCGGATCGACGGGAATACGCTCGAACTGCACACATACAGCGCGGATGGCCAAGAACAGGACCAGCTGACCATCACGAAATAAGGCCCGCCGGACGGTTAGCGCAGATAGGCGGCGACGTTGTCCTGAGTGACCAGGCGAAATGGAATGAAGACCTCGTTGTCGAAGGGTTGACCCGACACAATGGCGCAGGCGGTCTGCACCGCCATGCTTCCCTGGCTACGCGCGTCTTGAAACACCGTTGCATCGAGACGGCCGGCCTGGATCGCCTCCAGCGCGTCGGCGATCGCGTCGACACTCGCGACCACGACGCGCTCTTTCACGCCGGCCTGCTCGAGCGCCAGAAGAGCGCCCATGCCCATCTCATCGTTCTGTGCAAAGACCGCGTTAATCTGATCCCCGTAAGATTGAAGCCAGTTCTCCATCAAGGTGACGGCTTTCGCGCGGTCCCACTCAGCGGTCTGAGCCGCCAGCAGGTTGAGCTGTGGATACTGAGTGAGTACCTCTTGCGCGCCGCGTTCGCGGTCAATCTGAGCTGTTTGACCCATAAATCCCTGCATCATGACGATATTGCCTGAGCCCCCCAGGCGCTCCGCGATGTATTGCATGGCGATCTGGGCGGATTCTTCGTCGCGCGAACCTACAAACGCCGTAGGTGTGGAACGGGTCTGGGAATTCACATTGACGATAGGAACGCCGGCCGCGAGAGCCTTGTCGACGGCGGGCGAGCTGGCCTCGTGTTCACACGGGTTGAGGATGATGGCATCCACCTTCTGGAGCAGGAAATTTTCGATCTGCTGCACCTGACGCTCAGCGCTGCGGTTGCCGTCGTTTACGATCAGGCGCACGCCCTGCTTCGCCGCTTCCTCCTTCATCGCCTCTTCAAGCAATACGATGAACTCGTTCGACAGATTCAGAAGCGAGACGCCGATGACAAGCTTGCCGTCCGCACCAGCGGCCCCTTCGCCGCTCGGCCTGGGGCCGCCCTGGCCGCATTGAAATGTCCCGGCCGCTAACGCGATGATGACTGCAATAACCCCGGTTTTTCTCGCAATTCCCATCGTCACTCTTCCCCTGTAGTGCCCGCTGCGGGCGGTATCATTTTGATCCGCGCCGATCCAGCATAACCGCGCCAATAATGATAAGTCCCTTCGCCACCTGTTGGTAATACGAAGGGACGTTCAGCATATCCAGCCCACTGCTGATCACCCCCATCAGCAGCGCCCCCAGAAGGGTTCCGCCAACACCGCCCACCCCGCCTGCGAGGCTGGTTCCGCCGATGACCACTGATGCAATAGCGTCGAGCTCATACATCATCCCGGCATTGGGCTGGCCCGTGGTGCTGCGGGCGGCCTGCACGATGCCGGCCAGGCCAGCCAGGGTGCCGCACAGGATGTACGCAAGCACTTTGACCCGGCGCGTATTGATGCCTGACGCATAGGCCGCGACCTCGTTTCCGCCCGTCGCGTACAGATGCCGTCCCGCGCGGGTATACCGCAGGAAGACCATCGACAGCAACGCCACAACCGCAAGAAGGACAACAGGAATCGGGATCCCCAGCAGGCTGCCGCTGCCGATGGCATTGAATTCCGGCCTCAGACGCGACACCGGGCGGCCGCCACTGAAAATGTAGGCAAGTCCGCGCGCCGCCGTCATCATACCCAGGGTGGCAATGAACGG
>DAOSJS010000478.1:0-2736 GCA_035367355.1 Candidatus Hydrogenedentota bacterium
CCTTTCTGTCCCCGCTTGAAGGGGCCCGGGGCGCGCATGCCCGCCGGTATGTCCGCGAACCGAGCCTGCGTGATTTCGACAAGCTCAACCGGGCGAGCGGGGGCCGCGTGCTGTACACGACTGTCGCCCCCGAGCTTCCGCGCGCCATTCCCTTTATCGAAGGACTGGTAAAACGCGGCGTAGTGGTCGCGCTCGGGCACCATCATGCGCCCGACGACCGTATCGCCCAGGCCGTGGATGCCGGTGCGCGACTGTGCACTCACCTCGGAAACGGCCTCGCTGCCCGGCTGGACCGCCACTGCAATCCGCTCTGGCCTCAATTGGCTGAAGACCGGCTTGCTGCCGCGGTCATCGCGGATCTCCACCATGTTCCGCCCGATATGCTGAAGACCATGGTGCGCATGAAAGGGCCCGACCACATCATTCTCACCTCCGACGCCGTCCGTATCGCCGGCCTGAAACCGGGGATCTACCCGCACCATAGCGGCGTGAAAGGCATGATGGTCGAGCTGCTTCCGTCGGGACGCATCACCCTGTGCGGCACCCATCTGCTGTCCGGCAGCGCGCTGATGCTGCTGCAGGGCGTTCTCAATGCCACGCGCGAAACCGATTTGACACTCGAGCAATCGTTCCGGTGCGCGTCGACGATTCCAGCAGAGGCACTCGGCGTCAAGGCCGATTTCGGTTCGCTGAAACCCGGCGCTGTCGCCAACCTGGTCGTCTTCGACCTGGACCAGTCCCATCCCCAGTGGAAACCCGTCATCCGCGCCGCCTTTGTTCACGGCGTGCAGGCCGCATAGCAGGGTGCCATCTCGTTAACGCCGTGTGGGACTGCTGCGATCGGCAGCCCGTTGGATGCAGAACCCTGACACCGAAAAGACAGGAATCCGTGCTCTTTACTTCTCCCATCAAAGCTAGTACGATATGAGTGTCCAGAATAGAGAGTTCGCGGCGGATGCTCGGGGGGGCAGGGTTTGCGCGGCGCCGCAGACGCGTCCGCGCGAGGGCGCCTGAGGAGATGGGGGCGGCGCCCGGAGAAGGAAGGCGAACTGCCGAATGAATATCTCGTCCAGGTGTGAATATGCCTGCCGGGCGATAATCGAACTAGCACTGAACGAACGAACTGAGCAGCCGCTCACCTCGGTTTCCATTGCGGAGAGGCGCAAGATACCGGTCAAGTATCTTGTCCATATCCTTGTGCAACTGAAGCGGGCAGGACTGGTTCGCAGTGTCCGCGGGGCGCAGGGCGGCTACCTGCTCTCCCGCTCGCCCGACGACATCACGCTTCTGGACCTCATCGAAGCCATCGACGGCCCGATCCTCGATCCCCTGCCCATCAACGATGATGGAGGAGCGGAGCTCAACCGCGCATGGGAAAACGCGGCGCGCCAACTGTCCAGGGTCATGCGGGAATACAGAATTCGCGATATTATCGATGGCACCGGCCGACCGGATATGTACTACATCTGACCGGTGACCGGCCGCCGTATCCCCTGCTGTGCATGGCACCTCCGCCGCTGTAGTCAATCTTTGAAATCCACCCCCGAATCGGCTGGCGCCGATTCACCCCCGCCAGCTGGGGACAAGTGCGCCGCACCCGAATTGTAAGGGCGGCCCCCTGTGGCAGCCCATCCGGATAGCTCTACGCGTGCGTCCATCCTCACGCGTTGACCTTGATCCAGGGCAGGCACGGGGGCCTGCCCCTGCACATGCGCGCCGTTTTTGCACCACGGCACGCTATTGTGCACTATAGGGCCTCGCAGGAAGGCCGTTTTCAAGGAGACTACACTATGAGGCGGAACAAAAATAAGATGAATCGGCGCGAGGCGCTGCGGGTTGTCTCAGGAGCTGTCGCGGGATGGGGCTGGGCCCGGTGGGCCAGCGCGATAGAGATGCCGGAGGTGAAGATCCCGCGCGCCACAGACGGAGACCTCGTCGTGGAGCCGGATTGGGAGCAGCGCCTGGTGATCACCGTGGGCCCGAGCGGCGCCGATCTCGTCGGGGAATCCGAGAAAACGATTCAAGCGGCCGTGGACTACGTGGCGCGCCTTGGCGGCGGCACCGTACATATTCAGGCTGGCACCTACCGCCTGCGAAATGCCATCGTCCTCGCTTCAGGCGTCCGCCTGTTGGGCGATGGCGACAAGACCGTCCTTATCAAAGAACCATCCTCACAAACCACCATCGCGGAGGATTCCGACTGGTTCGACCAGGAGATCACCCTGGCCGACGCCACGGGCTTTGAGGTCGGCGACGGCATCTGCATCCAGAGCGACAACCCGCACCACAGCGGCAAAGTGATCCTCAAACGCACCCTCGTAGCACGGAGCGGCAACCGCTTCAAACTCGACCGGGGACTGCGCGAAAACATCTGGACCATGAAGACGCCCACCGTCTCAACCCTGTTCCCCCTGGTCACCGCCGAGGAAAAATCGAATCTTGCGATCGAAAACCTGGTCATCGACGGCAACCGGGAGGCAAATGCACACCTCGACGGCAACTATGCGGGAAATCTCTGGTTTCAGGATTGCAGCCGCATCCTCATCCGGGGCGTCGAGACCCGTAACAACAACGGCGACGGCATCAGCTGGCAGATATGCCACGACGTCGTGGTCGAGGACTGCTACGTCCACGACAACGCCGACCTGGGCATGCATCCCGGTTCAGGGGCCCAGCGGCCGCTCATCCGCAACAACCGCATCGTGCACGCCATGGACGCCGCCGGCGCCGGCATCG